>NZ_OZ244153.1:1095000-1395000 GCF_965216265.1 Kordiimonas sp.
GGAAGAACGATCATATAGTTTGCCTTCCATAATCAGATAGATGGTGTCCATCTCGATCGTTACACCATGTGCAGCGAGCATGGCTTGCGCTTCCTTTGATTGCAGGGAAGCGAAGCGAAACCGATGCGCCTTATCCCGCTTCAGCACGAAACGAACGCTTCGGTTACAGAGGTCACAAACGCCGTCATAAAGCATCACCGGGTTATCGCTCATTGGCTGCCCTCATCCCGCACAATCTTTTGCTGATGATCTTCAGAGAAGGGCCTGATCCAGTCATCCTGCTTTAAAAATGTCCGCTCTACTGCTGCGAGGTCGGTTCTCTCATCGATAAAGCGTTCAAAGGGCCGGTCGTTAACAGACACAAACGAGCGTACAAAAACTTGTGGCGAACGGATCGCATAAACCCGCTTCCAGTGGTCCCGCAGATGATGGGCGAACTCAAGGATCATGTCTGGCCGTGCCACCATCTTGCGCACCTGTCGGTAGGTCAGAAACTCGCGTGTATCAACAGGCCAGCTTTTGCCGCTGTCCGGGTCTACCACCTTAAATGTGATGGAGCCTTCCTTGTCGCGCAGCTTCATACGCCAGGAGAAGCGGTGTCCCTGCTCGTTCCACGCAACGTTGCCTTCATATAAATATGGCCTGAGCGGCAACGCTGTCTGAAACGCAAGCCATACGACCACCAGCAAGGCGATGGCGCTGTTAGGTTTAAAAGATTGTGCCCGAGGCTCAATAGCTTTGATCTCACTAAAACCAGCCAACACCCGTCGCGGCCAGGAAACATCAAGGAAAAGAAGCGTACCCGCAATCGTTAGCCAGGGGAATATGCCGATATGCCAGAGGAAATGATTAAACACGTGGAAGACTGCATAGACGGCAAACACAACAAGCCTCAGGCGCGGCACCAGAAGAAGCGGCGCTCCGACAACATGCAGTATAGCAACCGCCCACGCTGCAAAAACGCCAAAGTCGGCATCAAGGAAGAAGGTCGCGATAAAGTCAGGGAAGTCATCTGCAGAACTGGATAACCAGTCATGAAGCGGCAAGCCGGCGAGCCAGTCTGCGTTCAGCTTCACGATACCCGCCCATATGAGCATCACTTCCATCTGCCCGCGCATCAACCACATCGACCATGCAGGTACATAGTCAGCCCCCTGATTGTCAGAGCGCATACGATCCAGCGACCACAATCTGTTGGCTGGTACAAAAATCAGCAGAAAGGCTAGCAATATGGTGAAATAGAAATGGTTGAGATACTGAGCTTTGTCGAGCAGGAAAATATAGCTGAACACAGTAAAGAGCCCAACAATGGCTACCCGGTAAAAAAGCCCGACCATCACCAGAAATGCAAAAACAGCAAGAAGCTTGGTAACCCACACCATGGCAAAAGGGGGTAAAGGCTCGACCCAGTCAAACCCGTGATAGCTGAACCGGAATGACGGAAACAGAAACTTGGCTTCCACCCAATACCTGCTGTCATAGCGCCATGCTTCATAGAAGATGACCGCGCCAAACAGCATACGAAACACCGCCAGCGATGCGCCGTCTACCGGCTTGAAGAAGCGCTCCTCAATGCGTGACCACATAACGGACGACCTTTGCCTTGCCCCTATAGGCGACTAACCATATTTGAGTAGCACGCCTCCCATCTTGTTGCCAAGCGCGCGAGCTTCATTATTTACTGGACTATACAGTCCAATAAACTATCCTCCTCCTTATGAAATAAATACTGGAATTTGACGGCAGAGGCTTTCACCCTACCGTCACTTCAAACAGATAACAGTGACACCAATCAGGATTGGCAGACATGGCGATACCCCAACAACTTTCTAAATTGCGGATTCCGGTCATCGGCTCACCGCTCTTCATTATTTCGAACCCGGACTTGGTCATCGCACAGTGTAAGGCTGGCATTGTTGGCTCATTCCCCGCACTCAACGCTCGCCCCGCCCATGTTCTTGAGGAATGGCTGAAGCGCATTACTGAAGAGCTGGATGCCTATAATCAGGCGAACCCTGACAAGCCAGCCGCCCCGTTTGCTGTGAACCAGATCGTCCATAAATCCAATGAGCGCCTGATGCACGACGTAGAAATGTGCGTGAAATACAAGGTGCCAATGATGATCACATCACTTGGGGCAGTGAAAGAAGTAAACGACGCTGCGCATTCCTATGGCGGCATTGTCATGCACGACATCATCAACAATCGTTTTGCACGCAAGGCAATTGAGAAGGGTGCCGACGGCCTGATCGCTGTTGCCGCAGGCGCTGGTGGGCACGCGGGCACGCTGTCACCGTTCGCACTGATACAGGAACTTCGCGAGTGGTTTGACGGCCCGATCGCGCTTTCCGGTTCAATCGGCTCGGGCGATGCTGTGCTCGCCGCTGAAGCCATGGGCGCAGACTTTGCCTATATCGGCTCAGCTTTCATCGCAACCGATGAAGCCAACGCAGATGAGCGCTACAAACAGGCGATTGTAGATAACGGCGCGGAAGATATCGTCTACACCAACCTTTTCACCGGTGTGCACGGCAACTATCTTGCGCCATCGATTGAAGCCGCAGGGCTTGACCCCAAAAACCTGCCGGAAAGCGACCCCACCAAGATGGACTTTGGCTCCGGCGGCAACTCAGCCAAGAAAGCCTGGAAAGATATCTGGGGCTGTGGGCAAGGTATTGGCGCGGTGAAAGAGATTGTGCCCGCGGCAACCATGGTGGACCGATTGGCCCGCGAGTATTTCGCAGCAAAAGACCGCATAGCGGGCTTTGCCAAGGCCGCCGAATAAAAGCGGCACCTCCCGAACATGGGGTCTGCAAAGGGTGGCTATTGGCCACCCTTTTTTATGTCATTGATATCAGGCGCTTCCCTCGCCTAAACTAACTGGAAATTACCGATAGAAAGGGGGCTGGCATGAAACTTAGCAGACGCGATTTTATCACCACAGCAGCGGCGGCTACTGCAACTGCCGGGCTCAGTTCACCGCTGTTCGCAGCCGGCGACACGGACCTGACGGCGCTGTATGACCGTGCGTTGGTGATCGATACACTCTCATTCGGTCGCAAGTGGGACGAAGAAGAATATAAAGCGGTCGATCAATCAGGCTATACCGGTATTATCACGAGCCTCAACCGTCGCTCGCTCAAAGTGGCACTCGATGAGCTGCTGGAATGGCACCGCCGGGTGGAGGAAGAACCCAATCGTTTCCTGCTCGCGCTCAAGGCGGATGACTTCCTGACTGCCAAAAAAACTGGCCGTATGGCGGTGATGCTGAATTTCCAGAACTCGACCATGCTGGAAGGCGACACTGACAATATCGATGTGCTTTATGAAATGGGCATGCGCTGTTTCCAACTTACCTACAACAGCCGTAACCTAGTGGGGGACGGCAGCACCGAGCGTACAAACGCGGGTTTGTCTGACTTCGGCCTCGAAGTGGTCGAGCGCATGAACAAGCTTGGCATTATTGTTGATGTATCCCACTCAGGCAAACAAACGACAATGGACGCCATCCATTTCTCGGACAAGCCAATTGCTTTCACCCACACCATGTGTGAGAGCCTGCGGCCCGGACACCCCCGCGCCAAGGAAGATGCGGCTCTTAAAGCCCTTGCTGACAAAGGCGGTGTTGCCGGCATTGCAGCGCTTGGATATTTCCTCGGCAAAAAACCCGGCGTTGAAACTACGATCGAGACATACGTCGATCATATCGACCACGCCGTGAAGGTTATGGGTATTGACCATGTTGGCTTGGCCACAGATTTCCCGGTGCGGGGGATTGCAAGCTGGGCCACGCGCGAGAACTGGTACGAGCCGCGCCTTGAAAGCTTCAAGCCCGTGTATGACGTGCAATGGCCTTCGTGGATTCCCGAACTTGATGGCCCTGACCGTTTCCGCAACCTGTTGCCTGTTCTTGACCGCCACGGCTACACCACTGGCGACATGGAAAAACTGTTGGGCTTGAACTGGATGCGCCTATTCAGAGAAACGCTTGGCTAATATCCTGAAGCAAATTACTCCACCACCTTCAGCGGTTTTTCATTCACTGACAGGCGGAAGATATCAGGGCGTGCATAGTGCCCCACCACGTCAAGGTCATACTTGCCGCGAATGATGGCTGATCGGTCCATATCCGCAAGCTGGATAACCTCCCGGCCAAAGACCGGGGCCGCGAGCACTTCCCCCATTGGGGAAATGATGCAACTGCCGCCCGAGATCAGCACTGTATCCTGATCATCACCTTGTATGGGGTGGTAGTCAGCCGGGCCATCACCGCGAACAAGATACTGGCACGCGCTCAATACAAAACAGCGCCCTTCAAGCGCGACAGTCTGCATAGTCGGCAACCATACCGTGCGGTCGTCAACAGTTGGCGCACAATAAAATTCAACACCTTTACTGTACATGGCCAGCCGCAGTTGCGGCATATAGTTCTCCCAGCATATGGCACCGCCGAGTGTCCCGATGTCCGTCACCGGTGCCGCTAAGGTAGAGCCATCACCAAAGCCCCATACCACGCGCTCAAGCGCCGTGGGCATCAGCTTCCGGTGTTTTCCGATAAGCGCGCCTGTCGGGCTGAAGTAAAGTGATGAACAATAGAGCGTGCCGCCGTCCCGCTCCACCACACCGACCACCAGATAAACCCCTGCTGCAGCCGCCATCTTGCCAATGACGTCTACATCAGGCCCAGGCACCGTGATGGCCTGCTCCGCATAGCGCTGGAACATGTCGCGGCCTTCATCGCTGCGCGAGCCAAGACGCACACCGAAATCCAGCCCTTTGGGATAACCACCAACAAATGCCTCCGGCAATACCACCAGCTTCGCGCCCCTGCCCGCAGCGTCGCTGACCAGATCCCCCAGTTTCTGGAACGTCTTTTCCTTGTCAAACAGCGGTGTTCCCGCCTGCACGACTGCGCCCACAACCATGTTCATCTATCTTTCCTCCAACGCTCAGGGTTCCATCTGTATCGCCCGGCGATCATTTTGCCAAACAAACAACGCTTGGTTGGCCGAGCCTGAACGCCTCGGCGCCGCATATTTTATTGACTCTGCGGCCCATATACGTATATTGCGCGCGAGTTGGCGGCAGGCCTATGGTTCATGCCGTTACTTTTGCTTTGAAAAAAAGCCAGCGGAAACCGCCCAAAGTGTGGGACGTTTCAAAGGGTTAGGTCCACCCGGTTGTCTGCGGCGCGCATTAGAAAGGAACAGTTATGTTCGCAGTCGTAAAGACAGGCGGTAAACAATACCGTGTTGCCGAAGGCGACGTTATCAAAGTTGAAAAACTTGATGGCGAAGTTGGCAAAAACGTAGTGCTCGACGAAGTTCTCATGGTTGGCGACGACAAAGGCGTCAAAGTTGGTGAGCCTCTCGTAAAGGGCGCTAAAGTTACCTTCGAGGTACTTGAGCAAAAGAAAGACAAAAAAATCATCGTCTTCAAAAAGAAGCGCCGCCACAACTATCGCCGTAAGAAAGGCCATCGCCAAGAAGTTACGGTTCTACGCGTGACGAAGATCGCTGGTGCAGCAGCTAAGAAAGCAGCGCCTAAGAAGACAGAAGCAGCGGCTGAATAAGCGGCCCTTACAAGATAAAGGAGTACTCTAATGGCTCATAAAAAAGCTGGTGGTAGTTCCCGTAACGGTCGTGACAGTGCTGGTCGCCGTTTGGGTGTAAAAAAATTCGGTGGTGAAGCTGTTCTTGCAGGCAACATTATTGTTCGTCAGCGCGGCACCAAGGTTTACCCGGGTGAGAACGTAGGCATGGGCAAAGACCACACCCTGTTCGCACTCACTGAGGGCCAGGTGAAATTCTCCAAAGGCAAAGGCGGACGTTCGTTCGTTTCTGTTGAAGGTTAATTACCAGTATCACGCCTAAAGTTTTGGGGAAGGCGGGCTTTCATGCCCGCCTTTTTCTGTATCGGATACACGCCCCACCGGCCCCAAATGCCATTCGGTGATGTATAGCTGAAGAAAATATTGCTGGAACGCCGCCGCATGGCGCTTTCCGCACTAACGATGATCTGTTAAAAAAGCCCATGAAATTTGTAGACCAGACAAGAATCTATATCCAAAGCGGCAAAGGCGGGAACGGCTGTGTTTCCTTCCGTAGGGAAAAGTTTGTCGAGTTCGGCGGCCCCAACGGCGGCGACGGCGGTAAAGGTGGCGATGTCGTGGTTGAAGCCGTATCTGGCCTCAACACCCTTGTCGACTATCGCTATAGGCGCCACCACAAGGCCCAAAAAGGCCAGCACGGCATGGGTAAAAACATGACCGGTGCCAATGGTCAGGATCTTGTTCTCAAGGTACCGGTGGGCACACAGGTCTTCGATGAAGACATGGAGTTTCAGATCGCGGACCTGACCAAGGTTGGAGACCGGGTCGTGCTTGCCAAGGGCGGCCACGGCGGGCTTGGAAATACTCACTTCAAATCTTCAACCAATCAAGCCCCTCGCCGCACCACACCCGGTGGCGAAGCCGAAGAAATGAACATTGTATTTCGCCTGAAGCTTATCGCCGACGCGGGCCTTCTGGGCCTGCCGAACGCTGGCAAGTCAACATTCCTGAGTGTTGTTTCGCGTGCGAAACCAAAAATCGCAGACTATCCCTTCACCACCATCGCGCCCCAATTGGGTGTGGTCGGTATGGGTGAAAATGAATTTGTACTGGCCGACATTCCCGGCCTGATCGAAGGTGCGAGCGAAGGCGTTGGCCTTGGTACGCGCTTCCTTGGCCACATTGAACGCTGCGGTGTGCTCTTGCACCTGATCGACGGTACACAGGAAGACGTTGTTGAAGCTTATGAAACCATTATGGGTGAGCTTGAGCAATATGGCGGCGAGCTTGTCGACAAGCCCATGATCATTGGTCTCAATAAATCTGATGCTGTTGAAACGGAAGACCTGGAAGAGAAGCGCCTAGCCCTTCAGGATGTCTCCGGCCAGCCGGTGATGACCCTTTCTGGTGCAACCAGAGAAGGTGTGAAGGACGTGCTGGCTGCCCTTTGGGACGTGGTCAAGGAAGATCAGGCTAACCGGGCGGTCGAAGAAGAAGGCTCCGCTGGTGCCGACCAGGACAGCTCGTCCACGGGCGGTGAGTGGTCCCCCATTTAAGGTCAAAGCTCATGTCAGCGCCCACGCCGTTCAGCTTCATAGAGAAGGCTAACCGCCTCGTCATCAAGATCGGCTCAGCTCTTCTGGTGAGCGGTGAAGATGGCACGCTGAGAACAGCTTGGCTTGAGGCGCTCGCGAAAGACGTGCTGAAACTGAAGGCGCGCGGCTGCGATGTAATCCTCGTCTCCTCGGGTGCCGTCGCCATGGGGCTTGAACCCCTTGGCTTTAAGGGCCGCCCTACGCGCCTTGAAGAAGCCCAAGCCGCTGCATCTGTTGGCCAGATCCGGCTCGCGCAAGCCTACCAGACGCTTTTCGCGTCCGAAAACGCAGTGATCGGGCAAATCCTGCTCACGATCCATGATCTTGAAAACCGCCCCAGCTACCTGAACGCACGCAACACCGTTGAGGAGTTGCTCGCACGTGGTGTGGTCCCTGTCATCAATGAAAATGACACCGTGGCAACAGCAGAGCTACGTTTTGGTGATAACGACCAACTCGCGGCGCGGGTTGCCCAGATGGCCGGCGCAGATACCCTTATTTTGCTGAGTGATATTGACGGCCTTTATGACAGTGACCCCAGAAGTAACAGCACTGCACGGTTTCTGGAGGTTGTTGAAAATGTTGATGCAGGTGTGGAGGCCATGGCAGGCCCGCCAAGCAAAACTACCCCCGGCACCGGCGGTATGATCACCAAGTTGAAAGCCGCGAAAATTGCGCTGGCTGGTGGCTGCTCCATGATCATCATGAACGGGCACGCCCCCTCGCCCCTCGGGCGCCTCGAGGCTGGTGAGCGCGCAACCTTGTTCCCTGCCAGCACCGACGCGTTGACGGTGCGCAAGCAGTGGATTCGCTCCCTGATGGCACCAAAAGGATATATCCATATTGATGCCGGTGCAGTTCAAGCCCTTGAAGGCGGCGCCAGCTTGTTACCCGCTGGTGTTACCGGGGTGGACGGCGGTTTTGACCGTGGTGATCTTGTGGCCTTCATGGGGCCAGATGGGCATCTTGTCGGCCAGGGCTTAACCTCATACAGTTCCGAGCACGCGAGCTTGATGCAAGGCAGGAAGATGCAGGATGCGCATGCAGTGCTAGGGCATGTTGGTCGTTCCGCCCTTATTCACCGCGACGACCTCGTCTTATTTTAGGAAACCATCATGACCGATCAGGAGAATATTCCCCAAATGATGGCTGACATGGGCCAGCGCGCAAAAGCCGCCGCCAAGTCGCTGGCGCTCGCCAGCACTGATGCGAAGAACAAGGCGTTGCGCAGCGCCGCAAAAAAAATACGAGACACCGTTAAGGAAATCCTCGTCGCCAACGCAGAAGACGTAGCCTTTGCCGGTGAAAAGGGCCTCTCTGACGCCATGATTGACCGTCTGCTGCTTGACAGAAAACGCATCCGTGCCATTGCCGATGGCCTTGACGCCATCGCAGACCTCAAAGACCCGGTTGGCGATGTGATTGCGCGTTGGGATCGCCCTAATGGGCTCAACATCTCCCGGGTCCGCGTTCCACTCGGCGTTATTGGTGTGATCTATGAAAGCCGCCCTAATGTCACGGCAGATGCCGGCGCTTTATGCCTTAAAGCCGGGAACGCCGTTATTTTGCGTGGCGGTAGTGAAAGCCTGAACTCAAGCCGCGCTATTCACGCCTGCCTAGCTCACGGCTTAACAGAAGCTGGCTTGCCTGAGGATGCAATTCAACTGGTTCCCACGCGTGACCGCGCCGCTGTCGGTGAAATGCTCACCATGACGGGGGTGATCGATATCATTGTTCCCCGCGGCGGGCGGTCACTGGTGGAACGTGTGCAGAATGAAAGCCGGGTACCCGTATTCGCCCACCTTGAAGGCATATGCCACGTCTATGTTGACGGCGAGGCAGACCCTCAAAAGGCGCTGGATATCACCGTGAACGCCAAAATGCGGCGCACCGGTATTTGTGGCGCTGCGGAAACCCTCCTCATAGATGATAAAGCAGAAGCCATTGCTATTTTTGTGGTCGGCGCTCTTCTGGATGCCGGGTGCGAGGTGCGCGGTGACAGCAAGATGCAATCGCTCGACGACCGGGTGAAACCCGCTGTGGAAGCAGACTGGAAGACCGAATATCTGGATACCGTCATATCCGCGCGTTTTGTGCATGGCGTAAATGACGCCATAGCTCATATAGCTGAGCATTCTTCCGGCCACACAGAAAGCATCATCACCGAAGATGAGACGGCCGCCACCAAGTTCCTGAACGAGGTGGACAGCGCGATTGTTATGCATAATGCGTCCACACAGTTCGCAGATGGTGGCGAGTTTGGTATGGGTGCAGAGATCGGCATTGCAACCGGGCGAATTCACGCGCGCGGGCCGGTGGGCCTGGAGCAACTGACCAGCTTTAAATATCAGGTTCGCGGCAGCGGCCAGACCAGGCCGTAAGCGTGACTGGCCTGCCCTATATGCTCATACGGGAAGCTGCGCTGTGGCGCGGGCGTACCATTGCGCTTTATGGCGGCAGCTTTAACCCTGCACATAAAGGCCACAGGCGTGTGGCGCGCGAATGCCTCAGGCAGCTCCATGCCGATGCTGTGTGGTTTTTAGTAAGCCCCGGCAACCCACAAAAAACCAATGACAGCATGGCTGCTTTCAAAAAACGGGTTGACAGTGTTGAGCAACTTACACGCCATCACCCCCGCATGATGGCAACAGATATTGAAGAGCGGCTGGGCACACGCTACAGCGCTGATACAGTTTTAGCCTTGAAGAAGGCAATGCCCTTTACCAACTTCATTTGGGTTATGGGGGCAGATAATTTAGCGAGCTTCCACACGTGGCGCCATTGGCGAGAGATCGCCAGGGCGCTTCCCATTGCGGTTTTTGACCGTCCGGGGTATGCTCTAAGTGGGTTAGCTAGTCCTTTTGCGCGGTGTTTTCAGCGTTTTCGCACGACACCACAAAGACTTAAGACTACCCAATCACCGGCTTGGGCGTTTGTGACAATGCCACGTCATCCCGCCTCAGCCACACAGGCCCGACAGCTTTTGGGTGAAGAATGGCTGTCTGGCATCGAGAGAAAGGAAAATTAGTTGCAGGCATCATCGGAGACGCATAGCGTCACTGAACCTCTCCAGGCCCTCGCGGCTGAGGACATCTTAAAAACAGCAGTTTCTTGCCTTGACGACAACAAGGCAGAAGAAATCGTTTCCATCAATTTGGCAGGTAAATCCAGCATCGCTGATTATATGGTCATTGCGAGCGGTCGTTCGCAGCGCCAGGTTTCTGCGCTGGCTGATTATGTCATCAAAGGGCTAAAGCAAGCTGGCCACAAGGACATTGTTGTACAAGGTCTTGAGCAAGCTGACTGGGTGTTGATTGATGCGGCTGATGTCGTGATCCATATCTTCCGCCCGGAAGTACGCAGCTTCTATAACCTGGACAAGATGTGGGGCACTGCCCTTGAAGATAATGAAACGGTGAACTAATCACCGGTGCATTAAGCGCGCTGCCTTTAGCGCCACCACAACCTATAGACAAAGCCCGAACAGACGGGCTTTGAAGAGAGTGCTGTGCAGCTTTCCATCATCGCCATCGGACGGATGCAACGAGGCCCCGAGCAAGAGCTTGTGGATGAGTACTTGCGCCGTCTGCCGTGGAAATCCGCAATCATCGAAATTGATATCAAAAAACAAGCTGCCAACGCCGCTGAACGGAAAGCACGCGAAGCGGAAAAATTATTGGCCGCTGTGCCAGATGGGGCCGCTGTTATTGTGCTTGACGAACGCGGGAAAACATTAAATTCCCGCGCTTTCGCAAAACAGATTGACGAGTGGCAAAGCACCGGTTTCAATAATCTCGCGATTTTGATTGGTGGTGCTGATGGTCTTGATGCCAGTGTTTACAAGCGCGCCAACCTGAAGCTGGCTTTTGGCGCGTTAACATGGCCTCATATGCTTGTACGTGCCATGCTGGCGGAGCAAATTTACCGCGCCTGGTCAATTAACACCGGGCATCCCTATCATCGGGACTAATTCGGCGTAACATCACGGTGCGCCCAAATTTTAATGTATGGAACAGGTTACACCATGAGTGAGCAGAAGACCCAAACGCCAAAACCCGTTGTACTGTGTATTCTTGACGGCTGGGGCTATCGTGAAGACACGACAGACAATGCAATCAAGCTCGCGAATACACCAAATTACAGCCGCCTGTGGGACAGCACTTCGCGTGCATGGCTCAAAACAAGTGGGTTGGCTGTTGGGCTACCAGAAGGCCAGATGGGTAACTCTGAAGTTGGCCATATGAATTTGGGCGGCGGCCGCGTGGTGCTGCAGGACCTGCCCCGCATTGACGAGGCGGCCGCGACCGGCTCTCTCAACAGCAATCGCGAACTGGTCTCTTTCATCGAGAAACTCAAAAAGTCAGGTGGTACAGCGCACATCATGGGCCTGCTTTCACCAGGCGGCGTGCACAGCCATCAGGATCACATGGCCGCGCTGGTGAAAGCCATAGCGGATGCCGACGTTCCTGTCTGTGTACACGCGTTTCTGGATGGCCGTGATACGCCCCCTCGTTCAGCGCTCAAATACGTTGAGAAGTTCGAAAAGGATATCGAGGACTATGACGCCAGCATCGCCACGGTGACGGGGCGGTATTGGGCGATGGATCGGGACAATCGCTGGGACCGGGTCTCAAAAGCCTATAACGCCATGGTCAAAGGCGTGGGCGAAGAAACGGCTGACGGCGCGATAGCAGCGATCAATGCAGGCTATGAACGTGATGAGAATGACGAGTTTGTCGCCGCAACCGTTATTGGCGACTATAAAGGCATGGCGGACGGTGATGGCCTGCTGATGGCCAACTTCCGCGCTGATCGTGCTCGCCAACTCCTTACTGCACTTGTTGACCCAGCATTTGACGATTTTGACCGTGGGCGCATGGTTGAGTTCGCAAGCCAGCTTGGCATGGTCGAATATTCTGTTGCCCTCTCCGAATTTCTACCAACACTCTTCCCTTCAGAAGAGATCAAAAACTCGCTGGGCGAAGTGCTGGCGCGCGAAGGTATCAACCAGCTCCGCATCGCAGAGACCGAGAAATACGCGCACGTCACCTTCTTTTTCAATGGCGGCTCCGAAGATGTCTATAAAGGGGAAGATCGTATCCTGATCCCATCCCCGGATGTTGCTACCTATGACTTGAAGCCGGAAATGTCAGCACCAGAGGTGACAGATAAGATCGTGGAGGCGGTGGCAAGTGGCAAATACGGCGCCATCGTTGTCAATTATGCCAACCCCGACATGGTGGGCCATACGGGCGTGCTTTCTGCGGCGATCAAAGCTGTTGAAACGATCGACACTTGCGTCGGCAGGCTCGAAGAGGCTGTCCTCAAAGCTGGTGGTGCGCTGATCGTCACCGCTGACCACGGCAACGTGGAAATGATGAAGGACGAAACCACAGGCCAGCCGCACACCGCACACACGAGTTTTGACGTGCCCGTGCTACTGATTGGCACGAATAAAGCAATGAAGGACGGCCGGCTTGCAGACGTTGCCCCAACCATTTTGGCGCTGATGGGCGTAAAACAACCCGCCGAGATGACAGGCCGCAGCTTGCTTGCCGACAAGACAGCCGAAGAGGCGAGTGAGGCTCGTGCAAGCACCTAAGAAATATCTCAGCCCTAATAGGCAAGCGTGCCAACTGCGCCTTGTGGGTGGATTGGCGCTCGTATGCGCGCTGTCGAGCCCTGTGCTACCTCAAGAACGTAAGGATGCTGCCGAAAGCAACCTGGACCGCCTTACAGAACAAATTGATGAACGTGAACGCCAGAAACAGGCGCTCGAGGACGCCGCAGAACAAGCCGCAACTGAAGCCCGAAATTTGTCTGAAAATCTGGTCTCCGCAGCCCGCGACATTCGCCTTGCGGAAGAAAATGCCACGCGACTGGAACAAAAAATTGCTGACCTTGAGGCCGAATCAATTGAGAAGAAAGCCGCACTTGAAGTACGTCGTGGGGAGCTGTTGAAGCTGTTGTCTGCGCTTGAACGTCTCTCTGCCCGCCCCGCAGTGTTTACCTTCCTGCAACCTGAGGAAGCGCTAAAAACAGCGCGTAGTGCCAATCTTATGGGTAACCTCGTGCCAACTATTAATACCCGTGCCGCCGCACTCCGTAGCGAACTGAACGTTCTTGCTGATATTCAGAACAAACTGTCGGCCGAACGTTTCAGCCTGAAAAATACTTTGGCAAAATTAACCCAACATCAACTAAACCTTGCTTCACTGCTAGAAAGACGGAAGGCGGAAGCCGAAGCTGCACGTACGGATGCAGAGCGCGCGGGCCGTGAACTGGCAGACTTTGCTCGTAAAGCGGCGTCTCTCAGGGAGTTGATCGACAAACTGGAACAACAGGCCGCAAAACGCGCCCAGATGGCACCAGTTCGTGTTAGCCCCAGAAGAGATGATCGCTCGGTAGCACCAATCGCAAGGCCTATGGCGGAAATGAAAGGGCTGCTGCCCTATCCTGCAGTTGGCCCAATCATTGGCCGCTTTGGAGCCAAAGAAGGTGCCGGCCATGCGCGCGGTATCAAGATCAAGGCGCGGACAGGGGCACAGATCGTGTCGCCCTACGACGGCCAGATTGTGTTTGCCGGCCCCTTCCGAGCGTATGGTCAGCTTCTGATCATATCGCATGGGAACGGATACCACAGCCTGCTTGCAGGCTTGAGCGAGCTAAACGGCATCGTCGGGCAGTGGGTACTAACCGGCGAACCTGTAGGAACGATGGCAACAGACGAAAGCCAAACCGAGTTATATTTGGAATTACGCCATAAGGGCGATACCGTTGATCCGGCGCCTTGGTTGAACCGAAAGATGGCCAGCTCAGAAGCGAGCTCTAGAACGAACTCAGAGTAACAGTAGTAACGAGTGATACTTAAGAAAGGTGGCAACAACATGCGGAAATTGGTGACGGGAACCTTGATGGCCCTGATGATGGCGCTGCCGGTACATGCCGACAAGCAAGCCAATCAGGACGACTTCTACGAGCAGCTCGACCTTCTGATGCGTATTTTTGAACGCGTCCGGTCTGAGTATGTCGATGAAGTTGACGACAAAGAAGTTATTGAAGCTGCCATTCAAGGCATGTTGCGTTCACTTGACCCACACTCCACTTACCTGAACCCCGATGTGTACCAGCAAGTGCGTGTGCAGATGGAAGGTGAGTATGGAGGCCTTGGTATCGAAGTTCAGATGGAAAATGGCGTCGTAAAAGTCGTTTCCCCTATTGACGATACTCCTGCTGATAAAGCTGGCATCAAGGGTGGTGACTTCATCACTCACATCGATGGTAGCGCAGTGATGGGTAAAACCCTCACAGAAGCAGTGAAAACCATGCGCGGGCCGGTTGGCTCACCAATCATTGTCACCGTTGTTCGCGACGGTGCAGATGCGCCATTCGATATTGAGATTGTTCGTGAAAAAATCATGGTTCGTTCTGTGCGTCACCGCGTTGAGGACGAAACTATCGGTTACATCCGGGTAACCACCTTCAACATGCAAACCGGCGAAGGCGTGGAAGATGCCATTGCCAGCCTTGTTGACGAGCTTGGGCCATCACTTGACGGTGTGATCCTTGACCTCCGGAACAACCCCGGTGGCCTGCTTGATGAGGCTATCCGTGTATCTGACGCGTTCCTGGACCGTGGTGAGATTGTCTCCACCCGTGGTCGCCGCCGCCAGAACAACAACCGCTGGTATGCAACAACCGGCGACCTATTGGATGGTGTGCCGATTGTGGTACTGACCAACGCTTACTCTGCTTCAGCCTCTGAGATTGTTGCAGGAGCACTACAAGATCACCGCCGCGCTGTTGTCGTAGGTGACAAAACCTTCGGCAAAGGGACAGTGCAAAGCGAAATTCGCCTTGGTCGCAGTGGTGATCGTGCCATCAGGCTCACTACAGCGCGCTACTTCACGCCAAGCGGCCGTTCTATCCAGGAACGTGGCGTTGAGCCTGATATTCAGGTCCTGTTCCCACGGCCACAAGGCCAAACCGGCAACCCACGCCGTGAGGCTGATCTGACAGGCCATATCCAGAATGATCAGGATAGCCTTGACCTTACGGGCGAAGAAGATATCGCTCTTGAGGCCGAGGTAACCGACGCACAAGTGCTTGAAGATGTGGAATCTGGTAAACAACCTGTTGACGTACAGCTCAGGTATGCGATTAAGCTGTTGAAAGATATGTCCAGCCTACCCAAATCTCAGGTTGCGGAAGTCCGTCAGCCTGCTGGTCAGGACTAAGCGCACATGCGCATTTTGGGCGGGACTGACTAACAGATCAAAAGGAACTGTCGACAGTGCCGTCCAATTGGAATGCTTTGTTCATTGCCTGGGCCGTTAGCCTGATCATCGTGATCGGTGGCGGCCTCATGTTCGAACTCACCTACACACCGCCTAGCCCCCAACAGGTGGCCAAGGATGCAGCCTCGGCGGAGCCACAGCACGCTGATACCACCACGCCACCTGATGAAGATGAGGGGTATACAGCTGATACCGGGCCCTCTGGGCTAGAAGATAGTAACGAGGCTCCTGACACGACCGCAAATGACGTGCCCGCAGCCAGCCAGGCCGTAGACGAGCCCCAGCCTTCCAACTCGGGGCCCGCGCAGCAGGACCCGGAAACCGGCATGAGCACGCCCGCTCAAACGGCCCCGGCGTCTGCACCACAGATCGCTATCTCAGGCACATTGCGTGTTGAGGCCGACCCTGCCCTTCTTGAGCAGTCCAACCAAGGGCCACTACCCAAAATCGCAGAAGATGGTCGTAAACCTTTTAACGTTTATGCTGCCCCTGCCCCCAGAAATGACACCAAACACCGCATTGCCATTGTAGTAACCGACATGGGTATGCGAGCCCGCAACACACGCCACGCAATCGCAGAGCTTCCCCAGGAAGTGACGTTTGCGTTTTCGCCTTACGCCTCCAATCTCATTGAATGGGGCGAGGAGGCTCGACGCACGGGGCACGAAGTGTTGGTAATGGTGCCGATGGAACCAGAAAACTATCCACAGAATGACCCTGGCCCATTTACTCTTCTGGCAAGCTCATCAACGCGCGAAAATGTAAACTTACTGAAATCGTCACTTGGCAGGCTCACGGGCTACGTGGGCATCATCAATCACATGGGCTCACGTTTTACTGCAGCCGCCGATAGCTTGCGCCCGGTGCTTGATGAACTGCAGCGCCGTGGTTTGATGATGGTGGACAGTCGTGCGTCCCAATACAGCCGTGCCGTGAACATGTCGCGCGCCATTGGCCTGCCATCCGCATACAACAACCGCTATGTGGATGATAACCTCGCGCCTGACGCCATTAGCGCGGAACTGGCTGAATTGGAACAATATGCGCAAACGGTGGGCTCCGCTGTCGGTGTTGCCCACAACTATCCGGTAACAATCAACGCGATCAACCGCTGGGCAGCAGGCCTTGAGGCGCGAGGGTTCATTCTGGTACCAATCACCGCTGTTGCGGACCGGCAGCCACCACCCCGCTGATATTGAACGAGAGATCACGTGTCAAACACAAGCGACCTTCCCTACCGGCCTTGCGCCGGTATTCTCCTGACCAACAAGGTTGGGCAGATTTTTGTTGGCGAACGTATCGACATGCCCGGCGCGTGGCAGATGCCGCAAGGTGGCATTGATGACGGTGAAAACCATGAAGAAGCAGCCCTTCGGGAACTGGAAGAAGAAATTGGCGTACGGCCTCGCCACGTGGAGGTACTAGCCTGCACCAAGGACTGGGTTACCTACAATCTTCCCGCACACCTCCTTGGCAAGGTTTGGGGAGGGAAGTACAGGGGCCAAAAACAGAAGTGGTTCCTGATGCGCCTTAAAAGCAACGACACGGCCATTAACATCGCGACCGAACACCCGGAATTCGCACGCTGGAAATGGACTGACCGCGAGAGCCTTCTGACGGAAATCGTGCCATTCAAACGCGCGGTTTACCGGCAGGTCCTGCAGGAGCTTATGCCTGAGCAAAGCTAACCCCTTGTCAAAGACCACAAACACTTCCATAAATATATAGACTGCTACTTAGTGGCGATATTTATGTGAGGTTTGAATGAGTAAAGCCGAAATCATCCGGCGCATTCGCGATTTTCTCGATTCAATCGGCATTCCGGTACTTGAGAAGACCCTGCCGGATGACACCTTCCTACCCGGCATTCAGATTGAATACGGCAGCCTCGCCATTGATCCGGACAAGCTTAAATATCCCGGCGATATGCTTCATGAAGCCGGTCATATTGCAGCCATGCCCCCATCGACCCGAACCAGGGCTTTTGCCAACGCCGGTGATGAGATGGGTGAGGAAATCGCGGCACACGCATGGTCTTATGCGGCCGCATTGGCGTGTGATATCCCTGCCGAGGTTGTCTTTCACCCTAACGGTTACAAGGGTTCTGCAACCTGGCTTAGGGAACATTATGAAAGCAGTGAGCGGTTTGCCGGCCTACCCCTGCTGGCCTGGTATGGCATGACAGCAATGCCAGGGCAAAAGGCCAGCGAAGATCAAATCGAATACCCTCAGATGAAAGCCTGGTTGAGAGCCCACGATGATCCCGCATTGGCTCAATAAAAAAGGCAGCTGAACAGCTGCCTTTTTCAAATTCGATTAGGTTGCTCGCTATTAAGCGGCGACGACGTCCGCAAGCGCCACCATCCATGCCAGTTCTTTTTCAAGACGGGCACGCTCAACATCGTCTTTCGCATCTTCGATGTCTTCGCGGGTGTCGGAGATTTTCTGTGCAAGCTCTGTCTCGTTAACAGCGTCAAGCGCAATTGTCTCCTCAGCGAGGATAGTCAGACCTTCCGGGCTGATCTGTGCGAGGCCGCCTTTAACAAACAGACGCTCAGGCGTACCGCCTTCGCTTTCAAAAATCTCGACCACACCGGGACGGATGGTGGACATCATGGGCGAGTGGTCAGGCAGTGCAGCAAAGTCGCCGTCCGCGCCTGGTACCACAATCATCGCCGCCTCAGCGTCTTTAAGAAGACGCTCAGGGGAGACAATTTCATAGTGAAGTGTATCGGTCATGATGTCCTGATCCCAAATGCTTACGCGGCTTCAGCAGCCAGTTTTTCTGCTTTAGCGACAGCCTGCTCGATGTTGCCTACCAGGTAGAAGGCAGCTTCTGGAAGGTGATCATACTCACCCGCAACAATCGCTTTAAAGCCCTTGATCGTGTCTTCGAGAGATACGAACTCACCAGAAATACCGGTGAAGATCTCTGCCACGTGGAACGGCTGAGAGAGGAAACGCTGGATCTTACGGGCACGGGCCACAACCAGTTTGTCATCCTCTGAAAGCTCGTCCATGCCAAGGATGGCGATGATGTCCTGAAGCGACTTGTACTTCTGCAGCACTTCCTGAACGGAACGTGCGACAGCGTAGTGGTCGTCACCAAGAACACGCGGGTCGAGAATACGTGAAGTACTGTCGAGCGGATCCACAGCTGGATAAATACCAAGTTCCGCAATCTGACGCGACAGAACGGTCGTAGCGTCAAGGTGTGCGAACGATGCAGCAGGCGCCGGGTCAGTCAAGTCATCCGCAGGTACGTATACCGCTTGTACGGACGTGATCGAGCCCTTCTTCGTGGATGTAATACGCTCTTGCAGGGCACCCATGTCGGTTGCCAGCGTAGGCTGATAACCCACAGCAGATGGGATACGGCCAAGAAGTGCCGACACCTCAGCACCAGCCTGCGTGAAACGGAAGATGTTATCCACGAAGAACAGAACATCCTGACCTTCCTGGTCACGGAAGTATTCAGCGAGTGTCAGACCTGTCAGAGCCACACGTGCGCGTGCTCCTGGAGGTTCATTCATCTGACCGTATACGAGGGCAGCTTTTGATTCGCCGTCCAGGTTGATAACTTTGGATTCGATCATCTCGTGGTAAAGGTCGTTACCCTCACGAGTACGCTCACCCACACCAGCGAACACGGAATAACCACCGTGGCCTTTCGCGATGTTGTTGATAAGCTCCATGATGAGAACCGTTTTACCAACACCCGCACCACCGAAGAGACCAATCTTACCGCCTTTTGCGTAAGGTGCGAGAAGATCAACAACCTTAATACCGGTCACGAGAACCTCAGCTTCCGTGCTCTGATCTTCAAAAGAAGGCGCCTCAGCGTGGATCGGGGCAACCTGCTTGTGACCAACAGGGCCACGCTCGTCGATTGGCTCGCCGATCACGTTCAGGATACGGCCGAGTGTTTCCGGGCCAACCGGCACCGAAATTGGCGCGCCAGTGTCAAGCACTTCAGCGCCGCGCACGAGACCTTCGGTCGCGTCCATCGCAATTGTACGAACGGTGTTTTCACCGAGGTGCGATGCGACTTCAAGAACCAGACGCTCGCCATTGTTTTTTGTTTCCAGCGCTGACAGGATCGCCGGCAGAGCATCGTCGAACTGTACGTCGACAACAGCACCGATTACCTGTGTTACGCGGCCAGTGTTCTTAGCCATTTTTTACACTCCTTCGTGTAACCAACTCAAAGCGCTTCAGCGCCTGAAATAATTTCGATCAGTTCTTTGGTGATGTTCGCCTGACGCGTACGGTTGTACGTGATGGACAGGCTATCAATCATGTCGCCAGCGTTACGCGTTGCGCTATCCATCGCTGTCATCCGTGAACCCTGCTCGGAAGCAGCGTTTTCAAGAAGACCACGATAAAGCTGTACTGCTACGTTCCGAGGCAGCAGATCCTCAAGGATCGCGCCTTCATCCGGCTCGTATTCATATACGGCACCGCCCAAGTCATCACCGCCGGCGTTCTCATTGGCAGCTTCAGGCATTGGGGTCGGGATAAGCTGTTGCTTGGTTGTCACCTGCACGAGGGCAGACTGGAACTTCGCATAAAACAGCGTTGCAACATCAAATTCACCGCGTTCAAACATGGCCAGCACTTCGGTCGCGATTGGCTGCGCATCCGCGAAACCAAGGCGCTTGACGCCTGACATGTCTTTCACATCAATGATGTTCGCGCTGAACTCACGACGCAGTACACCGTAGCCTTTTTTGCCGATGCAAAGGATTTTCACCGTTTTGCCTGCAGCAAGAAGCGCGCGAAGGTGAATGCGTGCCGCTTTCACAATATTGGTATTGAAGCCACCACAGAGCCCACGCTCTGACGTTGCAACAATAACCAATTCCACATCGTCTTTACCCGTACCAACAAGAAGCGGCGAAGCACCCGGCTGGTCCTTGACGGCAACGCCAAGACCCGTGAGCACTTTTTCCATCCGCTCTGCATAAGGCCGTGCGGCCTCAGCAGCTTCTTGCGCACGGCGGAGTTTCGACGCAGCAACCATTTTCATGGCCTTGGTAATTTTCTGCGTCGACTTAACCGAGTTGATGCGGACTTTTAGATCTTTAAGGCTTGGCATTGCTCAGCCTCTCCTATCCGGGTTCTTAGCTAAAAGACTTCGCGAAAGCGTCGAGGATGGATTTCAACTTGGAAATCGTATCATCAGACAGTTTAGCTTCCTTGCGGATCGTCGCGAGGACGTCAGCGTGCTTGGCACGAACCTCACCGAGGAACTGCTCTTCAAAGCGCGTAACATCTTTTGTAGCGATCTTGTCGAGATAGCCTTTCACACCTGCAAAGATGGACACAACCTGCTCTTCAACTGGCAGCGGGCTATACTGGCCTTGCTTCAGAAGCTCGGTCAGGCGTGCACCACGGTTGAGAAGCTTTTGTGTCGCAGCGTCAAGGTCGGAACCAAACTGCGCAAATGCTTCCATCTCACGATACTGAGCAAGCTCAAGCTTAATGGAACCAGCAACCTGTTTCATTGCCTTGATCTGAGCAGCGGAACCAACACGAGATACCGACAGACCCACGTTAATAGCGGGACGGATGCCTTTGTAGAAAAGTTCGGTCTCAAGGAAGATCTGGCCATCGGTGATCGAGATCACGTTGGTTGGGATGTATGCAGATACGTCACCAGCCTGTGTTTCAATAACCGGCAGAGCTGTCAGTGAGCCACCGCCACGCGCATCAGACATTTTCGCTGCACGCTCGAGAAGACGTGAGTGCAGGTAGAATACGTCACCTGGGTAAGCTTCACGCCCTGGAGGACGACGAAGCAGCAGGGACATCTGACGATAAGCAACAGCTTGTTTGGTCAGGTCATCATGTACGATAACAGCGTGCATGCCGTTGTCGCGGAAGAACTCACCCATTGCTGTACCGGTGTATGGTGCCAGGAACTGCATCGGCGCAGGCTCGGAAGCCGTAGCTGCAACAACGATGGAGTACTCAAGCGCGCCATTCTCTTCCAGTGACTTAACGATCTGGGCAACCGTTGAACGCTTCTGACCAACAGCAACATAGATACAGAACAGCTTGCCACTGTCATCTTTAGCTGCGTCGTTGGTAGCTTTCTGGTTGATGAAAGTGTCGATCGCCACCGCAGTTTTACCGGTCTGACGGTCACCAATGATCAGCTCGCGCTGGCCACGGCCAACGGGTACGAGCGCATCAATAGCCTTCAGGCCAGACTGCATAGGCTCAGAAACCGATTGACGTGGGATAATACCCGGCGCCTTTGTTTCAACGCGCTGACGCTGAACGTCCTTCAGAGGGCCTTTGCCATCGATCGGGTTACCGAGCGCGTCAACAACGCGACCCAGCAGACCTTTACCAACAGGCACGTCAACGATGGCGCCGGTCCGTTTAACGGTGTCGCCTTCTTTAATGCCGCGGTCGTTACCAAAAATAACGATACCGACGTTGTCGCTTTCGAGGTTCAGGGCCATACCCTTAACGCCGCCCGGGAATTCAACCATCTCACCAGCTTGCACTTGGTCGAGGCCGTATACACGAGCAATACCGTCACCCACTGAGAGAACGGTACCAACTTCAGAAACTTCAGCTTCATTGCCGAAATTTGCGATCTGGTCCTTCAGGACCTTGGAAATTTCCGCTGCACGGATATCCATCACTGAACCCCTTTCATGGCGATTGCGAGGTTATCGAGTTTCGTTTTAAGGCTGTCATCCACCATGCGGGAGCCAACCTGTACAGTCAGACCGCCGAGCAGTGTTTCATCAACAGAAGCGTCGATGGCCACGTCATGGCCGACAGCCAGTTTCAATTTCTTCTCAAGATCACCGAGCTGTTTCTTCGTGAGCTTGCGCGCGCTGACAACTTCTGCCCGTACTTCACCGCGATGATGCGCGAGAAGCTTCTCAAAGGAAGAAATGATAGCACCAAGTGCGCCGAGGCGGCGATTCGCCGCGAGCACGCCGAGGAATTTCTCAGTCATCACATTCAGCTTTGCGGCTTGCGCAACACTGATAATGCCTTTTGACTGTTGTTCCCGGCTGAAGAGAGGCGACGACACCAGATCACGCAGGTCCGCGCTATCTTCTATCATCGCTTTCAGCTTGGAGAGATCGGATTCGACAGCATCGAGCGCCTTTTCCTCAATGGCGAGGTCAAAAAGCGCTACCGCATAGCGGCCGGAAATCCCAGAGACTATCGCTTTGTGCGAGGTCACGTCAGACGTTCCCCTAGGTTAGGTCTGAACCTGTTGAACCTTTGCAGATGGCCGAGTATTGGCTCACCTACGCTCAATTTTGGCCGGTTTTGATTGGTATGAAATTCATACCCCTCACGGCAATGGCCAGCCGAAATGCGTGCTCCCTCTAGCATAGAGAATTCGTGCTTGCAAGCCGCCTAGTACAGCAATTCCCCATCAATCATTGATTGGGCAGTTTTGAAGTAGTCAAATGCCCGCAAATCGTACGCTTAAGGACCTTCATGCGACGCGGCATAGCCTTTATAATACATAGCGCAAGAAGAGGTAGCCTTAAACTCGGCTCAAGGCTAGAATACTTTAGCTAATATTGGTATCTCCGCCGGACGCTCGCGACCCATTTATCCGAATCGAACATTAGAGTGCATTTGAGCGGTTTTTCTTGCGATCCATCTCTATCTGCTTGGCTACATCGTTGAGGGACATGGTCGGCAGCTCCCATTTGGCGCCTTGGCCCAGGTCCTGACGCCGTAGCCATTCAAGACTGGTAACAGCCAAGGAACGTATAGCCCGCCATAGCAATATATAGCTAGATCCCTGAATGCGCGCCGCGCTAAGCGCCGGGTTGCTGTTCATTATCCGCTCAAACGGCTTCCGTACCGCAGCATCTTCGACAGGGATATCCATGATCCAAAGCGAATTGACGTGGCTAACGTCCAGACTTCCGTAAAAAGTCTGCTCTACATTGTCGCCCTCATCTGCTGCCCGAAAAACAAACAGGTCGATTGGCGCACGAAGACAGGCTGTCGCGAAGAAGACATCAGGCCGAACATCAAAATGATTAACACCAGACTGTTTCGCAGCGGCAACATCGAATCGCGCCCGATTGGTGATCAAGTATCGCTGCAATCCCGCAAGGCCTGCTGCGGCAGTGTTATGTTCCGGCCAAAGCTCCATACAATTCTTGGCGCCAAAATACTTGGCAACGGACCCTGTTATTGCCGCCAGCCGTTGATCGATAGCTTGCCCTGCATAGCTCGGGCGAACAACATCAAGGTGGCCAAGCACCTCATCAAGGTCTTTCCACCAACTGTTGATTTCATTCGGCCAGGTGTTGGCAATGATATGCAGCGACATACGCTGCACTTGTATCATGCGTTGCGACACGCCCAGTTTATCTGCAATCATTTCGAAGTCTGATACATGCACACGGTCGAATATGTTGACCCGCCCCCGGTAATCCGGCATCAGCACAAGTGTATGCAGTGCCGATCCCTCAATACCCGCGATCTCTTCTGCGTCAGCCAACATTTTGACCTGGTCTGCGATAGAATGGGCTTCCGGCTGATAGATCGTCCACCCTGACGCAGTCAGACATTCCTCTAGAAGCGATTCGTTAAGTATAACGCCCTTCTTCAGGCTACTGCGCGACAGCCATACCTTCTTGCCTGCCTTGGGCGCATAGCCTCGCACCATAGCCAAAGCATCAACCTGACAGTCCCAATACCGGCTTGAGATGACATAGCCTGGCTCAGGAATAGCCAGGCTTTCCACCTCTGTTTGATGTTTGAGGCAAATTATTTCATTGGTTGCGCCCAATTGCCGAATAAGGTCCACATGCCAGTCAGCAAAGTCGTCGCCCTCAAAAGAAATCCAAATCACGGGAACGTCAGGGAACTGTTTAAAATACCAAAGGCGCGTCAGGGTCTCCAAAAGGAAATGACCGTAGTGATAGAAGAAATAGCCGCCAAATATATACCGGCCTTTAAGCCAGCTTTCAGTTTCCCCTATCGTGCCCTCTCGCACGATCCGCTCGGTTTTCACTGCCGGATCATGCTCGAGATCAGGCCGGTCAACAGGTTTTACCCCCGACGGGAAATTGTGGCGCAATAACAGAGTTGAGCGGATGAGCCGCTTCTCCTTGTCGAATACCCCACCTTTTCCGGGCCTTCGAGGGACAGGACAAAAAACAGGCAAGCATGTTGCGTCCTTATATATCTCTACCGCCGTATCGCTGACGTCTGCCGTCATAAGTCCCCCAGAACCAAGCATTTACTGCCAATTACCCGCTATTAACACCCCAGGCTAGCCCGCACAATGAGGCGCATTCTCATTTTGGGCACCTTACCGCCCTATTTTTTACAATTTACGGCAGCATAAACTAACTCAAGGGGGCTAATTCAAGGGAGTGTGAACTATGAAACACATGATGACAAAGACTGTACTCGCAGCCACTATCGCCTTGTCAGGCTTTGTGGCACCCGCTGTTTCTGCAACAGCATCAGCACCTTTGGCTGGCATTGCTCAGGATCAGGTCGCGAAGGACAAGGAGTTTGCTCAAAAACTTCGTGAACTGAAAGACCGCCAGCATCAGGAGTGGAACCAACTGATGGACCAACAGCGTTCTGAGATTGCTCAGATGGGTGATAAATCCCCTGAAGAGCAAAAAGAAGTGATGGACCGTCATGCTGACGCAAAGCAGGAAATGAAGCAGCGCCACCAGGAAGAACTGGAAGCGTTGAAAGCCGAATACCAAGGCTAATAGCTAAAGCGGCTTCACCATATAACGCCAACTCGAATCAGGTTATCGGGCTAGATAAACCGTCATTCGGGTTGGCACATAGTTAT
Source organism: Kordiimonas sp. (assembly GCF_965216265.1). Lineage (GTDB taxonomy): Bacteria > Pseudomonadota > Alphaproteobacteria > Sphingomonadales > Kordiimonadaceae > Kordiimonas. The sequence goes on from NZ_OZ244153.1 coordinate 1,120,267, forward strand.
TGGCGCAGCCACAAAAAACGAGGCCAACACCCACTTTGTTCATATATGAGAACCAAACGCCATCACAGGAAGGCCGTTTTTCAGGCGCCACCAATCAACTCAAATGCGTCAGTTTTTGACTTGATGTTGGTGTAGCCCTCGCTAGTGCTATCAATCAAACGATACCGCACACCTCGGCGTTCCAACTCCGTCAGCCACCTGTAGTATACTTTCGTCATATCGACGGTTCGATATATAAAATCCCAGAATTCGCTATCGTAAGCCGGATGCTTACGCGAGTCTTTCGCGTAAAGCTCAATGACCGTGCGTGTTTCAACGCGCCTAAGCAGCTCCTTCTGGCTACAAACCAATACTATGGCATTAATATCGTTTCCATAATCTTCAACCAACTTGGTCCAGAACTGACATGACCCATATGGAGGCAGCACCACCTGAACGGTCCCGCTTTCATCTTTTTCTACGCTTAGGTTTTGTAGGATATTATAGTGTATTACCCCATCCACCGGGCCCGACTTGACGTCAGAAGGGAAGAGAAGGTCCACGGGTTCATTATTATCAAAGGGTTTCCTTGCCACGCTGTGGAAGTAGGTACTCTTTCCAGCAGAACTGGGGCCACAAATAATCCAGACCATATAAAACTATGCCGCCATTTCCATCCATCTGCCATGCTTAGAACGGCAGCAGTTAAAAGATACCCTACATAAAGCTATAGGGGTCGATATCAACTTTGATGCGCACGCCTTTTTTAGCCTTCACTGACATCAGCCAGTCGTAAACCAGCTTCTGTACGCGTACTTCTTTTTTTGTGTGCACCAGCATACGGAAGCGGTGATGCCCTCGCACCCTTGCCATTGGTGCTGGCGCCGGTCCAACAACCGCAACACCGTGCTCCATCGGTGCTTTTGCTGCCAGCATGCGGCCTGTGTCGAGCACGTCCTTCATATCCTGACCCGACAAAATGAGGCCCACTAGTCGGCCAAAAGGCGGCATATGGTGCCGTGCCCGCGATTCTTTTTCAGCCGCCATAAAGGCATCACCATCGCCTGATAGCAGCGCCTGCACCACTGGATGCTCCGGCTCATAAGATTGCAGGAAAACGCGCCCCGGCTTCTCGGCCCGCCCCGCTCGGCCAGCAACCTGCACCATTTGCTGGTATGTCCGCTCACCTGCCCGCAGGTCACCACCCCTTAGGCCAAGGTCTGCGTCCACCACCCCCACAAGCGTCAGGTTGGGGAAGTGGTAGCCTTTGGTCACAATCTGGGTGCCGATAACGATATCAAGGTGGCCGCTCGCGATCTGCCCCACCATATGAGCGGTCGCGCTTGGGCTCATCATGGTGTCTGATGTCATCACAGAGGTCCGCGCTGCGGGGAATCTTGTGCTCACCTCTTCAAACAAGCGCTCAACCCCAGGCCCACAGGCTACAAGGCTGTCTTCGCTTTTGCATTCAGGGCATGCTTCAGGGATAGGTTCAACGTGGCCGCAGTGATGGCATTGCAGCTCGCGCCGGAAACGGTGTTCCACAAGCCAGGCAGAGCAGCTTGGGCATTCAATCCTGAAGCCGCACGTGCGGCACAGCGTAAGCGGTGCATAGCCCCGGCGGTTCAGGAACAGCATGATCTGCTCGCCCGCCGCCAATGTATCTTCAATCTCTCTCACCAGCACGGGCGAGAGCCAGGTGCCAGCCTCAGGCGGTTCATGCCGCATATCAATGGCACGCATTTCGGGCAGCACAGCATTGCCGTGCCGTTCGCGAAGGATCAGCTTTTCAAAGCGTCCTTCGTCCGCATTTACCAGTGTCTCAAGCGAGGGTGTGGCGCTCGCGAGCACGATGGGGCATTCCGCCAGCTTGGCCCGAACGATAGCCATGTCCCGCGCGTGATACATCACGCCTTCTTCCTGCTTGAAAGACGGGTCGTGTTCCTCGTCCACTGTGATGAATGCCAGATGCTTGAACGGCAGGAACAAGGCAGAGCGTGCGCCCACAACCACACGGGCTTCGCCAGATGCCACCGCGCGCCACGCCCTTCTGCGCTCGGCCTGCCCCACTTCCGAGTGCCAAACCACAGGCACCACCCCGAACCGGGCTTCAAAGCGGTCCAGCCACTGGCTGGTAAGCGCTATCTCAGGCACCAGAACCAAAACTTGCGCGCCTTTTGTCTTCAGGGCCTCCGCCAGCCCTTCAAAATAGACCTCTGTTTTGCCAGAGCCGGTGATGCCGTCGAGAAGGAAAGGGGCAAAACCACCTTCCCAGACTTTGTCACGAATGGCGCGCGCGGCTTCCGCTTGCTCATCAGACAAGGTGGGCCCATCCAAATTTGCGTCCGGCTGCGGATAAGGTAGATCAACAGATATATCCATGCCTTCCACAAGGCCGGTTTTCTCAAGGCTGCGCACCACGGTGTCGGATACACCAGCGAGCGATGCGACTTCAGGCGCCATCCGCGGTTTCCCGTCCGCTAACACCTTGAGCACAGCTTCCCGCGCCGCCGTCAAGCGCACACCGTCCACACTCGCGCCCGTTGCCCTATAGTGCCGTTTTACAGGCACAGCCTGAAGGGCGGCAGACGCTGGCAAGCTCATCCTTAGGACCGGGCCGGGCGCTGAGAGTGTGTAAGCCGAAACCCAGTCAATAAAACGCCTGAGGTCTTGCCGCATAGGCAGCAGGTCGAGAATACCCTCTATCGCCTTCAGCTTGCCATACGGCAGCTTTTTGCCGCCCTCTGCTGGGCCACCATCGGCCGCACTATCCCACACCACGCCGGTGGCCGTGCGGCCCGCGAGCGGCACTTCCACCACCGCGCCAGGTGTAATCCGGTCCACCAGATGGCTTGGCACTCCATAGTCAAGCACACCAAGCGCCGGCACCGGCAGTAACACACGCGCACGCGGGCCTTCCGGCGCGGAGAGGCTGTCCGGGCCCGGCAGTTCTGGCGCTTCAGGCTTTGGGGCCACATCGCCGAGGTCAAATGTGCGTTGTTTCATTGTCATGGTCCTGCAGGATATGCCGTCGCACCATATGGAAGCCACAGGCTATTCGCAATCTCCCTGTTTCAATAGAAAACACGGGTTGAAAAGATAGCAAACATTCATTAGGCAAGCCGGGAAATCCGTTTTATGGTGCGGCCTAGAGCATTCTCAACCAATTGCGGCCACCCAAAGCCTACTACTCAGCGCCCTAAAGGGGCCCAAGGAGCATAAGATGAAATTCTTCCTCGATACCGCCAACATCGACGAAATCCGCGAAGCAAACGCCACCGGCCTTCTCGACGGCGTAACAACAAACCCTTCACTCATCAAAAAAGCTGGCCGCGAGTTTTTTGAAGTGATCAAGGAAATCGCAAGCGAGGTTGATGGCCCTGTATCGGCTGAAACTGTTGCCCACGACCATGAAACCATGCTCAAGGAAGGCCTCAAGTGCGCGAAAATTGCGGACAATATCGCGGTTAAAGTGCCCCTCACCATCGAAGGGCTTAAAACATGTAAAGCCCTGCGCGCAGAAGGCATCATGGTGAATGTGACCCTTTGTTTCAGCGCAAACCAGGCGCTTCTGGCTGCAAAAGCAGGTGCCACCTTCATCTCGCCATTTGTTGGCCGTCATGATGACGCTGGTTTCAACGGCATGGAACTGATCGAAGATATCCGCACGATCTATGACAATTACCAGTTTGATACGCAGATTCTTGTGGCGTCTGTTCGCCACCCCACGCATATCCTCGAATCAGCTCGTATCGGCGCAGATGTTGCGACGTTCCCGATTGATGTGCTCCGGAAACTTTTCAACCATCCGCTGACATCAAACGGCCTCGCAGCTTTTGATAAAGACTGGGCTGCCACAGGCTTCTCGATCCTTTAAGGATTTGAACGATCAGGGCGCGGCGGCAGTTCGCGCCCTTTTTCTATCTGGACTGCATTGCCGATGACCCACGCATTTGAAACCTTGGCTGCCAAACACCCTTGGCCGGATACCACCGGCGTCACGGCGTGGGACTATACGTTGGGTGGTGGTGGGCGGCAGCTGGTGGATGCCATCATCCTTGAGCGTAAACCAGCGGTTATGCTTGAGATTGGATGTTTCCTCTGCGCGAGCACAAAACGCTGGCTTTCGCTTGACCCGGACCTCAAGGTAGTTGGCATTGACCCGTGGAACGACGGCCTTATTGAGCAGTGCGCGCGCTATGTGGGCAGGCCCGCGCTTACCCGTGCCTACCCTGAACGCAGGGTACAGGAACGCTTCGCTGCTGATATCGCACAGCACGGGCCCTTCCCCACAGCGCTTGCCAACCTTCGCGGCTTTGAAGCGCGCTTTGTACCCGTCCGCGGCCTGTCGCCAGACGCACTTTATGGGCTGAATGATATGGGACTGGAGCCTGAGCTGATTTATATTGATGCGAACAAACAGGCGAATGACTTGGAAGTGTGTCACACCCTGTGGCCTGACGCCCAGATCACCGGGGATGACTGGCACTGGGGCCGCACCAAAGGCTACCCCATGCGCAAGATCGTTTATGCCTTTGCTGAAAAGCACGGCTTCAGGGCTGAGGCTGACCACGCCACATGGGTGCTGCACCGGGCCTGATCAGGTTGCGGCGACTGAAAAGCAGGAACAAGCAAGTTCCATCAGTGACCCTCAAAAGAAAAGGAGGCACATGCCTCCCTTTTTCTCTAGCCTTCGGAGTCCGCTTTCAAGGGAGCATCCATCTGGTCTCGCGCGGCCTTCTCTCGACTTTCTTTTTTCAAGGGCCGCCCCACTGGACACACTTCCATCACAAACCCTGCCAGGGTGTTCGTCAGGTTGTCTGGCACCAAAGCGTAGTGAACATACTGACCTTGTTTTTCCTTTGAAACCAGACCGGCATTTTCGAGAATAGCGAGATGCTTTGAGAGAGAAGGCTTGCTGATATCAAAGCGATCCGCAATTTCGCCTGCGGTCATACTTGCACTCGATAGATACGCCAAAATCTGCCGGCGAACACTGGAGGACAATGCCTGAAACACCTTATCCATAAAACTTCCTTGCTTCGTTATTTAGCTTATTGACTAAATATCTAAATTCATATAATTCGTAATTAGCTATTTAGCTAAATAATAATATCTCACGCGATTTGGATCAAGAGGGAATGGGAGAAATCTATCATGGCAATGTCAAACGGGATCGACAAACCAAGGTTCAAAGAGGACTCACAGGCTTCAGCTATATCGGGGCACGTTGTTTGGTCCGCAGCCAAGACAGCTTGGGTACTGGCCATGTATGCTGGCACTATCATCGCGGCCTGTTGGTATTTCAGCTGGCAGAACCTCGCTGTGTTTTTAGTATCCACCGCAGGAGTTTTGTGTTTCGGTCATTCGCTCGGTATGCACCGTCGGCTTATCCACAACAGCTTCGACTGTCCGCGGTGGCTTGAATATATCATGGTGTATCTTGGTACGCTTGTAGGGCTCGCTGGCCCTTACGGAATGATTCAAACGCATGATCTACGCGACTGGGCCCAGCGCCAAAACGCGTGCCACGACTATTTCGCGCACAGGCGCCCATTCTTCCAAGACGCCTTTTGGCAGCTATGCTGCGACTTGAAACTCGATTTCCCACCAACTCTCAAGATCGAAGATCGCATAAAACGAGATCGATTTTACCACTTTATTGACCGCACCTGGATGTGGCAACAACTACCTCCAGCCATACTCCTTTATGCCATGGGGGGTATAGACTGGGTTTTATGGGGTGGCTGCGCGCGGGTAGCGGCATGCATCACAGGTCATTGGCTAATTGGGCACTTCGCTCACCGGCAAGGCCATCGTCACTGGCACGTCGATGGTGCTGGCGTACAGGGGTACAACATCAAGTTCGCTGGTCTCATCACCTTCGGAGAATGCTGGCACAATAATCACCACGCCTTCCCCGGATCGGCCAAAATTGGACTGGAGAGGGGCCAAAGTGACCCAGGATGGTGGGTGTTAGTGCTGTTCGAAAGATTGGGGCTGGTATCAAACATCCAGACACCTGAGACACTAGCGCCTCGGCCTGAACTTCGGGAGATATAAGTTAAAGGAGGCGAAGGCCTCCTTTTTCGTCAGTCTGTCTCGACCCATGTTACATGGCCCATCTTGCGGCCGGGGCGTGGTTCCTGTTTACCGTAATGGTGGAAATAGGCCTTGGGGTCAGCCAGATACGGCTCGTAATCCAAAATCTCGGTCCCCAGCAGGTTTTTCATCCGCACCTTGCCTCTGGCGTCGGTGCCGCCAAGTGGCAGGTCACATATCGCGCGGATATGCTGTTCAAACTGGCTGGTGTGAGCACCTTCAATTGTCCAATGCCCGCTATTGTGCACGCGGGGGGCAATCTCGTTCACCACAATATCGCCTGCACCGTCGTTGATGAACATCTCGACCGCCATCACACCCACATATTCAAGCGCATTGGCCACGCGGGTCGCCATCACTTTGGCTTTGGCTTCCAGCATCTCTGAAATCGCAGCAGGGACGGTCGTGGTATCAAGGATGTGGTTGGTATGAACGTTTTCAGAAACCGGGAATGCCGCGACGTCGCCAGAGGCAGAGCGCGCAACCACAACACTCACTTCACGGTCAAAGGTCACAAAACCTTCAAGGATTGCGGGTGCGCCGCCAGTGACTTCCATCACACGGTCAAGGTCCGCGCGGGACTTGATCATCACCTGCCCTTTGCCGTCATAGCCAAACCGCCGGGTTTTAGCGACAGCCGGACGGCCAATCTCTTTCATCGCCAGCTTCAGCTCTTCTTCCGTCTCAAACGCTTTATAGGGGGCGGTTTTCACACCAGATTCGTTGAGAAAGTCTTTCTCAAGCAAACGGTCCTGCGTAGTCTTGAGCGCTTTCACTCCGGGGCGCAACAGCGTATCGCGCGCCACCAGTTCCGCCGTCACCGCAGGGACATTTTCAAACTCGTATGTGGCCACGTCCACATCGCGCGAAAAAGCCTCAAGCGCCTCTTCGTCTTCATAGTCTGCGATGGTGACCTTATGAGCCACCTGAAAGGCGGGGCTGCGTTTGTCTGGACAAAAGACATGGCAGCGATAACCAAAATTGGCCGCCGCGAGCGCGAGCATACGGCCAAGCTGGCCGCCGCCTAAAATACCAATAGTACCGCCGGGTGCGATCTGGGTCATGTCGACGCTCTTTGCCTTTGTGTTAAATCTTTATCAGCTTGCGCCTATCGCGCCTTAGCTTTCATCCACCGGATCGATGGCAACGCTTTCGGTTTGCGCTGCACGAAAGTCATCCAGCTTTGCAGCTACTGCATCATCCATCAGGGCAATAACTGCACCTGCAAGAAGGCCCGCGTTTTTCGCGCCTGCCTTGCCAATCGCCAGCGTGCCTACTGGCACACCGCCAGGCATTTGTACAATCGAGAGCAGGCTGTCTTTGCCGGAAAGCATGCTGGACTGTACCGGTACGCCAAAAACCGGCAGAGGTGTCATCGCCGCTGCCATGCCTGGCAGGTGTGCAGCACCGCCTGCGCCCGCGATAATGCATTTAAGCCCACGGCCTTTCGCAGATTTCGCATATTCAACGAGCCTGTCTGGTGTGCGGTGTGCGGAGACAATCTTGGTCTCGTAAGCCACACCAAGCCCGTCAAGCGCTTCCGCAGCGTGTTTCATCGTCGGCCAGTCAGACTGGCTACCCATAATGATACCAACAAGGGGACGTTCGCTCGTCATGCCTGTCCTCACGCTCACGAGTATGCAAGGGGCCGGGCACTCTTTCGTGCCAATCAGTACGGCACCGGCTTGCGGAGCGCGCATTATAGGCAGGCGGATTGTGATTGCAAGGGGCGTTAGGGCGATGATTTTCAAGCCCAAGCTTGCAAGTCGATTCCCAATAGCGGCATAATGCTTTAGAAGAGTATTATTTGCCACGGACCGCAGGTTATTTATGAAGATTACCAATACACCCGGTGTTTCACGTACAGCACCCACGCGGGAGGTCCGGCGGACATCATCAACAAGTAGCGCAACCAGCGCCAGCGCACCCCGGCAAATTGACGACACCGTAAATGTGAGCACAATTCCACCCGAGGAGATGACCCCACGCGTGCAGCGGGCGATCATGTCGCTGATGGAAGAGGTGGATAAACTCCGCCGTGAGCTCGATCATACCCAGCGCCGCCTGCGCGAAATGGAAGACGTGGCAGATACCGACGCCTTGCTGCCCGTGCCCAACAGGCGGGCATTTGTGCGCGAGCTGAACCGCATGATCTCGTTCGCGGAACGCTACGGCGCGCCTTCAACGCTCATGTTCATTGACCTGAATGACATGAAACAGATCAACGACCGTTATGGCCATGAAGCGGGCGACAAGGCGCTTTTTCATGTTGCACGCCTGTTGGCTGAGAATGTGCGCGGCACCGACGTGATTGGCCGCCTTGGCGGTGACGAGTTTGGGGTGATCCTCGCGCAGGCTGATGAGAATGTCGGCGCGGAAAAAGCTGCGTCGCTTGCCGAGCTTATCGCCTCCCACCCTCTTCCGCTAGACAGTGAGACCATCGACATGAGCCTTGCTTATGGCACCTATACCTTCCGGTCTGGCGACCAGCCGGACGATGCGCTCGATAAGGCTGACAAAGCTATGTATGAGAATAAAAAGGAACAAAAAGGCGAGGACGGTGTGCGCTAGACGCCACCACACGTTTTGGGCATTACCCGTTTAGGCAATGATATCCGGCACCAGCATATTCTTGAGCTTGGCGATCTCATCCTTGAGCATCAGCTTCCGCTTCTTGAGCCGCTGCACCTGCAACAGATCGAATGTACCCGCACGCGTTACTGCAGTGATGGCATCATCAAGATCCCTGTGTTCCTGCATGAGAACCGCCATCTGCCCCCGGATGTCATCCTCGTCCATCAACTGCCTCAAAACCCGATTTTCCCAAAGTACGCCGTTATAGCATGACCGATCACCACAAGGAAGAGAGGCCTGACGTGCAAGCCCCTGATATTATTCACAAGCTGGTTCATGACCCGGATATTTTCTGGCACTTCGCTTTAGAGGTTTATGGGAAACCAGGCGTGAAAGACATTTGCCTTGAGGCACAGAACAGCTTTGGTGCAGATATAAACCTGATGCTTCTGTACCTGTGGTGTGATTGCCACCGTGTGGCGCTTCCAAACGAGACGTCAGTGGCGCTCGGTAACACATCGCACCTCTGGCAGACGGAGATTTTGGGCCCGCTACGCGAGATACGGAATGGCATGAAAGGTGGCAGCGGATATCGGGAATTTCTGGCGCAGGAACTGGAAATTGAAAAACGCGCCCAGAAAGCATTGATCGCCTGCATGAGTGGGGTTGAAGTTAGCGAAACACCGCTAGGAGCCCGAGGCCAACACCTGACTTCATATGCCTATGAGTGTGGATTGTCAGAACACTTGCTCTCCCCGCTTTTGGCTGGTGCACAACAAGTGGTGCGACCCGGCGTGCCTTAGCCCCTGTTCATCGCACCGCGCTTGAGACGCGGCCTAATCAGGGTTTCCATAAGCCTCACGCTTTAATGTTGAGGTAATGATGATTTCTGTTCGGATTTTCGCGGGCGTACTGCTCGCCTTTTCAAGCTTGTTTGCTGGCCCTCATGTGACCGCAGCGGCGACACCGTCTGAGATGCTCGCCCAGATGCGGGCGGCGCATGGTGGGGAGGCATTGATGTCCCTGACGTCCGCCCGGATGCGGCTTTACACCCGCAACCCGGGGGACAAGCTGCCTCATGTCGCTGATATGCACTATGACTTCCAGAACAAGGCAATCGCCAAAGAAGAAACCAGCGAAGGCGGGTTAGAGCGCAAGATTGCAGGCGCCGGGCGCGGATACAGCTTCATTGGCGGACATTGCGCGCCGCTACCAGAGGCGGAAGAAAACCGCATGATGCGTTCGCTCTACAGCAACTTCCTGTTTCTCCTGAGCGACAGCCAGACGATTCTCGCGCCCGCAGACCCCGGCGCGCCGACAACAGCGCCATACGCGGGCCTTGATTGGTACAACATCTATCGCCCTGGCTGGAAGGGGTTCCATATTGGTATCGACCCGGAAACCAGCCTGATCAGCGCGCTGTGGTTTGGTGGCAAGTCATACGGGCGCGAGTTTGAGTATCGCCGTATAGACGGGGTGATGTGGCCATTCCGCTTTGAGATGTATGAAGGGGAAAAACTGGTAAGCAGCGGACATTTCAGTGATTTGGTTTTCAGCCGTACCGGCGACGATGAGATCAAGGTGCCAGACTATTGCATGCAGCTTTTAACCCCTCAATAAGCCTTCGGACACCGGAATTTTACGCCACAGTCGCGCCACAAAAACCGTCACAGTTTCACCCGGAATATGTGGCGGTGTGGCGTTATTTCCCTTCACCCCCCTCGCCCCAACGGTTGATATCACCGACATCAAGCCCGAAAAGATCAAGCGCCCGCACGGCGGTATAAGTCACCATTTCGTCAATGGTTTTGGGTTTTGCATAAAGCGCTGGCATCGGCGGCATGATAATAGCGCCCATTTCAGACAGTGCCGTCATGGTGCGTAAGTGCCCAAGATGAAAGGGTGTTTCCCGAACCATCAGCACCAGCCTGCGGCGTTCTTTCAGCATCACATCCGCCGCCCGGCTGATCAGCGACGAAGTAAGCCCGGTGCGAACCTCGCCCATGGTTTTCACCGAACACGGCGCAATAAGCATGCCCATGGTCTTGAAACTGCCGCTTGCGATCGCCGCACCAATATCTGCTGCCGGATAGACCACATCTGCTAGCGCCTTGATTTCTTTGGATGTTTTATCTAGCTCTTCGGAAATCGTGCGCTCCCCTGCCTTCGAGATCACCAGATGGGTCTCCACATCCTCGGGCTTCAAAAGCTCCAGCATACGGACACCATAAGCTGCACCGCTTGCGCCCGTGATCGCGATCACCAGTCTGTTTGTTCGAGTCTCAGGCATTCCGCGCAATAATCCTTCAAAGGCTAAAAAATCCGCTTTTGCTAAGTGCCCGAAGATACAGGCTTAGTCAGATGAGGCCAATCTTTTCCGTGACAACTTCGTGACAGAATGATGAAATGTATAGTCCAACTATCAAAGAAAAGGAGTGACGGGTATGAACCTAGAATCGCATGTTAATTCACTCAACGCCAAACATGCTGAAATTGAAGAGATCATCGCCCGTGAAGAACATCGACCGTGTCCAGACACGATACGGCTCGCGGAGCTTAAAAAACAAAAGCTCCGGCTGAAAGAGGAAATGTCCCGATTTGTTAAGCATTAACCGGATTTCCAGATGACAAAAAAGCGCGAGGTATATGCCTCGCGCTTTTTGTTTAAGCAATTGCCTTGGTTTCCCTTAGCTTTCGTCGCCTGTCGGCTCCGGTGCCGGAGGGTCAACCCGCACGACGGAATCTTCTTCCACCGCTTCGTCAGCGCTGACAATACCTGCCTTCTCATCCGCTTTACGACGGCGCTCTGCAGCGCTGCGAACCGCTTCGTCAAGTTCCGTTTGGCGGCATAGGCCAAGACCAACAGGATCCTGCGGTTTGATGTTCTGGATATTCCAGTGGCTACGGTCACGAATAGCCGAGATGGTCGGCTTCGTGGTGCCCACAAGACGGCTGATTTGCAGGTCGCTCAGCTCAGGATGGTGACGCACCAGCCACGCAATCGCATCCGGCTTGTCCTGCCGCTTGGAAACAGGCGTATAGCGTGGGCCTTTTGTGCGCGGCATTGCCTTCACATCATCCACGCTAAGCTTCAATACGCCGCTCGCGTCTTTCTGGCAGCGGTTGATCTCGTCCCAGGTCAGCTGGCCACTTGCTGTCGGGTCTTGCCCAACAATATTTGTGCCAACCGTGCCATCTGCAATGCCCTGCACTTCAAGCTCGTGCATCTGGCAAAACAGCGCGATCTGCTTGAACGTCAGTGCTGTATTGTCTACAAGCCACACGGCTGTGGCCATCGGCATCAAAGGTTGTGTCATCCCAGTATCCCTACAAATTACAGAATTCTTCTCCGCCCAGGTAAACGCCTCGTTCACCTGCCCTCCCGGAAAGATCATAATGTTCCTGAAAGGGGCGGGAGGAATTTCTCCCATGCCCCTCTTTAACAGGTCAGAAAGCGCCTGTCACCGCGAATAATGAGCCGTTTCGGGCCCAGATACACGTTTTTAGGCTGATTCTGGCACCTCAAGAACAATTTTACCCATATGCGTGCTGGCCTCCATCATCGCGTGGGCATCCGATGCCTTCTCAAGCGGGAATACCGCACTGATAACAGGCGCGGGGCCGCCCACCTTCATCATCGGCCAAACCTTATCCCGAAGCGCGTTCGCAATCGCCCCCTTGAACGCATTATCTCTCGGCCGAAGCGTGCTACCAGTCAAGGTAAGGCGTTTCAGCATCACCGGCAGCATATTCAGGCTCACCTGCGGACCTGTCAGGAACGCGATGGAAACATGGCGGCCGTCTGGTGTGAGGCACGCAATGTTTTTGGCGATATAATCACCGCCCACCATATCCAGCACCACGTTCACGCCCGCACCGCCAGTTTCTTTCAGCACGCGCTCTTCAAAGTCCTCTTCCCGGTAGTTGATCGCGCAGTCTGCGCCCAATTCTATGCAGAACTTGGCTTTCTCCGGCGTCCCCACAGTGGTGAAAACTTTCACGCCAAAGGCCTTAGCCAGCTGGATTGCGGTCGAGCCGATACCGCTCGAGCCCCCATGTACCAACAAGCTTTCGCCCGCCTTCAAAGCCGCACGGTCAAACAGGTTGGACCACACAGTGAAAAATGTCTCCGGAATCGCAGCGCCTTTAATGAAGTCAAACCCTTCGGGTAACGGTAATGTTGTGGCTGCGGGTGCAACACAATATTCTGCGTAGCCGCCGCCCGGCACAAGCGCGCATACTTTATCGCCCACAGCGAGGCCTGAAACCTGCCCTCCAACGGCAACAACCTGACCAGAAACCTCAAGGCCCGGGATATCAGAAGCGCCCGGCGGGGGTGGATACCGCCCTTCGCGTTGCACGATATCGGGCCTGTTAACGCCCGCTGCACGAACCCTGATCAACACTTCACCGGGGCCAGCTTCAGGCCTGTCCCGTTCGGTAAGGGTTAGGACCTCCGGTCCACCCGGTGTTTTAATTTCAATAGCTTTCACATGCCTCTCCTAACGCTTTCTCTCAAGGTGGGGCGTTAAGGCATGCGTGACAAGGGCCAGCTTCTTCGGCATCATGGACAAACGACCGAAAAGGGAGATCTGCGATGGATTTTGATGACCTGCCAGTAAAAAAAGATAGCCCGCTCACCGCCGTGGAGCGGGAAGACCTGTCCACCATCAGCGCGGAAGAGCTTGAGCTGCGCATTGAACGCCTTGAGGCTGAAATTGATCGCACCCAGAAGGAAATGAAGGCCAAAAAAGCCAGCCGCGAGGCCGCCCAAGCCTTTTTCAAAACCTGACAGGGCAACGAGTGCAACTTGTGAAAAAACGTGAGGACAGGGCGGGGTTCAGGGGGAGGAATGGCCCGGTCCTCACGTGAGGTACACGACAGCGAGGGGTCGTGGAGGAAACTTAAAGAGCGAGAAACGCGTTACGCTGCGTCAGCTTCAATCTGTTTTACGGCATTTTCGTCCGTACGGATCTCAATCTGACGAGGTTTCTTGTGATCAGGGATCACGCGCTTCAACTCTACCAGCAATAAGCCGTTCTCGAATTTGGCGTTACCAACCTGAATGGTGTCTGCAAGCTCAAACCGGCGCTCAAAGGCGCGTTTGGCGATGCCGCGGTGCAGGAAGCGTCTTTCCTTGTCATCATCTGCCGCCCTCCCGGCAATCAACAAGGTGCCTTCTTGCACGGTCACCGTCAGCTCGTCCGGTGCAAAACCGGCCACAGCCATGGTGACGCGATAGTCGTCATCGCTCAATTTTTCAATATTGTATGGGGGATAAGGCGCAGCCTGTTCCGTATTCAGGGCCGAATCAAGCAACCTGTTCAGGTGATCGAAGCCCACGCTGCTGCGCATTAATGGGGAAAGGTCAAAAGTTCTCATGTCATGTCCTCCTTCAGAAGCGACTGATTTAACGGCCTGCAACCATTGCCAGGCCAACTCAATTTCCCGGCCCCACCTATGCGGCGACCGGACAAATCTCATGTAGGAATGGCAGATAATTTCTGCAAGAGGCGACATGCAAAAAAGGCGCCCCAATGGGACGCCTTTTTCGAAAAACTAAAGTACGGGAATGACTTACTTCTTAAGAGAAAATCCACCGAACCGCTTGTTGAAGCGAGCCACACGGCCACCTTCAAGTACCTGGCGGGCGCCACCGGTCCAAGCCGGGTGGGATTTCGGGTCAATCTCGAGTGTCATTGTATCGCCCTCCGAGCCCCAAGTTGAGCGGGTCTCAAAAGTCGTCCCGTCGGTCATTACCACTTTGATTGTGTGGTAGTCGGGATGAATGTCTTGTTTCATGGTCTTTAATCTCCGAAAACGAGGCGTCCGTTTAGCGGATGTTTCACCCCTTTGCAAGGCTGTTTCTCGGCTTTTTGGACAAATACCGGATTTTTCCATCCTGAGGACGCTCTTCTGCCCCTTATTACAGGCAAATAGCAAGTTTTTCAAAAACGTTGATTGGCATGGCGCCTCTGCAGCCCTATATCTGCCGGGTAATTCATAGGGAAGTAATGATGACTGATTCTGCCGTGCGCCAGGAGCACGAACCACCCAAGGGTAAACTCTCCAACCTGCGTACGCTCTGGTCGTTCGTCCGGCCCTATAAGCTCCAGCTGGTGCTAGCATCCTTCTTTCTCATTATCGCAGCACTCACTGTCCTCATTGTCCCCACCGCCCTTGGCGATATCGTGGACAAAGGCTTTTCGGCAGATAATGCGCAGAAAGTGAACGATTATTTCCTCGTATTTGTTGGCATTGTAAGCGTGATGGCCGTTGCCACCGCCTGCCGCTTTTATTTTGTGACATGGTTGGGCGAGCGTGTTGTGGCTGACATCCGCAAAGCTGTCTATGAGCGCCTAATCACCCTGTCGCCTGAATTTTTTGAGGAAAACCGCCCCGGTGAGATCGTCTCCCGGCTAACGGCAGATACAACGCTTGTTCAAACCATTGTCGGCTCCAGCGTATCTGTCTGGGCGCGTAATTTTCTGATCGCTATTGCTGGCACCATCTGGCTTTTCGTCATGTCGCCAAAGCTGATGAGCTATATCATTGTGGTGATCCCGCTGCTGCTCGGCATCATCATTGTGGTTGGGAGGCGTGTGCGCGACCTGTCCCGCACCAGCCAGGACAAAGTGGCCGACGTGGGCGCCCGCGCGGGCGAATCGCTTTCCGCCCTCAATATCGTACAGGCCTTCACACAGGAAAAAGCCGAAGCCAGACGCTTTGGCGAGCATGTAGACGACGCCTTTGTCGCGGCGAAGCGTCGTATACAGGTTCGTGCAGGTTTAACCTTCGCCATGATCTTCCTTATCTTCGGCGCCATCGCACTTGTGCTTTATGAAGGCGCGCAAGACGTTATCGCAGGTAGCATGACCGGCGGCGAGATGCTTGATTTCATTATGCGCGCCGTGTTTGTTGCAGGGGCATTTGGTGCCCTTTCCGAGGTCTATAGCGAGCTTCAACGCGCAGCAGGTGCTGCCGGGCGACTGGCCGAGCTGCTTTCAGCTGAGGCAACCATCAAGGCGCCCGCCAACGCTGTTGCGCTTCCGGCAGCCATCAATGGCGACATTCGTTTCGATAACGTAACGTTCTATTACCCCAGCAAAAAGGACGTAGCCGCACTTGACGGTTTCAACCTACATGTCAAACCGGGTGAGACTGTTGCGCTCGTCGGGCCGTCCGGCGCGGGCAAGTCAACCGTCCTGCAGTTGCTGCTCAGGTTTTATGACCCGCAATCGGGCTCCGTAACTCTGGACGGCATAGATATCGCCACCACAGAACCGCAGGACTTCCGCTCGCACCTCGCCTTTGTGCCGCAAGACACCATCATTTTTGCGGACACGATCGCAGAGAACATCCGCTATGGCCGCCTGAACGCTTCGGACGACGATGTAAAACGGGCTGTTCAGGCTGCGGCAGCAAAAGAATTTATTGAGCGCGCGCCGGAGGGTTATGACACCTTCCTTGGCGAGCGCGGTAGTCGGCTTTCAGGCGGGCAGCGCCAGCGTATCGCCATTGCACGTGCCATTTTGCGTGACGCCCCCGTTCTGCTGCTAGATGAGGCGACCAGCGCACTAGACGCCGAATCTGAGCTAAAAGTGCAGGAAGCGCTCGAACACCTGATGGAAGGGCGCACCACGCTTGTGATCGCCCACCGGCTTGCCACCGTAAAGAAGGTAGACCGCATCGTGGTGCTCGATGAAGGCCGTATTGTCGCCGAGGGTACCCATGACGAGCTTGTGGCCGCTGGCGGGCTTTATAAGCGGCTTGCTGACCTTCAATTTGGTGTCGGCGTATAGTTAGTTGATAAGGGCGGGCACAATCTCTTTGGTCAGAATCTGCATCGGAATGAACTGTGTTGGTTTGCCGTAGTTTTTCCCAGTGAATGCCGCGACAAGGTTCAGCTCTGGCATAATGAAGATGAAATTGCCACCGTTGCCGTGCGCAAAAATGAGGCTTACCGCCTTGCCCTTCACTTCACCGCTGTTGAGCCACCAGAGATATCCGTATCTCTCATGCCGTTCATGAATATTGGTGTGTTCCTTGGTCGAGGCTTTGATCCAGTCTTCCGTCACAACCTGCGTGTCGCCAACACGGCCCATGTTCAGCATCAAAACACCCAACTTATGAAGGTCTGGCAGGCTGAACCGAAGGTGACCACCCGTATCAGTGTGGCCGGTCGGGGTCTTCTCCCACTTGGCACCCACTATGCCCAAGGGCCGAAACAGCCTCTCCTCCGCGAATGAGGGCACATCCATTCCACTGAGTTTCTCGATTGCGCGGCCAAGCAACACCACACCGCCTGTGCAATAGCTGAAATGTTCGCCAATCTCATGGGCAAGCGGCTGGCTCAGCAGGAATGCTGCCCAGTCACGGGTTTTGTACATCTTATCTTCCTGTCCAAGCGACGCTGGCACCCAGTCGTTACAGGCAAGACCTGTGCGCATGGTCAGAATATCCTCGATCCGGATACCCCGGCGCGGGTCATCGTTCGCCATATGCGCAAATTCATCCGGTAGTATCTTGGATACTTTAACGTTCACAGATGAAAGGCTGCCGTCCTCAACCAGCTCACCAATCAGTAGCGATGTGATGCTTTTAGTAGCTGAGCGAACATCGTGGCGTTTATCGGCGTCATTACCGCCCACGTAAGCTTCGAACAGGAGCTTGCCGTCCACGCTCACCATTCCCCCGGTGACGCCATCGTAGTCACCTCTTGAGAGCTTCCCAGCAATAGTTTCTATCATATCATTCGCGTGGAGAGGCGACCAGACTGCTCCCCCCAGCATCCCCAAACTCAACGCGACACGCACCCATTGTAGAAACATGTTTTTCTCCCCGCTTCGCCCCTACGGCGACTATATCTTTGCTCCGCCTTAAGGAAATCGCAACTATACCCTGTATAAACAAAAACAGATGCTGTATCGATCACCTTGGACAAGCTGGTGTCATCATGCACTCAAATGAGCCACGAATTAGGCAAGCGAACCGGTAAAGGAGCCAAGCGGTTGAACTATAAAAAGCTTTTCCTGGCGAGCTTGCTGGCAATTTTCACCTCAGCCCCCTCCTTCGCGACCCCTGTTCGGCTCTGTAACAGCACTGAGTTCTGGCCACCCTATAGTTTCATGAAAAATGATGTGATGCGGGGCATTCACACCCAAATACTCGATGCTGCCTTTGCTGACATCGGGCTCGACTATGAACTGATCCTGCTGCCGTGGAAACGATGCCAGGACAGAGTGGCAGCAGGTGAACTCGACGGCATTGTCGGCATTTCCTATACGGAAGAACGTGGTGCTCTTTTTCGGTTTCCGTCTCATGAGGGGGAAGGTGACGCAATCACGCCCCTGGTACCAAAGCAGGCACTCAGCGATGTTGAATTTGTCGTGATCACCCACGCAGACACACCCGCGCCCGTCAGCATTTCAGTCGCAACGCTTCCTGAGCCGGTGGGGGTTCTGCTAGGTTACCGATCTGCAGGCACAATCGCCGAGGCTGGCAAGCAGGCGCAAATTGTTGCCAAACAAAGCAGCCTGTTTCAGATGCTGGAGCGAAGGCGTATCGCCTCTGTCGTGGCTCTTAGAGGAGCAGCAATACATTATGTATCAAGAAGCGAGCAACCTCTTGTCATCCATGAACCCGCTCTATGGTCCACCCCTCACTTCCTGGCCTTTGGCAGAAACGTTGAGCTTGACAACACCTCAGTCAACCGCATCTGGCAAGCCATCGCTAACGTCAGAGGCAACAAAGGTTTAATGGCCCAGCTTCAGGCAAAGGTAACGACCGAGCTGGCTCCTTGCTTCAATGAACAAACCACCTGCGACTGACTACGCTTAACGCTGCGTCAAACGCATCTCAATGCGTCGGTTCCGGCTGTAGGCGAAGATATTCTCGGCTGGATCGATGGGTTGAAATTCACCAAACCCGGTAGCCGCCAAACGTTCCGCCGGCACGCCAGCAGAGATCAAGAACTCCACGACGCTGATGGCGCGGGCTGCTGACAAGTCCCAGTTATTGCGGAACTGTGCGTTTGAGATCGGCCGTACATCTGTGTGGCCGTCAACACGCAAAATCCAGCTCAATTCAGCTGGTATTTCTCGTGAAATGGTGAGGAGAGTCTCCGCGAATTTTCGCATTTCCGCGCGGCCTTCAGGGCCAAGCTCTGCACTACCTGAGCCAAACAAGAGCTCGCTTGCAAAGACGAAACGGTCACCCTCTATTCTGATTTCAGGACGGGAGGATAAAACTTCCTTGAGGCGGCCAAAAAATTCTGACCGGTAGCCCGCAAGCTCTTCCACCTTGCTCGCGAGTGCGCGGTTCAGCCTGCGTCCCATATCCACGATCACGGCTTGGTTGCGCCGGTCTCGTTCCTCACTCGCCTGAAGGGCTGCTTCCAGCCGACCAAGCTGTTCCTGAAGCGCGGTGATATTCCGCTGCAGGCGTGCGACTTCCGCTCTGGCGCGCATGGATATTTCGCGCTCCTCGGTAAGCTCACCGGACGATAACGCGTATTGTTCCTGAAGGCGGTTGGCTTCAGCCTCGAAGCGCTCCCGAGCCTCCGTCATCTCTGCAAGCCTGGCTTCGCTTTCGCTCAGGCTCGCACGGGTGCTGTCGAGGGACGCAGACAGACTATCCCGGTCTTTATTGGCGGAGGTAAGCGAGGCCGATAGCTCAGCCATGCTTTCCCGAAGCGCTGAGTTGGCCTGCTGCTCCATCTTCAAAAGATTACCGAGCTGGGCCACCTGCCCCCTGAGCTCCGCAAGCGCCTGATCACGCCCGGACAAGGCTTGGCCTAGAAAGAACTGAGCCAGCACAAACATGGACAGGAGAAAGATGATAACCAGCAGGAGCGTGGACAAAGCGTCCACAAAGCCCGGCCAGCTGTTATCAGGCCCCGCCCCGCCTATGCGTCGCCGCGCGCCGATCATGCGTCTGGTGTTCCGTCATCATCACGCCGCGCGCTCAGGCCCGTGGGACGAGACGGCATCTTGGCAGGGGCCGCATTACCGTCCATGCCTGCGGCAATGGTGCGGGAAAGCAGTTTGAGTTCAGCCCGCAAGGCTTCAATCATATTATCAGAATTGCGTTCCTGCTCATCAATAAGCCGCTTGATACCCACATCCAGGTTGCGAATATGGCCTTTGGTGGCTTCATCCATCGCGGGCGATACCACAGGCGCTTCCGGTGCCCGGTGAGCAGTGGCCAGCTTTTCAATGGCTGACGCCAGCGCTTTTGATGCTTCGTCACCCTTTGCTATATGGGCACTTTGTGCATCCATTTTATCGGCGAGCATGGCAAGCGATTCGGCAATAGAGGTCATAGTATGCTGTGCTTGGCTGCGGCTGTCTTCCGAGCTTTTGAGTGTACGCTGCAGGCGGTCTATGCCATCTGCTGTCTGCTCCATCAAGGCTGTCATGTAAGCGTTGGGGCTCGCCATGCCTTCAGAGAGTTCAGAGCGCGACAGATGTGTGACAGACGCAAGCCAATCCTCAACGTTATTATAAAACCGGGTTTGCGCCTGACTGGCCTGCAGATCCAAGAAACCGAGGATAAGGCTACCGGCGAGACCAAAGAGCGAGCTTGAAAATGCGGTGCCCATACCGGCAAGTGGTGCTTCAAGGCCTGCTTTCAACTCGTCAAACATCAGCGCCATGTCACCCCCGTCCACGGTCAGCCCGTTAATGGTTTTGCCAATAGCACCAATAGTGCCCAAGAGGCCCCAGAACGTACCCAAAAGCCCGAGGAAGATCAGAAGTCCGGTGAAATATCGGCTGATCTCGCGGCTTTCTTCAAGGCGGGAGATAATGCCGTCCAGCACTGAGCGCATGGAAAGCGTGGACAATCGCATGCCACCTTCTTCCTGCGCGGACAATAGGGCAGCGGCAGGTGCCATCAGCTTCGGTGTAACGCTTGCCGACGCGCTCTCGTGTCGCTTGAACGCTGCGATCCATTCCACCTCGGGGGAAAGGTCAAACACCCTGCGATAGGCGAATACAGTCCCGATCAGAAGTGTCGCCACAATCACACCGTTCAGCGCAACATTCGCCATGAAGGCGTCGATCATCGCATCCTTGAGAAGCGCCACGAGCACAACCACTGCTGCAAGGAACAGTGTCATGCGAATGATAAACTTTCTCGGCTTTTGCATCGTGCCCTCGCTTCCCCACGGTGGAATTCAAACTACTCCAAATACTTGGCTATAGTTTAAGGGCAATTTTATGACTGTAAATGGCGATTTACGGGGTGATAAAATATGGCGGAGAACCGGGCTCTTTACGCAGCCTGCAAATGCTTAGCCATAATCTCTTGGTGCTGTTTTGGATGCGCAAGTAACATTTCATCAGCCAATGCATTCATTTTCGCAAGCGACGGTATGGCGTTTACACGGCTCAGATAAGCTGCAAACCTTGGCCATTTCGCTTCATCTAGCCTCCAGTCAGCCCACACCGCATTTCGGACCATCGCACCAATCATCAAATCAGCTACGCTAACGTCGCCACACAGGAAACCCTCATCCGGGACTTCCCGTTCAAGATAATCCAGCGCCTTGGGGAAATGGTCGTTGAGCGCACTATCGATCAGCGCCTGGTCCGGTTCCTGTTTGAGGACCGCTGGTTTCACGCGCTTCTGGAAAAAGAGATTAAAGATGATGTTGCGACCGAAATGATCATCAGCATATTCCTCGAACCAACGCGAGCGAGCCCGCGCCTCCAGATTTTCCGGATAAACCCTTGTCTCCGGGAAACGCTCTTCAAGATACTGCGCGATCACACTCGAGTCTGGGATAGTAAAATCACCAACCCTCATCACTGGGATGCGCCTTAAAGGGCTGATTTCGGAAAAGTCTTCTTCTGCCCGAAAGGGCACAAGGGGGATGCAGCGGAAGGGCACACCTTTTATGTCCAGAATCGCCAGAACCTTACGGACATATGGGGAAATTGGGGTACCAATAATGGTAATCTCGTCTCTCAAGATATGTCCTCCTCGCTGCAGGGGTAACAATAGGCCCCGCGCCGCGTTTCTCAAGGTTTTTCAAAGGCACACACGCGTATGCCAGCTATTCAAAAATGAAGTAAACCAATGTGAGCCCCTGTCCAATGCTATTCATCTATAAATTACAAGAAATTGACACCGCGCAACGGAAAAGGCCGCCTCGAAAGGCGGCCTTTGATACACATTAATGTTTGGATATTAACCCGCCATTTGGCGATGCACACGTTTGATCACACGCTGCATGGGGGCATGAAGCTGGTCGTTCGCCGCAATAATGTCGCCGGATTTAAGCATGTCGGCTGAGCCCTTGTAGTCACTTACATAACCGCCAGCCTCTTTCACGAGCAGGATACCCGCGGCGATATCCCAGGTCGATAGCCCAGCTTCCCAGAAACCGTCATACCGACCAGCCGCCACATAGGCGAGGTCAAGGGCTGCAGAGCCAAAGCGGCGGATGCCTGCAACATTGGGCATAAACTCTGCCATTTCAGCCATGAAGGTCTCGTGATCGCCACGGCCCTTGAACGGGATACCTGTGGCAAGAAGCGCGTTTTCCATCTTGTTGCGGCCAGAAACACGAAGGCGTGCTTCATTAAGGTAAGCGCCCTGCCCCTTCTCGGCCCAGAACAGCTCGTCTGTCAGCGGTGCGTACACAACACCCGCAGTCAGTTCGCCACGCTCTTCAACCGCGACCGAAATCGCAAAGTGCGGCAGCCCATGAAGGAAGTTCGTGGTGCCATCAAGCGGGTCGATAATAAAACGAACATCATCACGCTTGCCTTTCACCTCGCCGCTTTCTTCCAATAGGAAACCAAAGTCGGGCCGTGCGCGATGCAGCTCTTCAAACAGGATTTTCTCAGCGCGCTTGTCTGCTTGCGAGACAAAGTCAGCAGGGCCTTTTTTGGAAACCTGAAGCTGCTCCACTTCACCAAAGTCGCGGCGCAGGTTGCGGCTCGCTTTAAGGACGGCAGCAACCATGACATTCATTAGAGGTGAACGACGGGCCATTAGAAATCTCCGATCTATTCTCGGGTTATACTCAAAACAAAAAGGATACGTGCAGACCTTAGTCTGCGCGGCTCACATACTCACGCTCTACGGTAGAAACAACGATCCGGTCACCCGCACTAACAAAAGGCGGAACACCAACACGCAGACCATTTTCGAGAATAGCAGGCTTGTAGGAACTTGAAGCTGTCTGACCTTTTACAACAGGTTCGGTCTCGGTCACTTCAAGCGTTACTTTTTCAGGCAATCTCACGCCCAACGGCTTTTCGCCGTGAAGCTCGATTACAACGGTCATACCGTCTTGGAGAAAGACACTGTCTTCGCCGATATCTTCATCGGAGATAGCGATCTGTTCGTAAGTAGTCTGATCCATGAAGTTATACATGTTACCTTCAACATAAAGGAATTGATAATCCTTCTGCTCAAGGGTCACGCGTTCAACTTTTTCGCTGGAACGAAAACGTTCATTCAGCTTGGTGCCGTCTACGAGGTTTTTCAATTCAACCTGCAAATATGCGCCACCTTTACCAGGCTGGGTGTGGGCAATTTTAACTGCGCGCCACAGGCCACCTTTATGCTCAATCACATTACCCGGACGAACGGCGTTACCGTCGATTTTCATGGAGCACCCCTTAAGATCTCATAAGTGTCAAAGAACAAGTTGGGCCGCGATGTATCAGATTCGACCGTAGTATGCAATGGGTGACATGTGGTGGAGCAGCCGTGCGAACCGCGCATGGCTCGGCCTATTCCGGGTCCAGGTCAAAGACCCTAACGCCCTCCGGCATGACTACCCAGCCATGCCTGCGACAATCATAGACCGAGTCTTGGGGCGGCGGGAAATCAGGGTCCGCAAAAGCACCAACGGCAATACTTACACCACCCTCAACACCTTCTTCCGTATGATAGATCGTGCTGCCACAGACAGGGCAAAAACGGAAACAAAATGAAGCACCGGCATCCCCCGTGCGCACATATTCCGTCGCCCTGCCCGTAACAGTATAGGGCCCGCGAAAGCCGGCCAGATAGGCAAATGCGCTGCCCGTTCGCGT
Source organism: Kordiimonas sp. (assembly GCF_965216265.1). Lineage (GTDB taxonomy): Bacteria > Pseudomonadota > Alphaproteobacteria > Sphingomonadales > Kordiimonadaceae > Kordiimonas. The sequence goes on from NZ_OZ244153.1 coordinate 1,143,978, forward strand.
CTGGCAAGCGAGGCAATGACACAGCCCAACGCCGCCCGGTTCCCCTTCCACGGTGATTGATAGTTGCCCGCAGGTGCAGGATGCAGTGCGTGATAACATGAGCCTTCCCTCCTTCATGCCTTGCGGACCGTGGCACGCCCGACCCCTGACCCGCAAATCACATTGATGCGAAGGCTATGGCTTGTTCGCGTTGCGCATTTGCGAACGCTACGTTCAATTCAAAGAGATTTTCACCCGAAGTGCGAAACCCTACCTTGTTGAGAACGCAATAATCAAAGGCCACGCGGGCCAACAACATAAGCGACATATATGCAATTCGGAGATTTGAAATGACGACACAAACAACAGCTCAAGGTCCCTTCGGCCTACCGACCCTTGAGGGCATTCTCGGCGGATATTCTGATATCGGCACCACGCTCACCCGTGTCGCAGCGGGGCTATTTCTGATGCCTCACGGCGCTCAAAAACTGTTTGGATGGTTTGGCGGATACGGACTTGAGGCAACAGGCCAGTTTTTTGCGGGTCAGCTTGGCTTCTCAAACGGATACCTTGCCGCACTCGGTGCAGGTTCAGTCGAATTTTTCGGTGGGCTTCTGCTGGCCTTCGGACTGTCCACCCGCTCTTCCGCTATTGCCATCACGGTGATGTTGGCGGTTGCATCAACCTTCCACTTTGGCACCGGTTTCTTCTGGACAGACGGCGGCTGGGAATACCCAATTCTCTGGGCGATTGTAGGCTTTTCTTTCGCGCTGAAGGGCGGCGGGCGCTACAGTCTGGACCAGAAATTCGGCATAAAATACTAAATGAAAATACAAAAGGGCGGTCGTTGACCGCCCTTTTCACAAGATTCTTTTGTGTCTAACAGTTTAAGCCAAGCGCTTCATTGAAAGCTAGCACCGCAGCGGCAGGGCCTTCCGGATGGTTCCAGACGCCCGAGCATACCGCCACGAAATGCGCACCAGCCTCGGCTAGTTCACCGCAGTTCTCAGGCGTTATGCCGCCAATGGCCACGCAGGGCAGCTCTGTCACTTCATCCCATACTGTCAGGATATCCAGCTCAGGCTGGTATTCAGTCGTTTTGGTATCTGTCGAGAAAAAGGCACCGAACCCGACGTAGTTAGCGCCTTCATCACCCGCTTTATAGGCAAGGTGCATGCTGTCATGGCAGGTTACGCCAATGTCTTTACTATGCCCCAGAAGCGTGCGCGCGCTTGGCACATCGCCATCATCCTGACCCAGATGAACACCATCCGCATCCACTTGCGCCGCCAGATCCGCACGGTCATTGAGAAAAAACGCCACATCGTATTTGTGACAGATAGGCATCAGCTTCTCAGCGGCTGCAACAATCTCATCATCGGAAGCACCTTTAAGGCGCAGTTGCAGACACGCCACATCCCCCGCCGCCAGCGTTTCATCAAGAAGGGCGGCAAAACGGTCCAAATCTGAAATTTCGTCAGGCGTGATTAGGTAGAGCCGACAGGCCTCCGGGTTTTGCGACATCGTATGCTCCTCATCTTCAGTAAGCTGTGCGTCCCCGCATATGCCTGATTTTTAGGTATGCGGGAAGTAATACCACGCAAAAAAGCATGCCTGAACGAAAAACGGGGTAGCAACAACGCCGCCCCGTCTGTAAATTTGGTGACCTGAAGACCGATTACACGTCTGCCATCGACTTCCCTTGCGCGCCGAGGTCCTTAAAGGCCTCATCAAGGCGTGCCGCCATCGATTCTTCGCATTTGCGGAGCCAGACACGAGGGTCATATTGCTTCTTGAAGGGCGTGCCCGTTTCAGGGTGTACCTGCCATTTGAAAGCGTCAGCGTTGCCTTCAACATAGCCGCCAACTGCTTTTGAGAAAGCAAACTGCGTGTCCGTGTCGATATTCATTTTGAACACGCCATAACCCACAGCTTCGGTAATTTTCTCTTTTTCCGAGCCCGAACCTCCGTGGAACACGAAGTTGAGCGGGTTCATCGCCGTCCCGCGCTCAGCCATAACAAGCGACTGGCTGTTCTTGAGAATTTCAGGACGCAGCTTGACGTTACCGGGCTTATAGACGCCGTGAACGTTACCGAATGATGCCGCGACAGAGAAATGACCAAGCGGTGTGAGCAGGTCATATGCTTTAAGCACATCTTCCGGCTGGGTATAGAGGCTTGGGTTTTCAAAATCGTCATCCACGTCCGATCCAACACCATCTTCTTCGCCGCCGGTGACACCCAGTTCAATCTCAAGGCTCATGCCTAGGGGCGTCATGTCTTTCAGCACGCGGGCACATGTTTCCAGATTGTCGTCAATCGGCTCTTCGGAAAGGTCCAGCATGTGCGAGGTATAAAGCGGCATACCTTCGCGCTTTATGTTTTTACGGCTCTCGTCAACCAGCGCCTCAACCCATGGCACAAGGCCGCGGTTCGCGTGGTCTGTGTGCAGAATGACGCAAATTCCGTAATGCTCGGCAAGCAGTTGCACATGGCGAGCGGCAGATACAGCACCCAGCACTTTGGCACCGAAGCTATCCTTCATGCCCTTGCCTGCATAAAATTGTGCGCCGCTGTTTGAGAATTGGATGATGACGTCAGAGCGATTTTTTGCGGCTGATTCCATTACGGCATTGATGGAGTTTGTTCCCACCACATTAACCGCGGGCAGCGCGTAACCCTGATCCTTACAGTTCTGGACAAGAGCAGCATACTCTTCGCCAAATACGACACCTGGTTTCATGGTATTTCCCTGTATATTCCAGCTTATTGGGGCCCGATCTTCTTTTTGTTGCGTTTGCGAAATCGGTGGCCCCTTGATACACAAATGCACCTCTTGCCGCAACGCGCGAACGGCCGAAAAAGTCCAGTTTCATCGGTATTTAACACAATCTTGCCCATCAGCCTGAATTGGCAGCGCTGTCAATTTCACAGTCAAATCACCCGCGCCGACTCGGGGTACAAAAAAGCCCCCGATGAAACCATCGGAGGCTCTGGTGATTCGCAACCTCGTAGAATATTAACCAAGCGCTTCAACACCCGGTAGAGGCTTGCCTTCCATCCACTCAAGGAAAGCACCACCCGCTGTGGAGATATGAGTGAAACTGTCTTTCACACCAGCATGTGCGAGGGCAGCCACGGTGTCACCGCCACCGGCAACGCTTAGCAGTTTACCTTCGTCGGTAAGCTTGCCAGCGGCCTTGGCAAGGGCAACCGTGGCCATATCAAACGGTTCCATCTCGAACGCGCCCATCGGGCCGTTCCAGACTAACGTTTTGCATTCCATCAGCACGCCCTTCAGCATCTCAACTGTCGCGGGGCCGGCGTCAAGGATCATCTCACCGTCAACCACTGCGTCAGCCGCTTTAACCTCACTCGCGGCATGGGCCTTGAACTCACGCGCCACCACAACATCCGTTGGCAAATGTACCTTGCAGCCCGCCGCCTTGGCGTTATCGATAATCTTGAGCGCCGTGTCTTTCAGATCCTTCTCGCATAGGCTTGAGCCAATATCGTGCCCTTGCGCGAACAAGAACGTGTTGGCCATGCCGCCACCAATGATCAGGTGATCAACCTTGGCAACAAGGTTCTCAAGCACTGCCAGCTTGGATGAAACCTTCGCACCGCCAACAACTGCGACAACAGGCCGTTCTGGGTCACCCAGGGCTTTCTCCAGCGCTTCCAGCTCAGCCCCCATCGTCTCGCCCGCCGCTGAAGGCAGCAGGTGAGCAATCGCTTCAGTAGACGCGTGTGCGCGGTGCGCTGCAGAAAATGCATCATTGATATAAACATCGCCAAGGGCGGCAAATCTCGCAGCCAGCCCGGGGTCGTTTTTCTCTTCACCGTCATGGAAGCGGGTGTTCTCGATGACCACAACGTCATCATCCGGCAGCCCGCCGCAAAGCTCGGCAAAGCCAACCTTGCGACCAAGAACTTTAGCCAAAGCGGGCACAACTGGCTTCAGCGACATTTCAGGCACTTCCTGCCCCTTGGGTCTGCCGAAGTGAGCAAGCAGAACCGAACGCCCGCCTTGCTTTGCCACAGCATCAACGGTAGGCTTCACAGCCTGCAACCGTGTATCGTCGGTCACCTTGCCGTCAGCCATCGGGACATTGAGATCAACCCGAACCACTGCGATTTTGCCGGTCAGGTCACCAAGGTCGGAAATGCGCTTGAAAGCCATTGTCATAACTCCGAAAAATTCATTTAAAGACAAAAAAGGGCGACCGAAAAGGCCGCCCTGTATTTGATTAGCTCACCAGAGCCTTAACCCAACTTGGCCATCGCAACCGCTGTGTCAGACATGCGGTTGGAGAAGCCCCATTCGTTGTCGTACCAGGTCAGGATACGGACGAACTTGCCGTCGATTACCTTGGTTTGACTGCTATCGAATGTGGAGCTGTTCGGGTTGTGGTTGAAGTCGATGGATACCGCAGGCATGTCCTCGTAACCAAGAACACCTTTCAGCGCACCTTCGGCTGCTGCTTTGATGGCAGCGTTGATCTCATCAGCCGTTGTTTCGCGGCCAGCGTCAAACTTCAGGTCAACCAAGGATACGTTCGGTGTTGGAACGCGAATAGCGGAACCATCAAGCTTGCCAGCAAGTTCCGGCAGCACAAGGCCAACAGCTTTCGCAGCACCCGTTGATGTCGGGATCATGGAAAGTGCTGCTGCACGTGCACGGCGCGGGTCTGAGTGCAGCGTATCCAGAACTGGTTGGTCGCCGGTGTATGCGTGCACGGTGGTCATGTAACCGCGCTCAATGCCCACAAGGTCGTTGAGAACCTTGGCAACCGGCGACAGGCAGTTGGTGGTGCAAGACGCGTTCGAGACGATCTTGTCATCTGCGGTCAACTGGTCGTGGTTCACACCAAATACGATGGTTTTGTCCGCGTTGGCGCCCGGTGCGGAAATCAGCACTTTTTTGGCGCCCGCTGTCAGGTGCATTGCAGCTTTTTCACGCGCGGTGAAAATGCCGGTACATTCCATCGCCACGTCAACCTTCTCATCTGCCCATGGCAGTTCTTCCGGGTTGCGGATAGCTGTTACACGGATACGGTCGCCGTTAACAACAATTGCATCGCCGTCAACGCTCACCGTGCCCGGAAACGGGCCATGTACGCTGTCGCGCTTGAGAAGATAGGCGTTCATATCAACGTCGCCGAGGTCGTTGATGGCAACCACTTTGATATCGGTGCGACCGCTTTCATAGATAGCGCGCAATACGTTACGGCCGATACGGCCAAAACCGTTGATGGAAACACGAACTGTCATCCGCGGGGTCCTCCAGAAAATTAAGGGTCAGTAGGGGCTATTTATTGATTAATACTTTCTTAAAGCTTCTCGCGCACCGCTGCAACAAGCGCGTCTGACGTGATGCCAAAATGCTTGTAGAGGTCGCCCGCTGGTGCCGAAGCACCAAAGCTGTCGATACCTATATTCACACCGTCAAGGCCGGTGTATTTGGCCCAGCCGTATGTGCTCGCTGCCTCAATAGACGCGCGCACTGTACCTTCAGGAAGAACAGCAGCTTTATAAGCGCCATCCTGCGCATCAAAGAGCTCCGTACACGGCATGGAAACAACGCGGGTTGGCACACCGTCAGCTTCAAGCGCTTCACGTGCCGCAGCAGCCAGTTCGACTTCAGAACCAGACGCCATGATAACAACCTTAGGCGCACCGCCTGCTGCCTCATGCAGGATGTAACCACCCTTCGCGCAAAGGTTTTCGTCCGTATGCTCAAGGCGCTGCTGGATCGTGCTTTGACGCGTGAGCGACAACACGCTCGGCGTCTCTTTGCTTTCAAGCGCAAGCGCCCAACACTCAGCCGTTTCAACCGCGTCACATGGGCGGAAAACATTGAGGTTTGGCATAGCACGTAGGCTTGGTACATGCTCAACCGGCTGGTGGGTTGGGCCATCTTCACCGAGTCCAATACTGTCGTGCGTCATCACATAGATAGAGCGCTGTTTCATCAGCGCAGCAAGGCGAATAGCCGGGCGGGCATAATCCGTGAAGACCATGAAGGTGCCGCCATACGGGATATGTTGGCTATAAAGCGCAATGCCGTTCATCGCCGCGCACATTTCAAACTCGCGAATGCCGTAATACATATACCGGCCAGAGAAATCGTCCGCCGTGATGCCTTGGGTCTGACTGGTTTTGGTGAGGTTTGAGCCGGTGAGATCAGCCGAACCACCAATGGTTTCCGGTACAACACCGTTGATAACCTCAAGAGCCATCTGGCTTGCTTTACGAGTGGCGACCTTAACGGGTTCTGCTGCCAGCTTGGCTTTATAATCATCGATCGCAGCCGCGAAGCCTTTTGGCAGATCTTTCTTCAGACGGCGCTCAAAATCCTCCTTCACGAAAGCATCAAGAGTTTCGAACTTGGCTTTCCAATCAGCAGACAAAGCCGCACCGTTGGCACCCACCGCACGCCATGCATCAAGCACGTCAGCAGGGATTTCAAAGGGCGCATGCTCCCAGCCCAGAAACTCGCGCGCAGCTTTAATTTCATCATCACCAAGTGGGGCACCGTGTGTTGCAGCAGTACCCTGTTTGTTTGGCGCGCCGTAACCGATTGTGGTGCGACAGGCGATCATTGATGGCTGGTCAGCATTTTGCGCTTCCTGAATGGCTGCCTCAACAGCTTCCATGTCGTGGCCATCAACCGCCTGCACGTGCCAGCCCGCAGCTTCAAAGCGCGCGGATTGATCTTCACTGGTGGAAAGGTCCGTAGCGCCGTCGATAGAGATTGAGTTATCATCCCAGAGCACGATCATTTTGGAAAGCTTCAGATGCCCGGCGAGCGAAATCGCTTCCTGACTTACGCCTTCCATCAAACAACCGTCACCCGCCAGCACGTATGTGAAGTGGTCGGTGATGTTGTCGCCATATTCCTTGTTCGACAAACGCTCGGCAATTGCCATGCCCACAGATGTTGCAAGCCCCTGGCCCAGTGGGCCGGTAGTGGTTTCAACGCCGGGGCACTCACCAAACTCAGGATGGCCAGCTGTTGGGCTATGCAACTGGCGGAAATTCTTGAGATCATCGAGCGTCGGGCGCTCATATCCCGTGAGGTGCAGAAGCGAATAAATCAGCATCGAACCATGACCCGCCGACAGCACAAAGCGATCACGGTTTGGCCAGGTTGGCCACTTGGGGTCGAAACGCATGAATTTGGTGAACAAAACTGTCGCCACATCCGCCATGCCCATAGGCATGCCCGGATGGCCCGAATTTGCCTTCTGGACGGCATCCATTGAAAGAGCGCGGATCGCGTTCGCCATGCGGCTGTTGAGAATATCGTCTTGACTGAATTCTGTATCGTGCATCTTGATCTACTTGTCTCTGGGGCTGGGCGGACAGTTTCAGGCAGGTGGAAACCCGGTCACTGCGATTGCCAAAAAATTTTGGCCAAAATGGCGGGGAAGACCGAACTAGTCAACCGCGAAGCGCCTTTTAGGCTTTAAATCCGGTATTTATTCTCCCTCTTCTACGCGAGGGCAATTGACGGCACCATAGGGAAGCTCCTATCTTCAATACAAACAAGACAAATACCGCCTTTCTCACGCGCGAAAGCGCAACTGACTGGCAAATGGGGGACAATCGCCATGGCCGACAACAAGAATCACACTGCGCTTGAAAGTGCGAGGACGCGACTCGAGAGTGCACTCTCCCGTCTAGCGCAGGGTGTTGCCAGCACGCGAGAAACAATTTCTGCCGCTCAGGAAATTGCGGAAGAAAAAGTGGCTCTGAACGCACGGGTAACGGCCCTTGAGAAAGAAAACCTGAAACTCCACGAGCAGGTCGCCACACACGCGCTGGCGCCAGAGCATGACAGCGGTACAGCAGACGAGCTTGAAGCGTTGCGCGCGGAGAAAACCGCACTCGAGCAGAATTACCAATTACTCAAGCGGCAATACGCTGGCCTTCAGGACGAGATGGAAGCACTGGAAGACACGAAATCGGACGGTGCCCCAGCTGATGCCGCACTCGCTGCAGAGAATGCGCAACTGAAAGCCAGAATTCGGCATCTTGAAGATGAGAAAAACAGCGTACGCAACGACCTGGACGGTGCTATCGGACGCCTTGAGACAATGGTAGGGAGTGCCTGAGATGGCCCAGATTTCAGTTTCAGTGAATGGGAAAAGTTACCCGCTGGCTTGCGCGGACGGTGAACAGGAACAACTGCACAAACTCGCAGCATACGTCGATGCAAAGTGCAAGGATCTGACCTCCAAGCTTGGGCATATCAACGAAAACCGCATCCTTCTGATGGCGGCCGTTCTTATTGCCGATGAGTTGCATGACGCGCTTGACGGCAAAGGCGGTCCGGCGCTTATGGGCGCACTGACCGAGGAAGACATGGCCTCCGTTCTCAATGAAGTTGCCTCTGAAGTTGAGGGCATCACCGACCGGCTGGCAGCATCATAATTTTCGGTCTAAAATCAGTTCATCGCATTCAACCTGAAACAATTCTTTGATCTCTTGGTCAGTGTTTTGCTGCACGAGGTCGGCTTGTGCCTCCTCTTCTGTCGAAGCCTGACTCTTTGTTGTGCCTTCGACAGCCATTCTTGAACGAAAAAAATAATCCATGACGCAGTTCACACCCGCATCAGCAACATCCCTCGCTCCGTCACGAAAGAACTTTCCGCTCGCCTGTGAGCCCACAATAATTTCATAAGACGGAAAATAGTCTACCGACTGGTTGGCGCGAACACTGGCGTCAGCCACAGCACGCAAGATGCTTTTGGACGCGATCGAAGATTGAACCGCCCCACGCGCTTCATATGTAGCTACCAGCATAACCGGAGAAACCGTTAACAGCACTTTCAAACGAGGGTTAATACTCCAAAGAATCTCCAGTGACTTTTGCAAGTAGGTCTCAACTTGCTGAAAGCTATGGTTTGCAAACTGATGTTTCTGAGAGTCAAAATTACCGGCCAATGTTCCAGGACACAGTGGATAGACATAGTCCCGTACTGTATTCTCCCAAACCTCGGTAAGACCAAGGGTGAATACAAAGACGGATGCAGTCTGTATTGCGGATATCACTTTTGAAAGGTGGTATATTCGGTCTGCTTTCGCTTCCACAACGGAACAAAAGCCTCGTGGCACAGCACCAGGCCTTAACAGATCCACAAACTTTCCATCTTTTCGTCGGCCAATATCATAAATAGTCTCACGCTGCTCGGTCGCTTGACTCAATAAATCGTATAGCTGCCGGGTTGTATAGATGTTGCCATACCGAGCAGAAAACACACCATAGCCGTGGTCGAACCTGGCAACCAAAGGATGGGCGCGTTCGGCAACCAAATACTGTCCACCTCGCCGAACAAGTTCTCGAGCAAAATGCTGAGCAAAACAGGACCCTGCCGTTGCAAAGATATCCTTTTCAATATCGAACCGAAACTTCGGCGCAGGGTCATACTCTATCGCTTCGGGCTGTTTTCCACCAACTTGACGATTCCAAAAGTGATTGTCATCTAAGTCACCATAAGGATTCACGATCAAAGACCTCCGCAAGCTGAGCCCATACGAGTTTCCCATAGGCTCCATTTCCGTGTGTTAGCCCGCGCAAATATTCGGGTTTAAGAAAACCCTTTTCGTCTTGTGCGTTAGCCGGTGCCCTCATGGTCATCAGGCCTGCACTCAAGAGCTCTTGCTCGAGGAGAAAGACATAGGATTGGTACCATTTTAGCCTCAGCTCCTTACTAACAACTCCATGTATATCGAACAATTCCTCAAATCTCTCGAGCGAGCTTGCATCGGCTACATCCGCGATTGGCGGCGATGGCATAACGTGGACGATCGGCATTGCCGAGTATTCTCTCTTAGCCAGCAACAGACAAGCCTTCAGTTGCCTAACAGATGGGCTAATTCTATCGATGATATATTGACGGTCTAATAGCGGCACACCACGCTTTACGGTCACTTGTTCTGTAGGGGCTCCAACCGGAATAAAATCGTATGGCGGTAAGTTTGCGACATATTGCCAAAGTGCAAATTCATTGCCGAACAGGCAAGAAACAAGGACATCTGCACCTTCAATTTCATCTAGAAACCTCCTATATAGTGCAGAAGGCTGAACCCGCATTTTCTCGCCATCGTGTTGAACAATGTCGAGAATATCTGCACCTTCAGCGCGTCCGTATATTGGGTATGCATCAACAAAACAGCGTCTATCAGAGCCTGGGATTGTGACATCCAAATGCACGTCTAAACTGGCAGTGCCTTCGTCCGGCCATCGAGGCAAGGATTGAGATTTTTGCGCATCAAATTCTGGATGGCCCTCATCAAACCGCCAATGCGCTAGGGCATCAATCAAGCAAATCGTATGGCTATGCCCAAATACTGCCAATCGTTTGTTAGCCATCTATGTTTCCAACAAGATTTTCCATAGCAAGACTGGTTAACACAAGAGGCGTTGACCGTCACGCCCGGCCTTATGCTCTCTACTGGACAAAAGCGACTGCTATTGCACAAAAGCCTTAGAAGGCTTACATAAGCGGCGCGGGTTCTGCGCTGTGCGCAAGATATGCAGTAATCCCCGGGGCTATAAACACTCCTAGGGAGCTGTCCCTGGTTTGGACCGTGGTCCTTACCATACGGCGCCCACCTGATTTATCAGGCTACGGAGGATACAGACGTCAACGCGGCAGATGTGGTCCCGCACCCATTTCCAACCCGTTAGGCCATTCATGACTATCACTGAGCAGAAAAGGAAAATGCGCTTTGAAGCCCAGCGAATTCGGGCTGGCGCACATGAGATGTACGCCCTTGATGCCGCCGAGAAAGCAACCACCCACGGGCTTAACCTGTTCAGCAGCTTTGAAAAGGGTGCCATCATTGGGGCTTACTGGCCTATGGAAAGTGAGCTTGATCCCAGGCTGTTGATGCACGCACTAGTCAGGCACGGGTACCGTACCTGTCTGCCGGTTGTCGCGAACAAAAACACACCTCTGACCTTCAGGCTATGGCAAGTTGGCGACCCGCTGGAGGCGGGCACGTTTGGTACACAGCATCCCCCTTTGGATGCCCCAGAGGTCGTGCCCGATGCCCTCATTGTTCCCCTGCTTTCCTATGATGCTGACTGTTATCGGCTTGGATGGGGGGGTGGTTTTTATGACCGTACGCTGGCAGCCCATAGTGAGATAAAAGCATTTGGCTTTGCCTTTGGCGCTCAAATCGTTGATCATGTGCCACGTGAAGCCCACGATTGGCCCCTTCAGGGTGTCATTACCGAAGAAGGTGTAATCTTGCCCCGCAAGCAGAATGCGTTAGGTTCACTCTAAGCCCCTGTCTCGATTTGAAAGAAGACACATTAATTTATGCGACTGTTGTTTTTAGGTGATTTGATGGGCAGGTCCGGCCGCAGTGCAGCCGCAGACGCTTTGCCGACGTTGCGCGAAAAACTGAAGCTGGATTTCGTTGTTGTGAACGGCGAGAACGCCGCATCAGGATTCGGGATCACCAGCAAAATTGCAGGCAGCACCATTCAGGCTGGTGCCGATGTCATCTCCGGCGGCAACCATACTTTTGATCAGAAAGAAATTTTAACTGCCATTGGACAAGATGACCGCATCTTGCGCCCCATCAATTACCCGGAGGGCACGCCTGGCCGTGGCTTCGGCATCTATAACGCGCCGCGCGGTAAAAAGGTGATGGTCATCAACGCTATGGGCCGCGTGTTTATGAACGCGATGGAATGCCCTTTCCGTGCTGTTGACGCGGTCCTCAAAAAATATCGGCTTGGTGCCACGGTCAACGCCATTATTGTCGATTTCCACGGCGAGGCGACATCAGAAAAAATGGCCATGGGTCATTATCTGGACGGTCGCGTGAGCCTGGTTGTTGGTACCCACAGCCATGTGCCCACAGCAGATTGCCAGATACTGGACGGCGGCACCGCCTACCAGACCGACGCTGGCATGTGCGGCGATTACAACAGCGTCATCGGCATGGAAAAAGAGGAGCCCATCAGCCGTTTCCTGACCAAAATGAACAAGGAACGCTATTCACCCGCCACGGGTGAAGCCACCGTATGCGGCACCTTTGTGGAAACCGACGACCGTACCGGCCTCTCGAAACGCATTGAACCAGTGCGCATAGGCCCACGGCTGATGGAACACATGCCGGAGGTGTGAGCCTTATATGTCTGCCTCAATAACATCTCCTGTCATTATCACGGGCATACATCGTAGCGGCACCAGCCTGTTGGCAAGAATGCTTGAAGCAGTGGGGCTTTTTGTTGGCAACGACCTGCAAGCCGATCATGAGAGCATGATCATGATCAACGTCAACAACAAGTATTTTCAAATAACTAACAGCAGTTGGGATGCGCCTGCATATCCGGAAGTAGTGCCAACCGGTGAAAATTACATTGAAACGATATTAACCGCCAACGCTGAACTGATTGCCGAAAAATTTGGCCCTATGGATGGCTTTTGGGGCTTTAAGGATCCGCGCACGCTGACCACTTTACCCTATTGGCTTAAAACCTTTCCCGATGCCAAGGTCATCTATATCCGGCGCAGCCCTTGGGATATTGCACGGTCGCTCACGAAGCGACATCAAAAAATGATCAAGGATGGCCTTTTCCCGCCTGAGGGAAATTTCTCCGTATCCAAGGTACAATTCACCCAGCGCTGTGCCACCATCGATGGGAGCCTCAGTTTTGCCATGGAACAACACAGATTCTTCAACGCGCTGGTTCAAAATGGGACTGTAAAGAACCATCTTGAACTCTGTTACGAAGAGCTAGTACACGATCCCTTATTCCAGGTCTCTCGACTGTGTGAATATCTTGAGCATCCGGCAACGCAATCGCAATCGCTCCAGGCGGCCAGCATACCTCGGCGCAACAAAAAAATGGATGAACAGCTCGCTTTCAACAGCTATTTCTCTGCCCCACAATAATTTTTTTGCGGCATGCCAGTACTCAACGGCGTATAGGTATCTGCATCATAGCTCTCCTAACATTGCTCATTGGTAAGTCTGATATTTGACATCTTACTACGGTATGTTCACATAGAACCGATACTTAGAAGCTGTACCTAGAAAGGGTCACAATGAAAAAAAACCTTGCCTGTTACCCTACCCGCTTTGGCAACATGATCCACGATAGAAGGGACCAATGTATTGGCCAGTCACTAAAGGTATATGGCGAATGGGCACCTGGAGAAATTGCTGTTCTTAATAGCATTATAGAGCCGGGGAATTGTGTTCTGGATATTGGCGCAAATATCGGCTTTCACTCGGTTTTCTTCTCTCGAAAAGTAGGGGAAACGGGCACAGTAATCTCGTTCGAACCCGTCGACACCAACTATGAGATTCTGACGCTCAACCAACAAATGAATAACCTCGACAACCTCACGCTCTATAAAGCCCTAGTAAGCAGTTCTTCAAAAATTGTACGCTCCCCCAATTTCCAACTGAATCAGCAAAATCTGGGAGCCACGAGTTTTCTGGGCGAAGAGGAAACGAATGCTCCCGTTACCCCCCTACTACAGCTTAGCATTGATGACCTGGAGCTTAATAAGTGCGCGCTTATTAAGATTGATGTTGAGGGCATGGAAAAAGACGTATTTGAAGGTGCTAACAACACACTCAAGCGACTACAACCAATACTGTTCTTTGAACAGAACTCGGAAAACAACTTTTTGGTCATTCAAGACACTTTGCTTCGCCTCGGCTATAAGTGTTTCTGGTCAGTTACCAAGGCCTTTCCCAAGTTTAATATCCGCAAAAACTCGCAAGACATATTCGCAGGAAACACCGAGACCAACATCCTTGCGATACCAGACAATATGGTTGAAAAATTCGGCTTTCTTCAGCATCTCGCCGGCGTGGACGCCAAAACCTATAACCGACCGGATCTCTCCGAACTACCTGACCAATATTATGTGCAATCACATGTACTCACGCAGGTTGACCTTCAATGGGCACATTTTCTCTCTAGTTTTTTCCGGGCATAATTATTGACGAGATAAACAGATGAAGCCAACAGCACGCAAAATACGATATTCTACGAAACAAAGCGCCCTACTGGTTGATCATCCCATACCTGATATCGACAATGATCCACTTTTTTCCCAGATTTTTAACGCAGCTCGCCCCTATAGCATGACGGCAAAGTCTGCCATGTTTGCCTTGTATAGTGCAATGAACTACGTACTCGACCAGAACATTTCAGGGGACTTTGTTGAATGTGGTGTTTGGCGTGGTGGCAGCTCGCTTCTAGCGGGTTTAATTCTGAAAAAGCGGGGCGTAACCAACAGATCTCTCTACCTATATGACACATTTCAAGGCATGACTGAACCGACCAAGCATGATGTCGATAAAAACGGTACATCCGCCCACTCCATGATGGAAAAATTCAGCGATGAAAATGGATGGTGTTATGCTTCTGTAGAAGATGTCACTCAGACCTTCAGGCAGCAAAACTTCCAGTTTCCAGTGAATTTGATCAAGGGGGATGTGCTTAAAACCATCCCTAAAAAACAGCCTAAAAATATATCCATCTTACGGCTGGATACTGATTGGTATGAATCCACCAAATGCGAGTTGGAAAACCTGTACCCCAAACTTTCAAAAGGTGGGGTGCTGATCATTGATGACTATGGCCATTGGGCAGGAGCTAGAAAAGCCGTAGACGAGTATTTCTTAGAGGTCAACGCTCCCCTTCTTATACGAATAAACGAGGATGTACGCCTTGCTATCAAGCTAAATTAATCTACTGAAACAACCACATTATCCGCCTCGAGGACGAGGCACTTTGAGCTCAAGCTGAAACTAGGAAAACCCGATAATATTATGTCCCAAGCTCCCATCCATAACGGTAGAAAACACCTTCTGATTGTCACCCACAACGTTGCGGGTGAATTCAAGGGCGGCGGCATCGAAGTATACCAAGAACAACTGAAAAAAATATCGGGCTATTACGCCTCCATGCTCTATCCGACCCTAATTGATGGCAAACCTCACTGGCGCTTGGTATATCGCGGGGCGAGGGTTATAGATCAGCCTCTCGAACACGTTAAGACTGGCGGTCGTGCTCGCAATGCTGAAGGCGCACGGCTGTTTCGTGAACTGCTCCAACGTTTCAAGGTCGATATCGTACATTTCCAGCACCTGCTGGGCCTACCACTATTATTGCCGCAGGTTTGCCGCGAGCAAGACGTACCCTGCGTCTTTACTTGGCATGACCATTACCTGATCTGTCAAAAGTATGTCCTGCTCGACTACAACGCCCGGTATTGTAATACTCTTGAAGAGCCCGTCAGCCAGTGCGACTTTTGCCTGCAAATCACACACAAGGCCGCCCCGGGATCACAGACAAAACGACGCAATTCAGTTGCAACCATACTACAAGCCTTTAACGCCATTGTTTTTAATACTGCCTTCTCCCGTGATGCCATGATGAGCATCTATCCAGACGCGCCCATAGGCGGAACTCATATAATAGAAATGATGATGCCTCACGGCGCCCCCAAGGGCCAGGTAAGCACCCGTAACGACACAGAGGAGCTGCGTGTAGTAATTCCAGGCACCTTCACGACCTTCAAAGGGGCCGTACCCACCATACGCCTGATGGCTGGTATGACACATTTGCCAATCCGCTTCACTGTATTGGGCCCTGTGCATGAAGACCG
Source organism: Kordiimonas sp. (assembly GCF_965216265.1). GTDB lineage: Bacteria > Pseudomonadota > Alphaproteobacteria > Sphingomonadales > Kordiimonadaceae > Kordiimonas. The sequence goes on from NZ_OZ244153.1 coordinate 1,159,616, forward strand.
TATTGAAAACCTGTTGAAAGAGGTGGAGTTACCAAACACCAAATTCGTTGGAGGTTATGTACCGGAAGACGCCATCAAACTCATGAGCGAACATGACGTTTCACTGCACCTGACCATAGCGCCAGAAAGCTATATGATAGCCCTCAGCGAGGCTTGGTCTGCAGGTATCGTACCCATCGTCACAAACCTTGGCGCCCCAGGCGAACGCGTTCAACACGGCAAGAACGGCTTTGTCGTGTCTCCATATAGTCTCGGGCGGATACATGACATCTTGATGGATCTACACAACGATCGCGAAAAGTTGCGGAACATGCAGAACACAGCGCGCGCTACTAAAGTGATGAGCGCCAAAGAGCACCTGACCCAAATCAAGGCACTTTATGATTCCCTGACAGACACCCGCGCTCCATAAACTGACTGAGCCATGTTAATCATGCGTCTCGATGGTCGTTTTAAGCGCCCCTTGGTTTCCTCCCTAGCTCATACAGCAGCGTCCTGTTTATGGCCCGCCACATGTTGTCGTTGGCACTAGGATTAGACCCGCGCTGACGATTGCAAATTCCGCTCTTCCAGGTCGTCAACACATCGACACGGCTGTACATAGGGTTGTGCAACGAGACGTTTGCATTATAGTTTGATCGAAACCGACGATAGCTCACAACCCGTCAAAAGGGTGGTTGGTCACTCAAATACAAAGCTCCACCCCAACCTAAGTTCAAGCAGGCGATTGGTTAATACAGATGTCAGAAGAGAAAGTTTTCTATAACAACATCAATCGCCACCTTCTGAATATATGCCCTGAAGCCGAGCGTGTATTGGAGTTTGGCTGCAGCTCCGGGCTCTTCATGGGCGCTTACAGGGAGAGATTTCCGGAGACCTATAGTGTCGGCGTTGAACTTTTTGATGTCGCCGCGAACGAAGCTCGTCAACACTTTGATATGGTCTTAACCGGAAATGCTGAAACGGTAGACCTGCTGGCCTCTGGCTTTGAGCGAAATTCATTCGACCTAATGATATATGGCGACGTCATTGAGCACTTTGTCGACCCGTGGAAAGCTCTGCAAACTCACCTGGAATATTTAAAACCGGGAGGTACAGTCTGCATTTGCATACCCAATGTGTCGCATTGGAGCATGATCTACGCGCTTGTTAACGGTAACTTTCGGTACCAGGATCAGGGCTTGCTCGATAGGACACATCTGCGCTTTTTTACCCGCTCTACCTTTATCGAGTTATTGACAGGCGCTGAACTAACAGTCGAGACGTGCAACAGCATTATCGTGAATGAAAAGAAAACCCAGCAGGCTGTAGCCACGCTAGCCAAGCTGCTCGACAAATCTCCGGATCAGGTTAGCGCGGACCAAAAAAGAGATTGGTCAACCTATCAATACCTCTTCAGGACCCGGAAACCTGCACAACAATAAACCACAACCGCACGAACACACCGGGTTAGCCTTACGGCCATACCTTCGACTACTGGATGCCTTTGATATAAAGGACATCATCCGCAAGCATCTTGCCCAGCTCGGTTTCTTGATTGGGATCGTTGGCATAGTTGTTAGGTGTATGATGAATGAAACAAACAGTGTCAATTTTTTGGGTATGAACAACGAATGGTATAAAATTACGAGAATACATACCTTTTTGTACGTTGCAAAATGTAATGCCTGCGGCTGCTTTTTCCCGAATTCCCCAAGGGCTATGCTCAGGTATCGAAGTCGGGCCAGCCAAATGCTCCGCCATCAGAGGTCTGTCCAGCAAGTACATGCCCTGATACAACCTCGGTAAATTTACAAACATTCTCTGACTTTGAAAATTGATTCGTGGCAGCTCGTTGATATCATGAGCTTTTAAACAGTCACTACTATACCAGCGGTCATCGCCATCTTTTTTCTCCACCCGAAGAAAAGACGGAACAACGTTGTATTGTCGCAATACTTCCCTAGCAGCCGTCCAGTATTCGATATTCGCTTTGGTTAACAAAATATCGTCTTCCAAATACATGAAATGCGAAATTGACTGATCATCAAACCACCGGCGAAACACATAAAGGTGAGACCAAGCCAGCAAGTAGGGGTGCCCCAAGCCATAAGGCGTGAAAAATGAATATTCGAATCCCTTACCCCCAACTGTATCGTGAATTCTCTGTAACTCATCTTCGTCGCTGGTGTTTGTAACTATCACCACCTTCACCTCATCGGCGAGGCTCGAAAAATGATCAGAAATAATGTTCAAATACTGCAGTCGCGCCTCGACATAGTGAAAAGTGACCGCAATTGCTAATTTTGGGGGAAGCATGAAAACTCTCTAAAATTAAATGATGTTAGATGACATAAATTGTGTCCAGGCTATGCGGGCGAAAACCAAACTATCCCGAACTCATCAGCCTTTTAACACTTCTTCAAAATAGTCGATTGTTTTACGCAACCCAATATCCAGACTTGTTGATGGTCGCCAACCCAGTTCTTTGTTCGCAAGGGTAAGGTCTGGTTGACGCTGCATCGGATCATCTTCCGGCAAAGGCCGAAAGATCAGTTTGGAAGGTGAGCCGACAAAATCGATAACCTTTTCCGCCAACTCCCGCACCGTCATTTCCGAATTGTTGCCGATATTTACTGGTCCCGTGAACTCCGGCCCCCGCCCCATCAAACGTACCAAGCCATCCACTAGGTCATCCACATAACAAAACGAGCGCGTCTGTTGTCCTTCGCCATAGACCGTTATGTCCTTGCCCCTGAGGGCCTGAACAATAAAATTTGAAACAACCCTACCGTCATCAATCGCCATACGCGGGCCATAGGTGTTGAAAATTCTAGCAACTTTGATCTGTAGGTTATGCTGCCGATAATAATCGAAGAAGAGTGTTTCCGCACACCGCTTACCTTCATCATAGCAGGACCGAACACCCACCGGGTTCACACTGCCCCAGTATGTTTCGGGCTGTGGATGCATTTCAGGATCGCCATAAACCTCACTTGTTGAGGCTTGTAAAATCTTGGCCTTAAGGCGTTTTGCGAGACCCAACATATTGATCGCACCATGCACGCTTGTCTTCGTCGTCTGGACCGGGTCGCGCTGATAATGAATTGGCGAAGCAGGGCAAGCCAGATTGTAAATTTCGTCCACTTCGACATGGAGCGGGAAAGTTACATCATGGCGCATTAACTCAAAAAGCGGATGCTCGAACAGGTGCTGCACATTTTGCTTAGAGCCGGTGTAATAGTTATCCACGCAGAGAACATCATGACCGTCGTTTAAAAGCCGCTCGCACAGATGAGAGCCAAGAAACCCCGCACCTCCAGTAACCAACACTCGTTTACACTCTATTCCACTCATTTATTGCCCCGATTGTTTCCCAGTCTTCAACGCATGCCATCTCTGTGCCCTGAAGCTGAGCCAAACATAAATCAATACTTATTCCATAGCTTCCAAGCACCATCGCGAACCAACGTGCTGTTATCGCTCATAGAGTTGCTGTTATATGTCGCGATTGATTGATTTCCTAGTCTCTGCCCTTGCCGCATGCATAAGAACAACATATTAAGTGTTTAAACAACACCCTAATTGAGGTTTATAACAGTGTTCATTGATTTATCTGCGATTATGACCTGCTTTGGCCGACCCCTCTCAACACGCCGTATGATGAGGGATATCCTGAACCAAACCGTAGATGGATGGGAGTTGATCCTGGTTGGAGATTGCTGCCCCGATTTTATCGAACTTTTGGAAGATCCTGAATTCCGGAATGCCCGCAGGGAGGCAGAGGAACGCGGAAATACCATTCGCACGATCAACCTCGATAAAAATTATGGCGGCTATGGCTATGAGGCCCGCAATCGCGGCATCGCGATGGCCACAAAGAGCTATATGATTTTTCTCGACAACGACGACCGTATCAGCCCGATGCACTTTGAGAATTATTACAGGCCCGTAAAAAACGGCGAATTCGACCTGGTTCTTTTTGAGACGGTCATCAAAGGCCAGAAGCTCCGGCATCCACAACTTGCGCTTAGTAAGGTCGGGCACGCAGAGATTATTGCCCGCACCAGTATTGCCCAGAAAGCACCACCTCAGGACGCCGACTACGGTCAGGATTGGCGTTTCATCGACTTCATCAGGAAAAACAGCTCAGGCATTGGCCGAGATACCACGAATCTTCGCACCTATTATATTCAGCGCACGAAAGGCGACCCACCTGCTCCTTGAAATTCTACACGTAATGTCTATTGTTGGCCGTTATCTTAGAAATTCTCAAGCACCCTTAATATAATACCTACCTCGTCGAGATAAGCTCTCCACCTATCCTGAACCACCGGTCATTATAGGAAACGCCCAACCACATCCTTGTAGGACCGGCTGACTTTCAGTTCAGAGCCGTTTTCCAGCGTCAGGAAACATTCGCCGTTTGAGTGCGGTTTGACCTCACGCACCTTGTCGAGGTTCACGATGGTAGACCGGTGTACGCGCTGGAAAATCTTGGGGTCCAACCGCCGCTCCATGGTTTTCATGGTCTCCCGCAGGATATGAGTTTTATCCCCCACATGGATGCACATATAGTCGCCTGCCGCATCAATGAAATCTACGTCCGCCACGTCAACAATGGTGATATGGCCGCGGTCCTTGATGCGCAAATGTGGGTCGAAACGGGTGTCTTTACTGTCGAGCGGTTTTTCGAGCAGCGCCGTCAGCGCCTCAACCGGTGGGTCCTGCATTTTTTCAATCAATGCCACCAGCCGGGCGTTCTGCTCAATGGCAATACGCTGTGTCATATGCTCGCGCACGCGGGCCATGGCCTCTGCCAGCCGCTCTTCCTCAACAGGTTTAAGCAGGTAATCAAGCGCGTGGGCCTCAAACGCCTCAAGTGCATATTGGTCATAGGCTGTAACAAAAACCACCAGCGGAATCTCCGCCTCGCCAACAAGCGAGCGCAGAACAGAAAAACCATCAAAGCCCGGCATCTGGATATCGAGAAACACGAGATCAGGCTTCAATTCCTTGATCGACTTCACTGCTTCACGACCGTTGGAGCAGGAACCGATGATTTCCACATCGCTAAACGGCTGCAGGCGAATGCTCAGCCCCCGCACAGCAAGCGGTTCATCATCAACAAGTAGTGTACGAATTTTGGCCATAAAATTCAGTCCTGTAGTCTTTCTGCCCAGCAAAAGCTTACGGGCGTTTTTCTCGTTCGCAAGGTATTTCAACGCGAATGCCAAGCCCGCTTGGCTCCAGATTGGTCAATACAAACCGGTGATTAGGGCCGTAAATCTGCAGCAAGCGTTCTTTGGTATTTACAATACCAACACCTGAACCGGATTGGCTGACGATGTTTTCAAGATCCTCAAGACCGGGCCCATCATCTTCCAAAATCACAATGAGCTTGCCGTCGCTCACGTCCGCATTTACGCGAATGGTGCCGCCTTCAATGGATGGTGCAATGGCATATTTGATGGCATTCTCGATAAGCGGCTGCAAAAGCAGGCTCGGAATAAGTGCAGCACTTGCGGCTTCCGAGATATTAAAATCGACCTTCAGCCGGTCACCAAAACGCACATTCTCAATATCAAGATAAAGCCCGAGCGCATAAAGCTCCTGATCAAGACTGATGCGCTGTGTAGGTTGGTTGACCAGCGTGAACCTCAAAAAGCTCGAAAGCTTTGTCAGCATCTGGTTGGCATCTGTTTCTGCCTTCTCGAGCACGAGGGTCGAAATCGCATTCAACGTATTGAAAAGAAAATGCGGATTCAGTTGGTAGCGCAGCATCTTGAGCTGCGCCTGGTGCGCCATGGCGGTTGCTTTCAGCACCTGCTCCTGCTGTTCCTGCATGCTCTGGTAATAGTGATACCCAAAATAGAGCGCGGACCACGCAAAAAGCGCCGTCGATTCAAACATCGCATTCCCGAATAGCTCAAGCCCCGTAAACGGTACCCAGCCCGGCATCAGAAACGGCGCGATATAAAGCTCGATGGACGAGAATATCAAGCCACAAGCACCACAGACAAAAATCACACACAAAAGCAACCAGTGCAGCGCCCATTCACGCACCATGCGGTATAGGTTCCGCATAACGCTGGTCATGGCAAAACCCACGAGCGCCGCCGCAATAATCACCCAAGTGTAATGATAAAGATCCTGACCACTGGTGATGGCCTGAAACGTACGGAGCAGACAATACCCTGTCCAACCGCCAATCTGGAATATCCAGAACGTGCGCTCTTTATCGCCAAAAAGACTGTCCATAGGCGACAGATTCCCCCGAGTTACCCCAACACCGACACGGTTTTCTTTAGCACCCGCAAGGTCGCCATCAAGAAAACCGCGCGCGGGAACTTCAAAAGAAGCCTCCTGCGCGCGGGCATTATGGGCCGGGACGCGGCTATCGCCAACAGTGTTTTTGGTCTCTTTCGCCATCAAATACTCGAAACAGCATTACCGCAACCTAACGGCTGCTCGCCGTTTGGGTCTCACCATCACGGAGTTGTACAGCTTGGCCAGGCCTCAAACGCTCGCCACCCCGCACAACAACACGGTCACCACTTTCAATACCGCCCACGATCGCCACACGGCCTCCGGTTGCAGCACCGGTTGTTACCAGCATGCGCTCAGCGGTATTATCTTCCTTCACGCGGAAAACATAGGTGCCGTCATTCCTCAGCACCAGCGCATCACGCGGCACGGAAACCACCTGCTTTGGCGCACTTGCTGGCACACCAATCTGCACGGCACCACCAACAACGTAGTGACCACCAGACGGCACCGTGACCCGAATTTCCATTGTACGGCTCAGGGCATCACCCACCGGCACAATGGCCCGAATATTGGTGTCAATGACCTCGGTGTCCCGTTTCAGAACGACAGACTGACCATCAGCCAGCATGCGTGAAAGTGTAACAGGTGCCTGTGCACTAACTTCAAGATGTTCGGTGTCTACAAGGCGCGCGATCTGGCGACCGGGGGAGGAATATTCACCAGCCTGCGCCAGCCGCTCCACCACCCTTCCGGGGAATGGTGCACGCACTTTCGTTCGGTCTAGGTCAACTTCCGCCTGCTCTGCCGCAACACGGGCCTGCGAAAGCTCTTCTTCGGTCATCAACAGCGTGCTTTCCGCTTCTTCAAGGCGGCTGGGTGGCACATTATTGTTGGCCGCAAGCTCCCGCACCCGTTGGAGATCAGACCTCAGGTAGCTGATACGGGCTTCAAGTCGTTTGATCTGGCTTTTGCTGCGCGCCAGAGCAAGTCTGGGGTTGCGGTCGTCAATCTCGGCAACCACCTCGCCTTCCTTGAGGAAAGTACCTTCCGGTGCCACCCAAACCACACGGCCCGCGATCTCGGCGGAAATGCGGCTATCGTTACGGCTGATGACAGTGCCCGGCATATAAGCTTGGGGCGCCATCATCTCCGCGTTTGCCTCAGCTATTTCAACAAGCGCTGGTGGCTGTTCCTGCTGCTGGGCCTGGGCAGGCATTACACCCACCCCAAGCGCCAGGCCAACCAGTGCCGATTTTACCAATCCTCGTGGGCGCAAGCCCTTATCAGACATTTTTGAAAACATGATACTTCCTCGCTTTTTATATATTATTCAGCTGGGTGCAGGCGGCGGCGACGCAACCGGGCAAAGGCGGCGGCTATCAGGCCAGCCTCCTTGAACCGCAGAAGCGACGGCAGCAACACCAAGGTAAAGATTGTGGAAACCGACATGCCGCCAACGATACACGCCGCCATGCCGCGGTAGATTTCGCTCCCTGCACCGGGGAACAGAACAAGCGGCAACATACCCATTATGGACGTGAGCGTGCTCATGAAGATGGGCCGCATACGAAGCGCAAGTGCCCGCTCCACAGCTTCATCCCGCGTCAGCCCCTCGGCCTCCCCTGCACGGGTTTGCGCAACAAGCAAGATGGCGTTGTTTACCACCAAACCAAGCAGGATGATGAAACCAATCATGGTAAGCAGGTCAAGCGGTGCAAAGGAAACCAGATTGAGAATCTGGAGTGCAAGCACGCCGCCAACTGTCGCAAGCGGAATGGTAATGACCACAAACATTGCATCCCGTGGGGAGCGGAAGAGCGCCGCAAGGATCATGAACAACAGCCCAAGTGCCAGAATGAAGTTCACGGAAAGTGAGCCCACGGCGCGGTCAAGCGCATCAGCGCTGCCGCCATATGAGATCAGACCATCCGCTGGCATCATCGGCTTGAGTTGTGGTTCCACCTTCTCTTTCAAAATGGCGACCATGTCTTCAAGCGCCATGTCGTCCGGCTGGTTGATGTTAAGCGTTACCGTACGTTTGCGGTCAACCCGCTGTACAAAGGTTGGGCCAACACCGCGCTCAATCTGAACAAGGTCACCCAGAACGACGGTACCGCCACGCGGAGTCGCAACCGGCACGCTTTCCAGCATCTCAGGTTCGGCCCAATCTTGCGACTTCAGGATCATGTCCACCCGGCGTTCACCATCAAAGTGTTCCCCAAGCCACAAGCCGTCACCCAGCGCGCGCACGATGTTAGCCACTTCGTTGCGGGTAAAACCAACCTCTGCCAGGCGGCGATCGTTGGGGCGAATTTTCAGCTCAGGCGAGATAACATTGGGATCAGGGTTAGGCTGTGCACGTGCACCCGGCAGGTGTTCCTGCACCAGCTGCATAGCGGTTGAGATCACATCACGCAAACCGTCCAGATCACGTGACTGAATGTGCATCTGCACCGAGCCATTGCCGCCAAAACCACCAAACAGGTTACCCTGCTGGCCAAAGGCAAACACATCCGGGAAGCCAACCAATATCTCTTCATTCACAAGGCGCTGCAACTCCTGCACCTGCGATTGGTCTTTCGCGCGAATACCCAGCGTACCCGCCGCCCCGTTCGGGAAGGTGATGATGTAATAGTTCCGAAGCGCCGGTTCCTTTTCGCCTTTCATGTAGGGCTCAAGGCGTTCAACGATCGGCTTAACAATCTCATTTTCAATCGTCTCAACATTGGCGCCGGACGGGAACATCATAAAGGCGTCCACCGCATCCCGTTTCACAGGTGGCAGGTAGTTGAGGTTTGGTAGCATGGTGTAACTGAGGAGCACGGCACCGGACATCAGGCCACCAATGAGTGCGACCCGGCGCAGGGGTGAGCCGGTCAACCACATTAGCTTAGCTGCGAATGCGCGGCCACGCTTGCCTGCATCTTCATTAGACGGAAGCTTCTTTAGCCAATGCTCGGCTGCAACAGGCAGGATGGTTACGGCAACGACCAGCGACACACCAACCCCGATTGCAATGGTGAGGGCAAGATCTGCAAACAGCTGGCCTTCAACATCCTTCAGGAAAAGTATGGGCACAAAGATCGCAACCGTGGTCGCGGTTGATGCCAGCAGCGCGCCCCAGACCTGTGAGGCCCCAATGAGCGACGCCATCGTGGCCTTTTCACCGCGCTCTCGCAGTCGTACGATATTCTCCAGCACCACAATGGCGGCATCAAGTACCATGCCGGTGGCAAACGCGAGACCTGCAAGCGAAATAACATTCACCGTTCGACCAAAGAGCGCGAGCACAATGATCGTCGTCAACAGGCAGACGGGAATGGTGAGCGCTATCAGAAGTGTCGCTCTGATCTGGCGCAGGAACCACCAAAGCACACCGACAGCCAGCAGCACACCCACAAGAAGGTTGGTGCTGAGAAGGTTGATGGCGCGTTTGATAAAGACTGATGGGTCAAAAGACTTTTGGATCGAAATGCCACGTTCCGCCAGCATACCAGCGTTCAACTCGTCCAGCTTTTCCGTCAGACGGTCGATGGTTGCGAGCACATTGGCGCCACTATTGCGCACAATACGCATACCTACCGCAGGGTTACCGTTTTGGTACACAACCTGGGTGGCGTCTGGCGGCGCGACACGCACAGTAGCGATATCGCCAAGCGTTACCGGCTTGCCGTTACGCCAATCGAGGATTTGCTCGCTTAGCTCGGAGGGATCATAACGACCCTGGAAGTTCAGCAGGTAGCGGCGGCGACCAACTTCAAGATAGCCACCTGAGCTATCAACCGTACGGCCGATAACCCGTGCGATGGAGTTGATGCTGATACCAAGTTCAGCGGCGCGCACTGCATCAAACTCGATCTGCAACTGTTCACCAAAGCCACTACCGGCCTCAACAGACACCCGCGACACGCCTTGAACGGATTCGATTTGGGGTACGACCTCGTCTTCAATGAAGGTTACATACTCATCCTGCGCAAGGCTGCTGCCCTCCTGAAACTGGGTGAACAGATAGATGAGTGTTTCGCCTGACGGATCACCCCCATTCATCAAAACCTGCGGGCGGTCGGCATCGGCGGGAAGCGGCGGCAGGCGGTTCAGCCGGCTGATCACCTCAATGAGCGCATGGTCCATATCGGTCTCAAGCGCAAACTCCATCGAGACAAAACCGAAGCTTGGGTTAGAGAATGTCCGCATCTCTTCCATGCCGGGGATGCCCTGCATCACTTCCTCGATTGGTTCAACGATTTCTGATTCAATTTCGGAAGGGCTGGCGGAACGCCAGAAGGTTTGCACGGCCAGTTGGGGCCGCTCAATAGCTGGGAAAAGTTGCACTGGCAGCTTGGTCAACATGACCACGCCCAGCACAATTGCCATGGCTGCTAATACCATGACAGCGGCCGGATTCTTCAGGCTCTGCTCTGTGAGTTTCATGGGTTGGGTTTCCTCGCGTCGCTTTGTAATATAGTTACAAAACGCGGTATGAACCCATTCCAGCTTTAGCGGAACATGAATGCGACAAAACGCAGGACGGCTGCGATAAAATGCCACTCTTGAAGGGAAGAGCCGCCTCTAACCGAATGGCTGTAGGCGGAATTTTCTCCTAATTTGACTCGGCGCCCGGCTGTTTTTCTTCAGCTTTTTGAGCGGCTATTTCAGCCTTCTCAGCCTTGGAAAGCTTTTCCATTTCCTCAAATTCGCCGAGACCACAGCTGCCCCACTGGCGCCCGAAACTATCCAGCACCGTGATAATCTCCATCTTGCATAGTGAGGAGATGGAGGTGGAGTACATGAAGCGTTCTTCAGCAAACAGGCGTGAGCATTTATGCGGCAGGCGGTTCATATAGGCACGCTTGCCTACGCTCTTGAAGAAAATCGTCTGGTCATCAACAATGGTAGAATCGCGCAGGAAACGAAGCGGAACACAGTGTTTCACCTTACCTGTCGGCTTATAATCTTCCATGATCCTGGCCATCCGCTTCTCGGACCGGGTCATCTTTTCGTCGTCGGCACTCGTCGTACCGCCAAAGGCGATCATCGCTACAAGTAGAGTTGGCCACAAAGCTGTTTGTTTCATTCTTGTTCTCACGGCTTGCTCAATTACCCCCTAAACCTACTGCGACGAGACTGAACGATTGCTGAACGACTTTTCAACTTTCGTTCAGCGTTCCAGCTTGTCTAGCTCCCGCTGCATCAACATGCGCAGGTCGGCTCCCAAGTGTGCGAGTACGATCTGTTCGTTCTTGCCAACACGCTCAAGGCTGTCATCAAAAGCAAGCCCATGAACCTGCGCAACCTGCAGCAAATAGGCCACAAAAGCATCCGAGCGCGCTCTGATGATCCAGCCAAAGGGCCGAACCGGTGCGCCCTTCTTGTGGCAAAGAATCCGAAATTCTTCAACCAAATGCGGAATTAGAGTGTCTCCAATCTTTTTCAAGCCAACGCAAAATGCTTCAAAAGGTGGCAGTTCTTCCTCCGGTGTGTCGTCTTCCTCTTGCTGGCATGACGCCACGGCCTCCAGTTCCGACACCATGGTTTCAAGCGCATGATCGAGCGAACTGGCGATTTCGTCCGCCACATCCTGTTCTCTCGGGGTCAGGAGCGGACGCCCGGATGCCTCAAGCCCACGCAGGCTCGCGCCAAGGAAATCAATAATTGTCGCCTGTTCAGCCATGGTGATCCTTTCCTGCCCCATATAGCCCGGCAAACGGCTTTCCGCCAAATTTTCTCGAAAATATTTGAGTGACACAATCCAGTTTTCCCCTAGTTCGTACAAGGAGGGAAGTGGAGAACATCAAATGCAGGCATTATATATGGACGGCGCGCTCGCGCTTGGGATTTCAATATTAACCCTTTGGATTATCAGTATTTTTCGGGGTCACGTGAGTTTTATTGACGCTTTTTGGGGCACCGGGTTCATTATCACGAGCCTTGCCGCCGCCCACGGTTTGCCGCATATCGGTTCCGCGCAGGCAGTGGTACTGGCACTTCTAAGCCTTTGGGGTGTAAGGCTTTCTTACCATCTTCTTAAACGGTATCTGGCGCACGGTGAAGATTATCGCTACGTCAAAATTATCGGCAAGCGCGAGGGCTTGAGCAGGCACCTCTATTCGCTTGGTATCGTGTTTTTCCTGCAGGGTACGCTGATTCTCATCATCATCGCACCGGTGATCGGCCTGCTGGCGCAAGCACCGCAAGCCCTTGATTTATGGTCTCTTTCAGGAATTCTAGTATGGGCGATCGGCCTGTTTTTTGAAGCTGTTGGCGACCATCAGCTGGTGCGTTTCAAGGCCGACCCCGCAAATGAAGGAAAGGTGCTGACAACCGGCCTCTGGGCCTGGACCCGGCACCCGAATTATTTTGGTGACGCCTGCGTCTGGTGGGGATTATGGCTTATAGGTCATGACCTTACGCTGATTTTCGCACCGATTCTCATGAGCTTTATATTGATGAAATGGTCCGGCGTACCCATGCTGGAACGCAGTTTGAAAAAGCGCCGCCCGGGCTATGAAGCCTATATGGAAAGCACGCCCGCCTTCTTCCCCAAACCACCCAAAAAGAGCTGAAAAGGTATCTGAATACCGCGAAAGTGTGGCATGTGTGGCGGAATCTGTGGCGGAATCCGGGGCGAAAACCGGAAATGTGTGGCGCATGTGTGGCGTAAAGTGTGGCGTAACCCGCCACACTAGCTCGCTCCCCTCACCCAGCTCTTGCCCACCGTCTTACTCAGCCGCTGAAGGCACCAATTTTCGCACCCGCCCCTTCGGCCACCCCTGCCAGATGAAAATCGCCGCCGTCATCAGAAACGCCACATTCACCCACACCGCCGCCGGTGATGTCACCTCGCCCCAATAGGCACCCCACTTGAGGGCAACGCCAAGCACAATCAACCCGCCCGCGCCCATGCGCAGGCCCCGCGAGAAGGCAGCCCGGTCAGTGGCGAGCAGGGAAAGGCTGATAAGCCCCAAAAGCACCAGCCAAAAAATGGCCGTGATCAAAGCGTCATCCACCATGCCCGAGACCGCCGCGATGAAGGAACAGCCAAGCGCAAGCGGCGTGCCCCAAATGGTGGCCGCCCACGCCAGCTCAAGCTTCGGCGCCGGGCGCCCCTTCTCCCGCCGTTTGATCAACCAGATATTCACCCCGGTCGCGGAAACGATGGAGATCGCAAGCCCGAGCACACCATAGATAAGCTTCACCGGCAGCCCGCCAAAGGAGCCAAAGTGCACGGTGTAAGCGCTGGCGATAATCTGCTGGCCCACAGGGCCGTCTGAATGGCCAAGCTTGCCGGTGATAGTGCCAGCCTCATCAAAATAATAATTCTCACCATAAATCAGGCGGCCGGGGTGTTCGGCCAGGATGATAGCGCCCTGCCCTTTGGTGCCCGGGTCGTGCATCATCACATACCACGGCACCACGCCTTCCGCCTCGGCCTTCAGGTTGGTGAGCGCCGCCGCGATATTGGCCACCGGCGCGGGTGTCTCATCTTCCGCGGGGTCAGAGCCAAAAACAGGCTCATAAAAAGCTTCAAAGTCACCTTCCAGATAGGTATCTGCCGCGATGTATGAGAGCACAGAGGCCAAGCCAATGGCCGCGCCGGTTACGGCCACCACAAAGTGAAACGGCGCACCCCACACGCTCAGCCGGTTATGAAGGTCCGCTTCCGCCAGCTGTTTGTTGCCCCTCAGTCGCATGGCAAAGGCATCACGGAAGATTTTCGGGTGCGCCAGCACGCCGGAGATCACGAGCCCCACCAGCATCGCGCCCAATATGCCCACCACCGTCAGGCCCAGCGTGTTCGGCAGGTGCAGGTAATAGTGCAAACCTTCAAGGAATTCTGACCACGGGTGATGCACTTCTTCGCCCAGGTTACCGTCCGCGTCCGCGAACCAGCCGTGGTTGTCGTCATAGGCCACGCTCAGGCGCGGCAAGCCCTCGGTTGGCAAACCCACATAAAAATGGTGCGGGGTTTCCCCAACCCGCGCAAGCGCAGCATCTGCCGCGCGTGCCACTGCCGCAGGCTCAGCCCCGCCCACGGCAAACTCGGTGGCGTTCGGCTGTTCCCAGCGCTGGAACTCTTCATGAAACACCATCAGCGTGCCGGAGATACAGATGATATACATCAAGGCCCCAACGGCGAGGCCAACGGCCGAATGGCCTGAAAGCATTTGCGCTACAAAGCCCTTCTGGCCGTTTGCTTTTACGCCTGCTGATGCCGGTGATTGTGTTTGACTATCGGATGCCATGGCCATCTTCTCCTCAGGATACCAGATAGGTGCCAACAACACCCAAAACGCCGCTCAGGCACACAATACCGCCCCGGCGCAGGGCTGGCATGTCATAGGTTGCAAACACAGACAGCACCGCCCAGAACAGCGGAAAAGCAAACAGCGCCGCAAACACCTGCCCCTGTGGGTTGCTTTGCTGCAGCACACCATAAAGAAACAGCGTGAGGTAAAGCGACGCCACCCCCGCAATTGGCCCCGCCAGCAGAAACGTGAGCGTGCGCCGCATGCCTGCCTTCAGGTCCAGCGGGCGTTTAACGCCGTCTGACTGGCCCCGCACCGCGCGCTCTTTAGTGCGCGCTTTTTGGGCCTTGCGGCTTTCAGGCTGCTTCCATGCCGCATAGGCAATAGCACCCAGCCCAACCGTCATCAGCGCACAAAGCGCCACCGCGCTGCCCCAATCTGGCGTGCTGGTGCTAACCCACGGCACGAAGGAAAAGGCAATCAACGCCCAGCCGGTGGCCACAAGGCGCATGTCGCGCGCGCCTTTTTTCTTCCAGGCCTGCCGCAACACAAGAGTGCCAGCCAATGTCAGCACCACGGCAGCAAGCACCATCAAATAGGATAATTCTGGCATCGCGACCCCTCTGTTTGTGCGCGCACGCCGGGCCACGGGGCGCATACGCCCATAACCCGCCTGAGTATCAAGTTGCGGGCAAGCTATTAAGAATGATTTGCAATGTCAATATCACAAAGAGGGGAGAGGTAGATTCTGTGCGGCAGGTAGAGATGAACGTCAAAGGTCTGTTCCCGCCCAAAGCGGATATTCCCAAGGCAGGAATCCATAATTTACGGACGCTGGCAGTGGTGCCCACTGCCACGCTTACCGCTGTGGATTTATGACTGTTGTAATTTTACAATTATGAATAGACAACTTCCCTTTGCGAGAGAGTAAGCAAATGTCAGGGCTTGTGTTCTGAAAATCACAAGCTTATACACCCGGCATCGATTTTGCCCATCAACTGATCAGAATAAGGAGGGTCACAATGCAAAAGATGAATTCAGCTGACATTTCGACACTACCTATTAACTTTCTGAATCAGGAAGAAAAATCATGGGCAATTCCTATGAAGCTGAGAGTTCTCAGCTAACAACTGACTGTGCATGTTGCACAGGTCAAAACTCAATAAACATTATTGCATCAGATCAAAGCTGGATTGAAGGCGAAGCTATTCGCCAGCTTCAAGAGACTGCACGACTACCGGGCATCACTCGGGCAGTGGGTCACCCTGACCTGCATCCAGGTATAGGTATCCCGGTGGGAGCCTCGTTTCTGGCTGAAGGCGTCCTCTATCCTCACTTGGTGGGGAATGACATTGGCTGCGGAATGGGACTGTGGCGAACCGATATTGCTGTTCACAAGTTCAAACTTGATAAGACGGTAAAGAAACTGACAGGTTTTGAAGAGGTTTATGACGGCGACGTAAGTGATTTGCTGGATGCGGCAGGCCTATCATCTGAGGATGCAGGGCATTCGTTAGGCACTATTGGTGGTGGTAATCACTTCGCGGAGTTCCAAGCGGTCGAGACAATCTTCAATGCTGAAGTTGCCGAGCAGATCGGCGTTGATGCCAAGTCTGTGCATCTTTTGGTGCATAGTGGTTCTCGCGGTCTGGGTGAAGCCATCCTGCGTAGGCATGTGGATAGATATAAGGCTCAGGGCCTCAGGGCGAAAACTGATGCTTTTGATTCCTACATTGAATGCCATGACAAAGCTGTTTCGTGGGCTGAGGTAAACCGGAAGGTTATCGCACGACGTTTTATGGAGCAGCTGAACGCCGACGGTAAATGCCTGCTGGACATCTGCCACAACAGCGTGACACCAAAGAATGGTTTATGGCTTCACCGCAAGGGTGCTGCGCCAAGCGACAATGGGGCAGTGGTTATCCCCGGCTCTCGTGGGGCAATCACCTATGTGGTTATGCCAAAGGCCGAGAAAACAGAAGCTGCGCTCTGGTCACTGGCACATGGTGCAGGACGTAAATGGAAACGTACCGACGTAAAGGCAAAACTTTCAAAGCGTTACAGCATTTCTGAGCTGGCCAAGACCAAGCTTGGAGGTCGTGTGATCTGTGAAGACAATGCACTGATCTTCGAAGAAGCACCAGAGGCCTATAAAGACATCGAAGAGGTGATTAGTGATCTCTCCAATGCCGGATTGATTGAGCCTGTGGCTGCCATGCGTCCACTTATTACATACAAGACCAGGAGGCGGTAATGGAAGTTTACTTACATGTTTCCGCCGGATCTGGTCCGCGTGAATGTGAATGGGTGGTCGTGAACCTCGCAAAGCAATTTGTTAAGGAGGCCAAGGCGGAAGGTCTAGCCGCCGATTTGATGTGGGAAGGGGAGCCATCTCCTCACTCCCCGTCACTTCTACTCAAAGTACAAGGCAAGGGGGTCGATACGTTTGCGCAGAGTCGTATAGGCTCTATCAAATGGATTGGCGAAAGCCCTTACCGGGCGAACCACAAGCGGAAGAACTGGTTTGTATCGGTAAAGAAAGCACCTTCAATTGCTGATGTGCCGACTCTCAATCCTCAAGACGTGGATTATCAGACCATGAAAGCCTCAGGACCCGGTGGTCAACATGTCAACACAACAGATAGTGCCGTCAGGGCCACTCACAGGCCTTCTGGTGTGTCTGTCGTGGCGAAAGAGGAACGGTCACAACATGCCAACAAGAGACTAGCTCTGTTGAAACTTGCAATGATCTTTGCAGAAAGACAGGCTAGTCAGGCTGCGGATGCCAAAGAAGCTATGTGGCTGCAGAACCATGAACTGGAACGTGGCAACGAAGTCCGTACGTATGTCGGACCGAAGTTCAAGCGGAGGTGACTTATGCGTTGGTCAAAACTAAAAAAGCTCATTGAAGCGCGTTTTGCGGACGCATTCAAAGGTCGTGTCGCACTTCATAGCACGGCCTACGGCAACTGTTCTTGTGGCCATGCTTGGTTCACTCTGGATGGTGAGGTGGTAGCCAACTTCTGTACTCGTGCCTCGGGTAATCGAATGTCATGGAGGGCGGAAGGCCCATTACCACTGACAGATGAGCAGATAAAAAGGTACCAAGGCCAGCCAGTAGAATACGGTGAAATCTCTCGTCAACGTGTCTACCAGTCATGCTGGGAATTCATCCATGACCTGAGCATAGATGAAGCACTAGACGATGAGGACCCACTGATCCAGAGCTTGGCAGTAATGGATAAACGACTGGGGAAGCGACGCCTCAAGCAAGCCTGTGACATCGATCTCCATCCACTTGCGAGAAAATTATTGGAAGTCCGCATGAACTAAGTGAAAAGGCGGAGTGTATGATTTGTAATGGGTCCTGCTTTGATGAGTAAGTGCTCAGTGATCCTCATGCAAACATGCATCCGCCTATATCCAAACTAGGCCGCTTCTAGCCGGAAGCGGGCTTAGAGATATGCTGTCTCCTTGGTTCAGGGCAATTTAGGTAGGTCATCACCAATCTGCCCACCACCACCTTGCCTTTGGCGCAACCGCGCTACATGACCTAATAACAAACATATGTGGCGGCCCCGGCTGGCGGGCAGCGCATAAACCGCATTCGTGAGAAGGAGACAAGGGTATGAGCACAACGGGCAAACAACTTTTCACCACGCTTGAAAGTGACGGCACGCTCACCGTCGCGATTGAAGACGTGACCTTCCCGGACCCCAGCGGCAATCAGGTGCTGGTGAAGATGGAAGCGGCGCCGATTAACCCTTCCGACCTTGCGATCCTCACGAGCGCTGCGGACCTTGAGAATGCCGACTATTCCACCGGCAAGTTTGTGGCCACCATGCCTGAGCCCTTTAACACCGGCTCAAAAGCGCGGCATGGCCTCAAGCTCCCGGCGGGGAATGAAGGGGCTGGCACTGTGGTTGCCACCGGCGACGGGGACATGGCCAAGGCGCTGATGGGCCAGCGGGTGGCGTGCGTGCCCGGCAATGCCTACAGCCAATACTGCATTGTGGATGCCAAAATGTGCCTGCCGCTGGGTGACCACACGGCGGAGGACGGCGCGAGCGCGTTCGTGAACCCGATGACCGCGCTTGGTTTTGCCGAGAACGCCAAGATGGACAAACAAGGTGCCATTTTGCACACGGTGGGGGCCTCCAACCTCGGGCAGATGCTGACGCGGATTTGCAAGGAAGACGGCCTCGCGCTCGTGAACATTGTGCGCAAGGATGCGCAGGTCGGCTTGCTTCAAAAGCTTGGCTCTACCCATGTGGTGAACTCATCGGATGATGACTTCATGAAACAGCTCCGCACCGCGATTGACGACACCGATGCGTTTTATGGTTTTGACCCCATTGGCGGCGGCAAGGCGGTTGATACCGCCTTCAAGGCGATGGAGCAGGTTGCGGTTACAAAAATGACTGAATATTCACGCTATGGCTCCAACCAACAGAAGCGCATGTTCATCTATGGCCGGCTGGATGTGAGCCCGACGATGCTGACGCCGAGTTACGGTTTCGGCTGGACACTCTCTGGCTGGCTGTTGTTCCCGTTCCTGCAGTCGGTGGGTATGGAAGTGGCGGCACGCATGCGCCAGCGGGTGCTTGAAAACCTCACCACCACGTTTGCGAGCAGCTACAAAAAACGCGTGAACCTTGAAGAAATGCTCACAAAAGAAGCGGTGACGGACTACCGCGCGATGCGGACGGGTGAGAAATATCTGGTGACGCCCTGGTCATAACCGGGGCGTTTGCGCGCCCAAGATAGGATCATGAGGCAGGGCCATAAAGCAGGACCATGAGGCAGGGTGATGGCCCTGCCCCCAACGCTCTATACCCTAGAATTTCACCGCGAGGCGCGCCACAACGGTGCGGTCCTTACCGATGAAACAGTCACCGCGCGCAATACAGGTGGCGATATATTGTTTGTCGGTCAGGTTATGCACGTTGAGCGACAGGTCAAACCGGTCTGTCTCATAGCCGACCATGGCATCCGCCAGCGTGTAAGACGGTGTTTTGATGTTGTCTGCGCCGTCCCAGCTTGCGCCTACGTAGCGCACACCAAAACCCGCTTTAAAGCCCAGCATCACATCGCTTGGGCGCCATGTCACCCAGCTTGAGGCCTGATGCGCCGGGATGCTGTCAAGCCGGAAGCCGTCAGACGTTTCCGTATCCAGGTGGCTATAGTTGCCCTCAAGCGTGAAATCACCCACGCTACCGAGGGCTTCAAACTCGAACCCCTTGATGGTCACGTTGCCTTCCTGCACGGAAAAACCCGGATGGTCAGGGTCAGCGGTTACGAGGTTGCTTTGGTCGATATCAAAATAGCTGACGGTGATCAGCGCATTGGTGCCTTCGGGCTGGTATTTGATCCCCACCTCAACCTGTTTGCCTTTTTGCGGGTCATAGGCGCTGCCATCAAACTTCGTGCCCACAACAGGCTCGAACGATTCGGAGAAACTGGCATAAGGCGAAAAACCGCCCGGCAACTGATACATGAAGCCAACCGATGTGCTCAGTTCCTCATCATCCTGCGTGGCGGTGCCGGTATCGCTTTTCACCTTGTCGCCCCGAAGGCCCAGAGTCACAAGCAGGCGCCCCACACGAACCTGATCCTGAATCGAGAAACCAACCTGCTCGTTCCTGGTTTCGGGGTTATCATAGTATGGCCCCAGCTCAGCCACGGTTGGCACATTGCCGTATACGGGGTTGAACACATTGATGCCAAAACCCGGCAGCGCGAACGGGTAATAATAGTCGTTATCTGTCGTTACGTCCTGATAGTCGACCCCCACCAGCAGGTTATGCTCAAGCCCGCCTGTGGTGAACTCACCGCGCACGCGCACATCTGCCGCATATTGGTCACTTGCCGCGTCTGACTGATAGAAGGTGCGCAGCACATTGCCTTCATCGTCGATATAGCGGTTGCCGCCAATGAACGACGGCCATGACTGGCGGTAGTCAGCCTCCCCCTTGGTGTAACGCGCCGTGGCTTCCATGCCCCAGCTTGCGCTGAAATTATGGTCAGCCAACAGCGTGATGGACTTGGTTTTGGTGTCGTAGCGGTCAAACTCAGGCTCGCCGAGGAAAACATTCGGGTCCATATATTGCCCGTTGGGGGCTGGGAAGATGGTGCCTTCATGCGGCAGGAACTGCGCCGCCGCCTGACCGTTATAATCCTGATAGTTACCAAGGATGGTGATGTTGGTGCTCATGCTTGGCCGCCATGTGATGGACGGCGCAAACACCAGCGCGTCGTCCTCAACATGGTCGATCTGCGTATCAGCGTCCCGGTAAACCGCAATCATGCGGTAGAGAAATTTACCTGCGTCATCCAGCGGGCCGGTGAGGTCAGCGGCGATCTGCTTGCGGTTAAAGTTGCCATACTCGGCCACCACTTCGCGGTAAGCTTCATCCCGCGGGCGTTTGGAAACCACGTTCACAAGCCCACCGGGCGAGCCTTGGCCATAAAGCACAGACGACGGCCCTTTGAGAATTTCCACCTGCTCGAGCGTGTAAACATGGCTGCGGGTGTTGTTATAATTGCCGAAAAGCGCCTGCAGGCTGTCGCGGTATTCCGCCACATTCAGGCCGCGCACCTTCACCCAGTCACCGCGGGTGGCAAAGCCGTAGCTCTGGCCATAGACGCCGGGCGCGTAGACGTAAGCGTCTGCAAGCTCAAGCACGCCTTTATCAAGCAGTTGCTGCTGGTCCTCGATCGAGATCGAACGAGCGGTCTCAAAGATCGGGGTCGCCATTTTGGTGGCGGAGTAGCGGCTCAACTCACCTTCAACGATAATCTCTTCAATGTTTTCTTTTTCCTCGTCGCTCAGCTCAAGCGCTGAAACATTCATGGCAAGCGCAGACACCGCCAAACCGGACAAAAGGAAGTTGCGAACCTGTGGGCGCGAGGAATATACGCGAGAAAATACGGACATTGGGGAACCCCTGAAATCTGAGCCAAACTTGAATGGCGCGGACGTTATTAATAATGCTTCGCAATGTCAATATCAATAAACCGAAATATCACACCCGCAAACGCAGGTGCAGCCGGGGTCAGCTTGTTTCAGTGGTTTTCCTGGTGGAGTTTGGTTCCGACCCCTCCGGGCGCTGCTCGGCCCATGTCAAAATAGCATCCAGCGCAGGACAGAGTTGTTGGCCCCAGTCCGTCAACTCATACTCCACCTTGGGCGGCACCTCGGGATAAACGGTGCGGTGCACGATGCCGTCCTGCTCAAGCTGGCGAAGTTGCTGGATCAACATCTTCTGGGAGATGCCGTCGATCGCTCTTTCCAGCTCAGAGAATCGCAGCGTTTTGCCACCGAAAAGTTGAAACAGGATAGAGAGTTTCCACCGCCCATCTATAAGCTTGAGCGCGGCCTCTACTCCGTCGGCTGCTGTTTTCGGCGTATAAGTCCTATTCTTACCCATAGGTAAGTATCCCACTTTTTTGTCGGTTCTTGTCGCTTCTGACGGTTTATCCCATATTGGTGGTGCGCACAATTATAGTCCCGGCCGGGCTCAACCTTTGGAGATAAGGAGCCCCATGATGAAAGACGTTCCTGCTATTCTGGGCCGCTATGTTGCGGCAACCAACGCCCATGACCCTCAGACCCTGTCAGCCTGCTTCAGTGCAGATGCTATAGTGCTGGATGAAGGCAAAACATTCAGAGGACGACCGGAGATACTTGCCTGGAAAGAGGATGTGACGGCGCGGTATAAAACCACCAACACCCCGCTTGATTATCAGTGGCAAGGGGAAACGCTTATGGCCCGCATGCGCGTGGAAGGCACCTTCCCCGGCAGCCCCGCAGTGCTGACGTATCAACTTGAATTCAAGGATGGGCTGATTTCCCGCTTTCAGGTTGCATAAGCGGCCACCGGCACACTTTTTGGGAGGGGGAATGCGATAGAACGAGGGGCTTCACGGCCTCTCGCGCAGAAGCCCCCAAGCAAGCCGACCGCAGCCCACCACGAGGCCGCTGTGAGCCCTGAACGTGTGCCACTAGCTCTCAGGCAACCGCCCAGCTATTCCCGCCCATGTTCGACCCGGACATAAAAATCTCACCTTTGCTTATTTTGCGATTGATTATTAATTGCAATCATGTCATACCATGAGCACACCGCGCTTGTGTTGGATGCCTCGGCGCGGTGAGGTGCCGGTCCTGACAGCGGCGCCATTCTGGCGGGTGGTTTCATCATTGGCCCTACCGAGAAGAAACTACCCGCCCCTACTTTTCAATTCTTACCCTTCCCAAAAGGCCCTTCCCAAAGAAAAGGCCGCCGCTCATCTGAGCAGCGGCCTTTTTGCCATAGTGTAGAAAGATTGCTGCGCAGGTCAGCGGCTGGACACAATAACGAGGCCCGGTGCGTCATATTCTGGATACAGGGTCTCCAGCGCTTTTTCCGTAAATTCAGCGGCGATTGGCCCCACCCGGGTTGCCACGGCACTACCAACATAAGCGTAGTTTCGGCCCTTGTATCTGTTGGACGCGCTATACTCCGGCACAATACCGGACCAGATATCATGTTCTGACGTGACGTTACCGGCAACATCCAACACTTTCACGGTGCCTGACATCTGTGTTGTGGATGAAGAAATCACCGCAAGCGAGAAGTCCTTGATCCGCAATTTGTCAATCGTCACCTGAACAGTGCCATTGAAGTCCGGATCCGCTTCCTTGATGCCGCGCACCATCATTTCCTTGATAAGGTCTGGCACATTATAATCATCATAGCTGGGGAAAACGCGCTCATTGCCCCATTCAGTACCGGCGAAATAACTGACATTGAGCTTGTCGCGTGGGTCGACCTGGCCCCGGCTGCCTTCGGTGCGATAGTTACGGAAAACATCTTCGCGATTACGGTCAATGGCCGTGATGCGGTTCATCTTATCCGCGACATAACCTTCAAACTGCACATCAACATCTGCGTGGGCAGGCAGTGCGAAACCGAGCGTTAGAAAACACCCAGCAACAGCAAGCGTGCGCGAAGTGATTTGGCTCAAGGTGTTTTTTGTCATGGTCTAGCCCTCCATATGAGACAACCGTTCAAAGGCTAGCATACTACAGTGTGTATGATGAACGCAATCTGAACGCGCAAAAAGGGCACCCGGTGGTTTAACCGAATGCCCCTTAAATACTCTCAGCTCTAGTGGAAGCTTTTGACGATCTCTTCCACCATTTTCTTCGCATCCGAGAACAGCATCATGGTGTTGTCGCGAAAGAAGAGCTCATTCTCCACCCCTGCGTACCCACTGCCCATGGAGCGCTTGATAAAGAGCACGGTTTTAGCCTTCTCAACATCAAGAACCGGCATGCCGAAGATCGGGCTTTGCGGGTCTGTCTTCGCCGACGGGTTGGTGACATCATTCGCGCCAATCACGAAGGCCACGTCGGCCTGTGAGAACTCGCTGTTGATATCCTCAAGCTCGAACACCTCGTCATAAGGCACATTGGCTTCCGCCAGCAGCACGTTCATGTGCCCCGGCATACGGCCCGCCACCGGGTGGATGGCATATTTGACCTCAACGCCCTCTTTCTTCAGCACATCACACATTTCCTTGAGCGCGTGCTGCGCCTGCGCCACCGCCATGCCGTACCCCGGCACGATGATAACCTTGGAAGCGTTTTTCATGATGAAAGCCGCGTCTTCGGCTGAGCCCTGTTTCACCGGGCGGGTCTCTGTCGTGCCGCCTGCGGCCACGCCGCCGTCACCACCAAACCCGCCAAGGATCACAGAGATGAAGCTGCGGTTCATGCCTTTACACATGATGTAGCTGAGGATGGCACCAGAGGAGCCCACCAGCGCACCGGTGACGATAAGCGCGGTGTTCGCAAGCGTGAAACCAATGCCCGCCGCTGCCCAGCCTGAATAGCTGTTCAGCATGGAAACCACCACCGGCATGTCAGCACCCCCAATAGGGATAATGAGCAGGAAGCCGATGATAAAGCTGAGCGCCGTGACGATCCAGAAAACATGGATGCCCGCAATCGCTGCGTCATTATCAACTACAAACCAGCCAATACCGCCAACAATACCTAAAGCCAGCAGGCTGTTGATAACGTGCCGCGCGGGCAGCATGATCGGCGCGCCGGACATGTTGCCGTTCAGCTTCGCAAACGCGATGACCGAGCCCGAGAAGGTGATGGCACCAATGGCGATGCCGATAGCCATCTCGATCTTGGAGGCTGTGTAGATATGGCCCATGGCGTCCGCAATGCCGAAGGATACCGGGTTGAGGAAGGCACTTGCCGCTACAAGCACGGCGGCGAGCCCCACAAGGCTGTGGAAAGCCGCCACAAGCTGCGGCATGGCTGTCATCGCGATCTTGCGGGCGATGATGAAGCCGATACCACCACCGATCACGATGGCACCGATGATCCAGTCATAGGACACGATCTCGGGGTTGAGGATGGTTGTCACCACTGCGATGGCCATACCTACCATGCCGAAGATATTACCCTTGCGGCTGGTGACAGGTGACGACAGGCCGCGAAGCGACAGGATGAAAAGAACAGCAGCCACCAGGTAGGCAACAGCTGTGAGGTCAGCGTGCATTTGTGTCATGTGCGCGGGCCCCTATTTCTTTTTCTTATACATGGCGAGCATGCGGGCAGTGACCGCAAAACCACCAAAGATGTTCACGGCCGCGAGGCCGATGGCGATGGCGCCCAGCACTTTGGAGAGCGTTGCTCCCTCAGGCCCGGCGGCAATGAGCGCACCCACGATGATCACGCTTGAGATGGCGTTGGTGACGCTCATCAGCGGCGTGTGCAGCGCAGGCGTGACCGACCACACCACATAATAGCCAATGAAAATCGCCAGAATGAAAACGGAGAACTGCTGAACGAATGGGTTTACGATAATGTCATGCATCTTATTTCTCCCCTTTCAGGCGTTCGTTAACGACCGCGCCGTCTTTGGTGATGAGCGATTCCCTGATGATTTCATCGTCAAAATCGAACGCAAGCGCGCCGTCTTTCACCATTGGTGTGATGAAGTGCACCAGATTGCGGGCGTAAAGTGCGGATGCATCCGCCGCCAGGCGTGATGGCACGTTTTTGTGCCCAACGATTTTAACACCATGTGCCTCGACCACCTTGCCAGGTTCCGAAAGCGCGCAGTTGCCGCCCATCTCAACCGCAAGGTCAACGATCACGCTGCCCGGTTTCATGGATTTGATCATGTCTTCCGTGATCAGCTTTGGTGCCGGCCTGCCGGGGATAAGCGCCGTGGTGATGGCGATATCCTGCTTGGCCAGCGTTTCCGCAATCAAGGCCGCTTGCTTGGCTTTATACTCGTCAGACATTTCTTTCGCGTAACCGCCAGAGGTTTCTGCGGCTGCGGTTTCCTCGTCCTCGACCATCACAAACTTGCCGCCCAAACTTTCAACCTGTTCCTTGGCTGCAGGACGGACGTCTGTTGCACTTACGATAGCACCGAGGCGCTTCGCGGTTGCGATAGCCTGAAGCCCGGCAACACCTGCACCCATCACCATCACCTTGGCAGGCGCGATTGTGCCCGCAGCGGTCATCATCATCGGCAGCGCCCGGCCAAACTCGGCCGTGGCGTCCAGCACCGCTTTATAGCCCGCGAGGTTGGACTGGCTTGAGAGCACATCCATCGACTGCGCGCGGGTGATGCGCGGCACAAATTCCATGGCAAAGGACATCAGGCCCGCGCTCGCATAGTCACCGAGGCGCTCCCCTTCCTGAAACGGGTTGAGGACCGCAAGAAGCGCTGCGCCAGACTTGGCGGCTTTGGCGTCCTTGCCCTCCAACCCCTGCACGGAAAATATGACGTCCGCGTCCTTGAGGGTGGATTTGAGGTCCTTGGCGACAGTGGCACCGGCGGCTTCAAAGGCGCCATCCGGGATAGATGCACCATCCCCGGCCCCTTTTTCCACGCTGACGGTAAAACCAAGCGCAATGAGTTTTTTAATACTGTCCGGGGTGGCTGCGACACGCTTCTCTGCGTCTCGCCTTTCCCGAATAACGGCTAGTTTCATGAGTTTATCTCCCTGAAACAGATTAAAGGCAAATCTACAAAGGCAGGCAGGCACCAAATGTTTGGTTGTTTTTTGTATTTGCCCCCGTGCGCCGCACGCCCGAGCCAGAAAGGTAGCGCAAATGCACATTCAAGCAACATTCTTTCTTTCAATTACAGAAATAGAAAATTTTATCATTTGGGTTTTGTTAACAAGTGTCCTGAAATGATACATTCCGATTCGCGCTGCAGGCTGAGACAGCACCTATCATGCGTATCGGGGGATATCAGGCATGAAACAAGAACGCGTATTGATTGTAGAAGACGAGTTGACACAGGTGATGCTGCTGGAGGGGGTGATCAAGCGGGCGGGCTTTGTGGCTGAACACGCCATGGACGGCGCGGACGCCATCAAGCGGCTGAATGACGCCGGCGCATCACCTATAGACGTTGTGCTGCTTGACCTGATGATGCCAGGAATGAGCGGCATTGAGGTGCTCAACGCCATTCGCCCAAAACACCCCACCCTGCCTGTTGTGATGCTCACGGCACATTCCTCCATCACCACGGTGGTGGATGCCATGCGCGCGGGCGCCAACGACTTTATCGTCAAACCCGCCAGCGCTGAACGTATCCGCACCGCTATAGAGGCCGCACTGAAGACCAATGGTTTTGTCGGCGAGATCGCGCCGGTCAGCGGGCAGATGACCGGCCAGATGCAAGGGCATGGTTTTGATAACCTTGTCGGCACCAGCGTGGGCATGCAGCGGGCGGTCAAGCTGGCAAAAAAGGCAGCCAGCTCCAGCATTCCGGTGCTGATTGAGGGCGAGAGCGGTGTGGGTAAGGAAGTTTTCGCCCGCGCGATCCATGAGGCCAGCGAGCGATCCGGCACCGCATTTGTTGCGGTCAACTGCGGTGCTATCCCGGAAAATCTGGTGGAAAGCATTCTTTTTGGCCATGAAAAAGGCGCTTTCACGGGCGCCACGGAAAAGCGCATCGGTAAATTTCAGGAAGCCAATGGCGGCACGCTGTTTCTGGATGAAGTGGGGGAACTGCCCCTTGATGTGCAGGTCAAACTGCTGCGCGCCATTCAGGAAAAAGAGATCGACCCGGTTGGCGGCAAACAAAGCGTGCGGGTTGATATAAGGATCATTTCGGCAACGAACCGAAATTTGGCCGACCTGTCGGCCAGCGGTGCGTTCCGGGAAGACCTTTATTACCGGCTGAATGTTTTCCCCATCCTGATACCACCGCTTCGGGACAGGAACAGCGACATCCCGGCGCTGGCGGAACATTTCCTCGCCCAGATATCCGCGCTTGAGGAAGTGCCGCGCCGCCGCATCACGCGTGACGTGCTTGATCTGCTCTCAGGCTATAGCTGGCCCGGCAACATCCGCCAGCTGCAGAACGCGCTTTTCCGCGCTGTGATCCTGTCGGAGGAAGATACGCTCCGGCAAAGCGATTTCCCGCACCTGATGGGCCAACCGCTAACCATCCAGCCCAGCCCTCACCAGACATTACCAGCAGCGGCCGCACCTGTCGAAATTATGCCACAAGGTGGTGCTCTTCTGATATTGCATGGACAGGACGGCCACATCCGGCCCCTCGCAGAACTGGAAGCGGATATCATTCGGCAAACGCTGCTCAAATATGATGGACGCATGGCCGAAGTGGCGCGCCGTCTGGGTATCGGAAGGTCAACACTATACCGCAAGGTAGCAGAATACGGCTTAAACACTTGAGCCTTTGGGAGCATGAAGAGTGATCGGTGTATTTGATTCCGGCTCCGGCGGTTTGACCATCCTTGAAGCGCTGCACCGGCGCATGCCAGAGCAGGATTTCCTCTATCTTGGCGATCACGCCAACGCACCTTACGGCCACCGGTCTAACGAACGTATCGTTGAGCTGACCCGAGAGGGTGTGGAAACCCTGTTCAAAGCCGGGTGCAGCCTAGTCATTTTAGCCTGCAACACGGCAGCCGCCGTTGCCCTTCGCACGCTTCAGCAAAAATGGTTGCCGCGCGCCTATCCCGGCCGCCGCATCCTTGGTGTGCTGGTGCCTATGGTGGAGGCCATCACGGGCGTGCCGTGGTCACAGGAGCACCCTGGGGAAAGCGCGGCAAAACCGACAGGTAAAACCATCCTGCTGTTCGCTACGCAGAAAACTGTCAACAGCGGTGCTTATCTGGAAGAAGTGGCCAAACGCGCGCCCAATATCCGGCTCGTGCAGAAAGCCTGCCCTGGTCTGGTGGATGCCATTGAGGGGGCCGCTGGTGCCCGCCCCCTGAAGGGCCTGATTGAAGGCTATGTGCAGGAAGCGCTTGAGGATGCCGGCAGCAAACCCGATGCCGCCCTTCTGGGCTGTACGCACTTCCCCCTTGCCCGCCCCTATTTTGAAAGCGCATTACCAATGGGCATGGAACTTCTTTCACAGCCCAATGTTGTTGCAACGTCACTGGAAGGTTACCTGAAACGGCACCCGGAATTTGCGCACAAGGGCACAGGCAGGGTCAGGCTTCTTACCACCGGCAAACCCGGTGACGTGAACCTGAGCGACAGTTACCTGCCGCCACACCTGTGCGAATTTGAAGGCCCACCCGCTAAGGCCGTGTAGACCGAAACAGCCTAAGCCTCCAGCGCCTGCTGCCGCACATCATCAAGGAACAGTGTGGTCACATTGCGCATCTGGTCTGTTGCCTGCTGAATGGTTTTTGACGCCACCGCCATCTGGCTTGACGCATCCCGCGTTTGCCGCGCCCCATCCGCCGCCCCTGCTACGTGACGGCTTACGTCCTGTGTGCCGGTTGCTGCTTCCTGTACGTTACGGGCGATCTCGTCCGTCGCAGCGCGCTGTTCTTCTACCGCTGATGCAACACCAGAGGCCATCTCCGCGATCTGCTGGATACCCCTGCGGATCGCTTTCATCGCATCATTGGCCCTGTTGGACTGCGCTTGCACTGCGCCTATCTGTTCGCTGATCTGCTCGGTCGCTTTGCCCGTCTGGTTCGCAAGGCTTTTGACCTCGCTGGCCACAACGGCAAAACCTTTACCCGCTTCGCCAGCACGGGCTGCCTCGATTGTGGCATTAAGCGCCAGCAGGTTGGTTTGCTCCGCAATGTCATTGATCAGCTTGACTATCTCACCAATCGCACCGGAGGACTGGGCAAGCTCGGTCATGATCTGCTCAGACTGACCCGCAGCGGACGCCGTTTCCTGTGATTGCCGTGAGGACATGTCCATCTGACGCGCGATCTCAGCCACAGATTGCCCAAGTTCCTCTGTAGCCGCCGCGACGGTCTGCACGTTGGAGCTGGATTCTTCCGCCGACGCAGCCGCCGCCGAAGTCTGATCGCCGGTTTTGTCCGCCGTCTGCACAAGCAGGTCAGAGATATTCATCAGGTTATTCAGCTCTGCCGCAACCTGCGCCATGGTGTCCTGCACCTTGCTATCAAACTCCGTGATCAGAGCGGTAATCAATGCTGTTTTCCGCTCGCGAGCTTCCACCTCTTCCTGCTGGCGCCTGAGCTCTGCTTCCTGTGCTTCCTGTTCCAAACGCAAGCGCTCGCGCTCGGCTTCTTCCTCACGTAGTCGAGCGGCTTCAGCTTCTTTCCTCAATCGGGTGCGCTCAATCGCATTTTCCTTGAAAGTATTCACCGCGCCCGCCATGTGGCCGATCTCGTCCTTGAAGTTCATGCACGGCACATCAACCGTGTCGTCACCATCCGCCAGTGTCAGCATCGTGGTGGTCATGCGCCGGATAGGGACCGCAATCTGACGCGCGAAAAACAGCCCTGCAATCACCGCCACAACAACAATCAAAACGTTGGAAGCAACAGTGATGGTGTTCACGCCGCTGATGGCTGCACCAGCCGCCTCATGGGCATGAGCAGCCATCTCCTGCTCAATTTCATCCACTGCGGCTTCAAGTTCACGAATTTCATCAAATATATGGCCCGGCGCACCTGAGGCCTCAATGGCCCGGGCCTCATTCACTGTCAGGTAATGTGACATCAGCTTGACCTGACGTTCAGCGTACTGGCCACGCCATGCTTCCGCTTTTTCAATAATCTGGTTAACAGGTGCCGCCAGTTCCGGCCGCCGGTCTGCGTAATCCAGCAGGTCTTTGGCGACCCGCTCGAACTTTTCTTCCGCCTCATTGTATTGCACAAGAACGGAACGGTCGCTCGCAACCAACAGATAAAGAATGGCCTGTCGTTGCCGGTCAAGGCTGCTGATCAACTCACTATAAGAGCTGCGGAAGTTCTGCACATCAGACGCCCCATCAAGCGTTGCCGACAGCCGCTTCATGTTTGCGAATGTGATGATGGACGATACCAACATGATGGCGATGAGAACGCCAAAGGCGGTGATGACCTTGCCAGGGATGGAAAGCTTCCTGATGATATCCAACATTACTGGCCTCCCGCTGGTGTGTTTCTGCTACGGCGTGCCAGCTCCGTGAGGTTGATCTCTACAGTGACGGCACCTATGGGCTGGCCCCTGTCTGATTGCAGGGTCATATTCGCCTGCGCACGCCATGTGCCGGATGCTTCATGAAGCTCCGCCTCATCGATAAAAATGGCACCTGCGCCCACATCAAACGTCTTCTGGAACTTGGCTTCATCACCCTGCCAGAAGTCAGACGTAATGGCAC
Source organism: Kordiimonas sp. (assembly GCF_965216265.1). Taxonomy (GTDB): domain Bacteria; phylum Pseudomonadota; class Alphaproteobacteria; order Sphingomonadales; family Kordiimonadaceae; genus Kordiimonas. Next base: position 1,190,751 of record NZ_OZ244153.1, read on the forward strand.
TTTGGCCCGCGTTCAGCCCCTGTGCATCGATGACAAAAATTTCGGTAAACAGTCCGGCAGACGCGGCCTGCACCTGGGTAAGATACGTTGAAAGCGGGTTATTGAGCGTTGCGGCGATCAGGGGTTGGTTGTCTGCCTCGCGCTCGGCACGCCACTGGCTATCAAGGCTGTTGATATTCGCCTGACTCAAGTTGGCGTACCGACGATTTTGTGCTTCCAGCGTCATGAACACCACTGGCACAAGAAGCCAGCTCCGTACCTCACCCAAAGTCTCGTCATCAATCAGCGACGTTGAGGGTTGCTGCGCACCGGACATGGGCGCAAAAGACAACATCACCAGCAACACCGCTGCCTGCACAGTGTATCGTACCATGGAAGTACCTTTCCCTGGCGCCTGATCAAGCATTTGGACCCGGCGCTCACGTGGAGGGCAGACGCGTCACCTTCCTTCAACGGAAGCCAACCAAAAACCGACAAAACATAGCTAAATATAGCTAAATATAGCTCTGGCCGGATCATGGCAGACCGACTGCAGAAGGGTGGAAAATCAGAACATAGCGGGACGCGACAGCCCCCGACCTTAATCTTTGCGGGGCGGAAGACCCCACGTCTGAATATTGGCACGGGACAAACTAATATACGGTTAACGATAGAAGCGCCAAAGGGGTGTGGCGGGATCCGGCCACGGATGGGCGGCACCACAGCACATCTTGCCTGGCGCGGGGCGAGCAGATAGGCTACCTAGAGATCGCTGTTGCAGAAGTGCTGCAAAGCATAAAGCCATCAATAGCTTAGGCACCCGCTGGAGGCTGACCCCTATATGAGTTCTCTCGCTGTCTTCCCAAAAAACGCGGCAAAAGCCCAGCGCCTGCATCAATTCCTGCAGCCACGCGCCTCAAGCTATCAGGAGCTTGATGTGCCGGGCTTTCCCGAACTCACGCTTGTTTTATGGGCGGCGGACAGAGCGAGCACGACGTTTTTCCTCCCACTTGACGACAATGACTTTATCGCTGTCACAGGCACGTTGTTCGTTGCCGATAAAACCGGGCCAGAGGCCGCCCGCGCACTTCATGAAAGCTTTGACGCAGCCAGTTTTGACTGGACGGATTGCACCGGCCAATTTGTGGCGGTCATCGGCAAAGCGGGCGAGCTGCATATGGTGAATGACGGTCTTGGAAGCTGGAAGCTTTATAGTGACACAGACGGCTCGTTTGCCTCCGCCGGGTTTCTTGAGGCTTCGCTCCTCAAAGACAGCCTGAGCTTTAATGCACAGGGCGTCTATGAGTATGCCTTCACCGGCTTTGTGCTGGGCGAAGCCACTTTTGTGAATGAGATCACAGCCGTGATGCCTCATCATCTTCTGGCGTGGCAAGGCGGTGCCTTTAAAACAATAGAGAAACCAACACCCATAAAAGCCATCCAGCGAAACAATGCGAGCTTTGATGACATGCTGGAGCTTCAGCTCACGGCTCTCCGGGCTCGTTTCTCAAAATTCGCGACCCTGCCACCGGACGCCGTGACCTCTTCGGTCTCGGGCGGTTTCGATTCTCGCCTGATGATCGCGCTTCTTAAAGAAGCCGGGTTAAGACCCAACCTCTTTGTATATGGCGCGGATGACGACGAGGATGTCCCGCCGTCAAAAGCATTGGCAGATTATTTTGGCCTGCCACTCAACCATGTTGACCGCGGCACCTTTACCCCGCCCGAACACCTGCCCACGGTTGAAGATGTGCTCTATTATTTTGACGGCTGGAAAGATGACGGGCTTGCTGATTTTGAGCATGACATCACTGACCGCAAGAACCGGGCTGCGAGTGCGTCCTATATGGCCAACGGTAAATGTGGTGAAATTTACCGGCATTATTATTACCAGCATGTCGGTAAGCGCGGTATCAACCTTAACGCCTTTGTACGCGGCACTTTTGGCAGACACGTGCCGCAAATGGTAACCGCGCGCTTTGATCGCCACAGCTTTGAAGCCAATGTGACGTGTGCGTTCCGGGCCTTGACCGGTTTTGACGGCACGCGCCTGAGCCAGGAAGATCTCGACTATCTGTATCCTAAGGTACGCATCTGTCACGATGCCGGGCGTGACATTACCGTCAACCACCGTTTCTCGCACGCGCTCTACCCATTTGCGGAAGCAGAGCTGAGCGGGCCTGCGCTCGCCCTCAACTATGAGGAACGGCTATACGGCAAGCTTGAAGCTCATGTTATCGCGGCGATTGACCCGGAGCTGATCAACATCCCAAGCGCGTATGGTTATGATCTTTTGAAGGGGCCGGGCCTTGCCTATCGGCTCAAGATGGCGGCATCTTACCACCGGCCCACATGGCTACGTACCGTGGTACCTGCGCTCAAGACCATGCTCAGCCCGGCCAGTGCAATCGATATGGCCTCCCTGCCGGAAGCCACCCTTATCACGGATAAAACCATGCCTGCCATGCAGCGCTATTTCAATCTGGACAGGGTATGCGACAGACGCACAGCTTCGCGCATTTATGCACTGGAAGTGCTCGCGCAATACGTCGGTATCACGACAAACAATTAGGGCGCCAGAAAGCGCCCTCTCAACAGAATATCTGCTGGTGTTATTCGCCGACCGCTTCCGGCGTTCCCGCTTCAGGCAGTTGTCCGCCTTCAATGGCGTGCAGGTACACATCCAGAAGGCTTTCCTGTTCCTGCCGCTCGGCCTGGTCCATCTTGCGCACCGCAATTACCTTGCGCATGATTTTGGTATCGAAGCCGACAGCCTTGGCGCCTGCGTAAACTTCCTTGATATCTTCGGCGATGCCTTTTTTCTCTTCTTCAAGGCGCTCGATCCGCTCAACAAAAGAACGAAGCTGTTCACCAGCCACACCACCAGCCTGTACTTGTACCATCTAAAAACTCCCTGACTTCACGTCGTCTTGGTTGCGCTGCGCCTCTGAGCTCCACCTTGGGGTATCGCCGGGCTGCATATAAATCACTTGGTCGGCGCGCACTCTAGCGATGCACGTGCGCCAGTTCAATTGCATAATCGCCAGACCCCCGTTAGCAAGGGAAAACGAAGGGCGTCCTCCGCATGGAAAACGCCCCGTTCTGCAATAAATCTGAAGATGGTCTCGTCAGAACTGCGCCCTTACTCCCATATAGAAGGAACGACCAACAATGTCATAGTGTGCCGGGTTGGTAACCTGAGGGGAGATGAAGTCCAGCGGCGCAACAGGCGGGCTGTTATCAAAGAGGTTATTGATACCTGCGTATAGCTCCAGCTCGTCCCGCAACTTATAACGGCCCGAGACATCCACATACACTTCCGCACCGATATTGTTGTCTTCATCCGAGAGCTGCTCGGGACCCCAAAGCACGTTATACTTGCCTGCGCCCACATACCGAACGTTGGTGAAAACACCGTACTTTTCGGTCTGGTAAGCAACATTGCCCCGCATCTTCCATTTTGGTAGCCCAAAGATATTGGCAGACCCAACGTCACCTGCGTAGTTCTCCTCGGTCGCACCATCGGGTGCAATATTCTTCTCATACACATAGCTGCCGAGAAGCTTGAAGTTCAGATCAGCGCCATTTGCGAGCGGCAAACCGTACTGCACTTCAAAATCAACCCCACGAACCTCATAGGTGCCAAGGTTCAGGAGTTTGTTGGTGACCGATGCGATGGTGTTATCAGGTTCAAATGAGATCAAGTCACAGAACTCACTATCGCCCCCATGGCAGCCCTCAACAATCGCGCGGCTGGAAATTGACTGGATCGCGTCGCTGATGCCGATGTCATACCAGTCCACCGACAGGCGCGCACCTTCCAGCCAGTTTGGTGAATACACCAACCCAAGCGTTTTTGTAAGCGCCCGCTCTTCCTGAAGGTCTGTATTGCCAGTGTTCAGGATTTTGGTGAAGTCCACGTTTCCGGTGAAGGGGTTTTCAATGTTTTCAAACAGCAGCAGCGTTTTCAAAAACACCTCACCAATACTGGGCGCCCGAATATCTCGCGAGATTGTGCCCCGCAAACGAAGCTCCTCGAAAGGATCGAAGGTCAGCCCTGCTTTCCAGGTCAGCACCGTGCCGCTTGTGCTATAGTCCGTGTACCTGAGCGCACCATTGAAACTGAGCGATTGTCCTGCATCAGTATTCAGGAGTGGCATAAGAACTTCGCCAAAAGCCTCTTTCACATCATAGCTACCCTCAAGAGGCTGTGCGTTGGTGATCAGGAACTGCGCCTGTTCTGAAAGGTCATCCACTTCACGCTTCAGAGACTCTTTCCGGTATTCAACACCAAAGGCGGTTGAAACAGGCCCGGCCCACCCTTCAAACACATCACCATTTACCGTGGCCGCCACGACATCCTGTCGCAGCCGGGTATCCGAGATACTGGTGCCGGTTACATAATCGATCGCCGCCTGGCTTGGTGAACCCGAGCCAAAGAGGTTGATCGGCACACAGTTCGAGTTTTGGCCGCTGAGAACTGACGCACACACAGGCGCACCGGTTGCGGGATCGGTCACCACATCTGCTGCTAACTGAAGGTTGGCGGGAATTAGATTATTCGTCTGCTGGTTAGAGAAATCTACCCGACCGTATTGGTAATATACATCCCACGTCCAGTCGTTTGAGAACGCTCCTTCGAAACCGGTCACCAGACGGAAGTTCTGGGTTTTGCTCACGGATGTGATAGCACCGAACTCTGCATTGGTGCGGTACAGGCTTAAGGTGTCAACACCCGATGCATCCATGCTGTCCTGCACGCCGGTGGGCAAGTATGGGTTACCGGAGCGAATGGTCTGCCCAAAAATAAACGAATCGATCAAAGCGCCTTCAGAAGCAGACTGACCGGCACTACCCTCAAAATAGAAGTCGATGCCGTCGGTGAGTTCATAATTAAAAGCCGCGAGGATATTCTTCCGCTCCAGCGGGATAGACAGCGCGGTGGCATCACCATGATAGGTGCCGCTGCCTCCTGTCATAAACACACCGCCAATAACATCACCAAGCTCACGCTGGACAGCGGTACCGTCTGGCAGAAACTCCAGATTCCCAAGCGCACTACCATCAGGAAGGGTTACACCGTTGGGTGAGGCGAGAAACAGCTTCACGTCCGGCGCAAACATGCTGGCCGGGATTCCGTCATTCGGACCAGTGTCATCCGGGTTTGCGATAATACCCCAATGTTCCGCCGACCACGCCCGCGCACGAGAATCGGGAATACCGCTATTGTCGTTATAGTCTGCCGCAATGAGCACATGACCACGCCCATCTGCCACGTCGGCCCCAAATGCCATCGATACACGATAATTCTCGTTATCGCCTTCGTCAGAAATACCATATTGGGCCTCTACCTTCAGGCCTTCCAACTGGTTGTCATAGACGATATCCACAACACCGGAGATTGCGTCAGATCCCCAAGCGGCAGAAGCGCCACCGGTTACCACTTCAATTCGGCTGACCGCAAGTGTGGGAACAATATTGATGTCAACAACACCAAATTCGTCGGTTGGAACATGACGGCGCCCATTCACCAGAACGAGATTCCGGTTTCCGCCAAGCCCACGCAGGTCCAGCACATTGGTTGCGCTACCGCGTGAGTTCAATACCGTGGCAGTGGGTGTAACCGTACCGGAGAACCCCGGCAATTCGTTCACTATATCTGCGACATTTGTTACGCCACGAGACTGCATATCTTCGCTACCCAGCACGGTAACTGGCGTTGGCGCTTCAAAGCCCGATTTTTTAATACGCGACGAACTGACAACTATTTCTTCAAATTCAGAAACTTCAGCCTCAGATGCACTCTCTTGCGCCACTGTGGGCAGTGTGTTCATAAGAGCCAGGCATGAAACAGCGCCTAAAATCGCGCTTCCCCTTCGATGGTACTTCACCATTATTTCCTCCGATTTCCATATAATTGTAGCGTTAGAAATGTCCCTTTCTCAGCTTTAACATTATTTTTGGCTGAATTAATATAATTTTATAACTGCTATATATGTTTTTTTAGCTGTATTAATTTGCGATAGTAGAAAAAAAAGCATTCAAAATGATTTTTGGCTTTGCGTTGCTGTCTGTTGCTTTAGAGGTTGGAAAGGAGGCCTGTTGGGCGACAACGCAATAACAAGGGGGAGCCACATGGCTATCATGGGGCCTGAGGCAGTTAAAAACACAGGGCACCAATCCGATGCTGAGGTTGCCTATGAACAAGTGATGGATGCAATCGTCACGCAGCAACTGGCGCCTAGCCAGAAAGTTTCAGAAAATATATTTACGGAAATGTTTGGCATCAGCCGCGCCGTTGCCAGAAATCTTATTGAACGGCTGATAGCGCGGCACTTTCTGGTTTCAGTTTCGCCCAGGATAACGGTCGTAGCACCTCTCACACTTCTGGAGATCAAGCAAAGCTTCACGCTGAGGAAAATACTACTTCCTGAGATATTCGCTCTCGCGGCGCCCAAGGTTGACTATGTCGTCCTTCACGCCCTCGCCGAACGCGTCCACGATATGTTGCCTCCAAAGGATGATGCTACGGCACTGCAGGTACTTAAACTGAATAAAGAGCTCAATGAAATGCTTTGTGAGCAATCAGGATACCCGCAAATGCTGGATTGGGCCCGCCAACTCGAGCTTACCGCAATGCGCATCTACTGGCTCTATATCAAGGTCACTGGCTCATTTTTCTATTCAAGAGAACAAACTGAAATGAGCATCAATGTGCTGCAAAGCGAAGACCCTGCCCGGATCAAACGGGTGATGTATGACCTTCTTAGCCAAACGGAAGAGCGCATCCTGAATACGGTGTTCTCACACAAGCAGTTTAATACGCAGGACCTGATCATTTAACGTCAGTGCGAACGCTATTCTACGCCGCTGCGGCACCTGGTGAACCGCCACCGAAATACGGGATCAATGAAAAACAATCATCACGCTTGCGCTGGAGAGTTTAGCTGCGCGCAAGTTTGTTTTTTGCCACGCTGATTTCCATACGCCGCAACTGCTCATCTGTCGCAGGCAACTGGTGCTTCTCTTTATATTCGTCATACGGCATGCCATAGATGCGCTCACGTGCTTCATCTTTGCTTATCTCAACACCCGCTTCTTCAGCCGCTTCCTTATACCATTCAGACAGGCAATTGCGGCAAAACCCGCCATAGCCCATCAGGTCGATATTCTGCACGTCGCTGCGTTCACGGAAATGCTGAACAAGACGACGGAACACCGCGGCCTCTAACTTCTCGTCTGTCGTGTCGGTCATTATAATCTCCTATTGATAGTGACGAATGCTCGCCACATCCTCACGGCTCATGCATTCATCCAGAATATCCGCCAGAAGCGCGGCCCATTCTGTTGTCATCGCGTCTGTGGCAAGCAAGTCCTGCCGCACCTCGATCGTGGTTTGCGGCAAGCCGTGGTCTGCGCCGTGACGCTGCATGGTATAGTATAGATCCCGGCCTGAATATGGCAGGTTATCACCAACCGTCAGGTCGGTCTCTCGTTCCAGCATGCCGATCATGGCCTGCGCTAGCCGTGGGTCCTTGTTCCAGAGGAAGCCCGCCTGCCATGGGCGCGGCTGGCCGGCCATCTCCGGCGTAAAACTGTGCATACCCACCACAAGCGGTACTTTGCCAGCCTTCAGGTGGCTTTCAACCAGCGCGCTACAGGCCTCATGAAACGGGGTGTAATAGGCTGCCCTTCTCGCTTCAACCGCACGGGCACCTAGGTCCTGGTTCGCCGGGATGCTGATACCATCGCTTATTGGCGGCACCAGCGTTTTATGGTCCGGTTCCCGGTTGCAGTCGATAAGCAAGCGCGATACGGGCGCCAGCACACCTGCCACACCCATCATACTGCATATCTTGCGGGTCACATCCGCCGCACCAATATCCCATGCGATATGCTTCTCAAGGTGGGCTTCTTCAAGCCCGAGATTGGCGAAATCTGCGGGGATGAAATTGGTTGCATGGTCACACAGCACAATCACGCCGCCGCATGCGTCCGCATTGAGGATTTCTGGTTTCAGGATTTGGCTCTGGACAGCGGAATCATTCATAGGGTACACCGGGCACGCACGTGAAGCTTTGGTTTCAAAGCGAAAAATGCTGGACGTGACGCGAGCGATCACGCAGCATGTGCCCTGAAACCTAATGATCTGACCAACCAAGTCAACATTTCATCGTGCTCGCTCCATACTGCTCAGGGAGGCAATATTGACGTCCGAAATACTATCCGCGGGGCGCCGTCGTAAAACCCGTATCGTCGCGACCCTGGGGCCCGCGAGCTCCAGCTATGAACGCATCAAGGATCTGTTCATTGCCGGCGTGGATGTTTTCCGCCTCAACATGAGCCATGGCGAACACAAAGATAAAGAAGCGCTGGTACATACCATTCGCGCGATTGAACGCGAGTGTGGCCGCCCCATCGCTATTCTGGCTGACCTTCAGGGCCCGAAGCTGCGCATCGGCTTGTTTGAGGACGGCAAGACGGAGCTGACACAGGGGCAGGCCTTCAAGCTCGACCTCCTTGACCAGCCGGGCGACAACCAGCGTGTGTACCTGCCGCACAAGGAAATTTTCGACGCCCTTGAAGTTGGCACCCATATCCTGCTGGATGACGGCAAGATCCGCCTTGAAGTTGAAACGGTAGAAGCCAACAAAGCCAACTGCCGCGTGATTGTGGGTGGCGTGCTCTCGGACCGCAAGGGGGTGAACGTACCAAACGCAGTGCTGCCGCTCGCGGCCCTCACACCAAAGGACCGTAAAGACCTCTCGTTCGCGCTTCAGTGCGGGGTGGACTGGATCGCCCTTTCTTTTGTGCAGCGTGGCGCAGATGTGGCGGAAGCCAAAAAGCTTGTTGGCAAAAAAGCCGCCGTGATGGCGAAGATCGAAAAACCAGCCGCTGTGCTCGCGCTTGATGAGATTATCGAACTGGCGGACGGCGTGATGGTCGCGCGCGGCGACCTTGGTGTTGAAGAACCGGTCGAGAATGTGCCCGGCATCCAGAAGCAAATCGTGCGGGCTGCACGGCAAGCGGGCAAACCGGTTGTTGTGGCAACGCAAATGCTCGAATCGATGATCAAATCCCCCGTGCCAACTCGCGCGGAGGTATCTGACGTGGCAACAGCGGTGCTGGACGGTGCAGACGCCGTGATGCTCTCAGCCGAATCAGCTGTGGGTGATTATCCAATCGAGGCTGTGCAGGTGATGGACCGTGTGGCCATCCGCGTTGAGCATGAGCCCAACTACCGTATGGCGGGCAGCGATGACCGCACCAACCCGAACTCCACCACGGAAGACGCCATTACGGCTGCTGCGCGCCAGGTAGCACGCACCGTGGGCGCCAAAGCCATCGTAACCTTCACCACCTCAGGCGCCACGGCGCTCAGGGCTGCCCGTGAGCGCCCTGAGGCTGAAATCCTGACACTGACACCGCGCCTTGCCGTTGCGCGCCGCCTTGCCATTGTATGGGGCATGCGTACGGTTAAAACCAAAGACGTGGGCAGTTTTGAAGAGATGGTTGGCAAAGCCAAACGCATGGCGCTGAGAACAGGGGTTGTGAAAGCGGGTGACCGTATCGTGGTGACCGCAGGCGTGCCCTTCGGCACACCCGGCGCCACTAACGTGCTGCACATTGCGTGGATCAGCGGTAGCGAGCTGAGCTGATAGGCCTCACACCTTCTCGTGCCTAGTCCATAGCAAAGAAAGAAATCTGGGTGCAATCAGGCTAAATAAACGTTGATCAATGAAGGAGGCGAGTGATGAAGTTTGAGCGACTTGCTATAGCCTTTTTAGTCGCACTAGCACTCGGAATATGGGCCGCCGCAGAATTCTCCGAGTCCTCAGTCTCCTCGCATCAGAAATCTATACCAAGCTCATCACCGCCGGGCATTGCAGAAGTAGTTTTTGAAGCGACGGATGGCGAAGTGACCAAATTGCAAGTGCCTCTGAAGGCTCAAGCAATTCGCAGGTGGTCGGATGATAAAGTGAACTTTCTTCAATCTGACCTCTCATCTCAAGCCACATTACATGTCTGTCTAGAAAGTTTCGAAGAAGTCGGTGACGTCGATGATGCATGTATCAACGGCGTGAGGAACCCTGACCACCCTCCTGACCTGATAATTCGTATATTCGCCAACAATATTGATGGATATGTGCATTTCACAAAGGTTCGAAATATTTTGCCGCCGGACGTACCTCGCAATTTTGATACGATCTGCGGGCTAATGAAGCTTGGCGTTGCGAACGATTACAAGGGAAAAACAGTAGGCAGGGTTTTCCGTAGGCAACCGGATGGTTCTACTAAGGAGAGCTGGTCACAGTTTCACTACTATATTCCCGAAGACGAGGATAACTGGCCGGAATTCCATATGTGGTGCACCAATCGGAAGAATACTTTGATGCCACAAGGAATTTGCGTGGCCACCAGCCAAATATCTCGTCATGTCTACATAGATTATCAATTCAAAACGGAGCTTTTAGAGCATTGGCAACGGGTAGACCAGTTCGCCAAAGAGATAGTTTATCGGGTTCCCGTTAGCTAGTGTCCAAGTGTTGCTGCTGCTCTTTCAGCAAGCAGGCACGCCTGCTATAAATGACGAATTTATAAGGCTTGGCACATGGGCCTGCATTCCATCAAAGATGAACAAGGGACAGCCTAGAAAATACAAAGCGCCTCAACCGGCGCAAAAGGGGTTTTAACGCGGCAATACCATTCATTCCACAATACTAGTAGAGGAAACCTTTGGCGCGCAGATCAGCCGCTAGCTTGTCTGCGTCTGTGAAGTGATGCCCGATCATGCCCATATGCTCGGCTGCCTGAACATTCTCGAGCCGGTCATCGATATAAACTGTGCTCTCAGGGTCGAGCGTAAACCGGTCAATCGCAAGCTGGAAGATGCGCGGATCGGGTTTAACAAGGCCTTCAGCGCCAGACACCACCACGCCGCCAAACAGGTCCGTGAAGGCATATTCACGGCAAAACAGCGGCCATTTCTCTGCCGAGAAGTTGGTGAGCCCATAACACGGCGTGCCCTGTTCGCTCAACCGCTCCAGCACATCTACTGTGCCGGTGAATACCGGGCCGATGGTGTCATTCCAGCGCTCATCAAACGCCTGGATCAGGTCTTCATATTCAGGGAATTTGGCAGACAGGATACGCACACCCTCAGCAAAGGGACGCCCGCGGTCATGTTCGGTGTGCCACTCAAGGGTCACCACTTCTGACAAGAATCGCTCAAGCTCCGCCTGATCGTGAATCAGTTGTGAGTACAGCAAACGCGGGTCCCACTCGACAAACACATTGCCGATGTCAAATAGTACCGATTTGCCAGAATTCGTCATGCTTCCCCCATACGACTAAGCCGCGCAACCCTACTAGAGAGTGCGCGGCTAAATCAATAACCTTGAGGCTATGCTGACGAGCCTGAGCTCTAAGCTTAGCTTGAGGCTTAACCTTGGCGTGCTTTAAAGCGACGCTGCGTCTTGTTGATCACGTAGATCCGGCCTTTGCGGCGAATCACGCGGCAATCGCGGTGACGGCTTTTCAAAGACTTCAAGCTGTTACGAATTTTCATGGCTCGTCTCACTACAAACCGGCTCAAAAATACTTTATCCCCTGCCACGCCAGCCGGCGCCATGGCACACAGGGTGGGAACGACGAATCCGTCATTCCTCGAATCCATTGGCGGCGGAACATACTGACGAGGCACGGACCTGTCAATAGCAAGAGGCGGTTTTTACTGTGTTTTTACACTGCCCGAGTTTCGCACAAAAAATAGAGGCGTCCCCCATGCCCGGTGGGACGCCTCAAATTTCCCCCGCTAGATAGTGGGGGTAGTCCGCTCACGCCTGTGCGTCAGTAAGGTGATATTACCAAAACGGGACTGTCTTGTCATGGGAATAAAGCGTCATAAAGGCTGACCCATCTCAGGAAAGCCCCATTTTCCGCCAATTGGCATTGACCACAGGGTGGCCACACTGTAGGCAAACATTTCACGAAAAGGCACCACATACGCACGAGGAGCGAAAAGGTCATGCTTATCACCAGCCAGTTCGATAGCGGCAATATCGAAGTGATCAAAGGCGACGATCCGTCAGATATTCGCCTGAACATTCGTAAAGACAGCAACTCGGATTTTTACCAGTGGTTTCATTTCCGCCTCTCTGGTGTTGCAGACACGCCCTGCAAGCTGACGATCGAGAACGCTGGCGGTGCCGCCTATGTGCCCGGCTGGGAAAATTATAAAGTCTGTGCATCCTACGACCGCGAGAACTGGTTCCGGATCGACACCAGCTTTGATGGCCAGAACCTCTCATGGGGTGTGGAGCCAGAGCAGGACAGCCTCTATTTCGCGTATTTCGCGCCCTACTCCATGGATCGTCATGCAGACCTGATCGCCGACGTTTCCGGCTCACCTCTTGTGCGTACCAGCGTGCTGGGTCATACCCTTGACGGGCAGGACATGGACCTTGTGGAGGTTGGCTTCGGGCCTGAGGGCCGCAAGAAAATCTGGATGGCGGCACGCCAGCACCCCGGCGAGACCATGGCAGAATGGTGGATGGAAGGCGCGCTCGACTATCTGCTGGATGAAGACAACCCGGTTGCCCGCGCCCTTTTTGAAAAGGCGCATTTCTATATTGTACCGAACATGAACCCGGACGGATCACGCCGCGGCAACCTGCGCACCAATGCGGCAGGCGCAAACCTGAACCGCGAGTGGAACTGCGCCACGTTGGAGCGCAGCCCAGAGGTTTATCTGGTGCGGGAGAAAATGCACGAGACAGGCGTGGACTTCCACCTGGATGTGCATGGTGATGAGAATCTGCCGTATAACTTTATCGCAGGCTTTGAAGGCATTCCGTCGCTCACGGAAAAACAGAGCAAACTTCTGGCTATGTATCAGGACCTTCTGTGCGTGAACTCACCTGATTTCCAGCAAGAGCATGGCTATGACACGGACGAGCCCGGCACGGCCAACCTCTCCATGTGCACAAACTATATGGCGGAGACCTTCGGTTGCCTCGCGATGACGCTTGAAATGCCGTTCAAGGATAACGACGACCTGCCTGATCTCGAATATGGCTGGTCGCCCGAGCGTTGCCGCCACCTTGGCCGCGCGTGCATTGACACACTCGCCCAGATGATCGATGAGCTCTAGCTATACAAAAACAGTGTAACTGCTATAGTTTTTCTGCCGATTGACGCTGAACCATGTGCGGAGCATAGGGGGCCGGTTCAGTTTTTTGGAGAAAATCTATCATGACTACACTGTCTGGACACTTCCTTCGGGCGGCGGTGATCTATGCCGTGCTCGGTATGGCGATGGGCATCCATATGGCGTCTTCTCACGACCATAGCCAGATGCCCACGCACGCCCACCTTATATTGTTAGGGTGGGTATCCATGGCGCTCTATGGTGTATTTTATCGCGGGCTTGGTGATGTTGCGGTCAGCAAGCTGATGCTGGCGCACAAATGGCTCTCGCACATCGGCCTTATTGGCATGGTGGTGGCGCTGTACGCGATGTTTTCCGGAGTTGCCGCCATTGAACCGCTTGCGGGCATCTCGTCGCTTGTTGTTTTGCTGGCGATGATCCTGTTCGGGGTAATCGTCTTTAAAAACACCGAAGGATGATGAGTAACTGCATGAGGCACTGCCTCATGCAGTATCGCCGGTATCAGTCGCCTTCAAAGCTGCACAGGCTCACCACCCGTTCGCAGCGGGTCTTGAGTTTTGTGCTGCCTCCAAGATCCGGCAGGTCCACGACAAAGGCGCAGCCCACCACGTCACCACCCTGCCGGTCGATCAGCGCCAGCGCGGCGTCTACGGTGCCACCCGTTGCGATAAGGTCATCAACCACCAGAATGCGGTCGCCCGGCGCCAATGCGTCAAGGTGCATCTCAAGCGTTGCCTCACCATATTCAAGGGAATAGCTTTCCGCGATGGTTTGCTCAGGCAGCTTGCCCTCCTTCCGGATGGGGATAAAGCCTGCCCCCAGACGGTGTGCGATGGCACCGCCCAGCACAAAACCACGCGCTTCAATAGCGGCAACTTTCTGAATTTTATCATTCTTGAAAGCTGCGACAATGGCATCTACCGCATGCCGGAACGACGCCGGGTTTCCCAGAAGCGTCGTGACATCCCGAAACTGAATTCCTTCTTTCGGGAAATCAGGAACCGTGCGGATATAGGACTTCAAGTCCTTCATATATAACCTCTTGCCAGATTGGACTAGGAGGGCAGATTACGCTCACCAAGCGCCTTGAACAAGAAAAGAGAGAGTACGGCACATAAGATATGCACCGCACCCGATTAGGCTGGAAGGAACACCTTGGTGTCCTTACGCATCAACAGGAGTTTCAGAGAGACGCCTCAGGAAAATGCCGCCGGGTACGATTAGCGATCACTACCAACGACAGCATCACCGGAACCTCAACCAGCACCCCAACCACTGTCGCAAGCGCCGCGCCTGAGTTCAGGCCGAAAAGGCCAATTGCCACGGCCACAGCCAGCTCGAAAAAATTGGATGTCCCAATCAAAGCCGCAGGGGCTGCTGTGCTGAACGGCACCCGCCATATATAAGCCCAGCCGTAGGCGATGACAAAAATACCGTATGTCTGGATCAGCAAAGGAACGGCAATCAACGCAATCACGAGCGGGCGGTCAAGGATCGTCTGGGCCTGAAACCCGAACAGGACAACAACAGTTGCCAGAAGACCCAAGATGGAAAAGGGCTTAATTGTGCCTGTAAACGCATCAATACGGGCCTGCGTGCTACCGCCTTCCAGCCGCTTGCGCGTGATATAGCCAGCCAACAGGGGAAGAACCACATACAAGAGGACAGAGAAAAACAGAGTCTGCCACGGCACAATGATATCCGTGACCCCCAGCAGCAGGGCGCATAGAGGCGCAAAGGCAACCACCATGATCAGGTCGTTGATCGAAACCTGCACCAGCGTGTAATTGGCGTCGCCGCGCACCAGTTGGCTCCAGACAAAGACCATTGCCGTGCAAGGCGCTACACCCAGCAAGATCATGCCTGCTATATATTCATTTGCCGTTTCAGGCGCGACAAGGCCCGCAAATATATAGTCAAAAAACAAGACGCCCAGAGCAGCCATGGAAAAAGGCTTTATCAGCCAGTTTACAACCAGCGTGATACACAGGCCTTTTGGCTTTTTCCCCACATCCTTGATAGACGCGAAATCCACATTCACCATCATTGGGTAAATCATGACCCAGATAAAGACTGCGACAACGAGGTTAACGCCCGCATATTCAAGCGCCGCGACCATCTGAAAAAAGCTCGGCGAAATAGCACCGAGACAAACACCTGCCGCAATGCACAAGCCCACCCAAACCGACAGGTAGCGTTCAAACAGACCCATGGCTGACGATGTATCCTTACTCATAACAATTCTTCCTCTATGTGCTTTTTCAGCATGTGCAAAGCTGTATCAAAGGCCGCCTTCACTTCGGCATCACTGCCTGTGGCCTTTGCAGGGTCCGGCGTGCTCCAGTGCAACTTTCTAGGAGCACCGGCAAAGATAGGGCAGGTTTCGCCCGCCGCCTGATCGCATACCGTAATAACATAGTCAAAATGGCGCCCCGCGAACTCGTCCCAGGATTTGCTCCGCGGGTCAGCGGTCGACAGGCCTGCCCGCTTGAGCGCCGCAAGCGTCCCAGGATGCACATAACCGGCCGGTGAACTCCCTGCGCTTACGGCTTTAAACCGCCCGGCCCCAAGGTGATTAACGAGGGCTTCACCCATGATCGACCTGCACGAGTTGCCTGTGCAAAGAATGAGAACATCATACATCTGATCATTCGACATAATAAATCCTTATTTCCAGAATTATGGATTCTTTTATACGTAAACAGAGATGACCGCAAGATGACAAGCCAGACATATGCCTTTAGAGTATTTTGAAATCTTCCAGATCAAGGCACGGCGATTTATGCTCATAGAAGACATCATGGTGTGGATAGAAGCTTTTGCTTCTGAACCGCTGCGCCTGACGCTGGCGCTGATGCTTCTATCGCTTTTTTTTGATACCGCCGCAGTGATTACTGCGGGGCTGATGGTGGGTATGGGCCTGCTCAGCGGTGTTACCACAACCGCCGCACTGGCAACGGCTATTTTAGCCGGGGACTGCGCCGTTTATCTTTTTGGCTATATGACACGGGAGCTGCCGTGGGCAGCGCGCTGGCTACCATCCAGCGGCATGGCCAAACTTGAGGCCTGGGTAACACCAAAACAGACTGAGGTGCTTTTGCTATCCCGCATCATTCCGGGGTCACGCAGCATTGTATATCTGGTGTTTGGTTATCTGCACCTTTCGCCCACGCGCTTCATCACGGTTGCGGGCTTGGGTGGCGTGGTCTGGTGCACTGTGATCATGGCGGTGGTTAGCCAGACCGGGCAACTGTTTGCGGAAAACGGGTGGATGGTAAGCGCGGGCGCAGGCATTCTGGCCGCTGGGCTTGTCCTTATTCCCGCCCGCATTATTGCCCGCAAAAGCGACCATGCCGATATATTAAAACAGGTGGACCGCTAGATCCACCTGAGAGCAGAGAACACCACAGCCTTTCAGTGGCCGCCGGTACGGCTTATTGAAATTTCATTTTCTTTGAGTATGCGAAATATGCGTTGGGCAGATGTTTTGCCATACCCCGCTTTTTGGATGAGCTGCAACAGCGCGCGCAATTCACCTTGTTCGAGCACAGCCCGCACTTCACCAAGGGTAACGCCTGCTTCTATTGCCAGCGCGCTACCAAGGAACTGGAAACTGCCGCGCTCAACCATCTCAAGCGTCAGCATTTCAGACAAGCGCCCCTGCTTCTTGAGGTCAACCACATACCCATGAACCTGCGCGGGGCCTGCCTGTGCTATCTGCCGCCACAGCGTCTCATTCTGGCTTTTGAAAATCAGCTCACCCACCACCTTATCGGGCAGCGCATAATTGGAGAGCAGAACCTGGCGGCACTGCTCTGACACCAGCGCGATGATTCGCTCAGCTACTGCAAGCGGCATGTCATCGCGGTGCCCCATGGCATCCATAATTTGCTGCTCCGCAGAGAAGCGTTGCAGGGCCTTCTCACAGATATCATTGGTAAGCCGCACGTTGATGTTTTTCATCACGTAAGTGACGGTTTTGCCGGAACCACTTGCGACAAGCGCAAGGGCAGTTTGTTCGCCAATATCGCTACGACGCGCGAGCCGGATATGTGCATGTTCTTCAAGGTGGGGAATAAGGCCAGCCCACTGGCTGTCGCTCAGCGCGAAGGTTGTCTCCACAAAGGCGCCAGACACACTCTCTACATCGCTTGCAATGCGGGCTGCGAGGTCTTGCGGGATATCCCTGCACAGGCGCAACTCGAATGCCAAGGTCTCACGCACCTGCACGCTCATGTCTTGAGCGAGGGCGCGGGCGATATTTGTCGCAGCCTCCAGTTCTTCGGTTTCACGTCCTCCTGAACTCAGGAAGCGGGAGACACGCTGCGCCAACACCACCTTTTCTAGGCGGTCCGCGTTGACCAGGTTGCCAAGGGCCAAACTCATCACTTATCGACTCCAATATTATTTCGCCGCCATTTTCTATGGCAGCAGATATTTTGGCACCCAAGTCTTATTATTTAATCAATTAATCCGTAAAATTTTCGCTAATCGGCGGCATGGCATTCATTATTTTCACGGCACACTTCAGGCTTCTCGTCAGCCCTCTATCAAGGCACATTAAAAGCCCCGCCAGATAGTCTCTGCGGCGCAATGAAGATTTCAGTTTTTGGCGAGGATTCAGGCGACAGCGTCTTTGGCTTTGTCCTCAACCGCATCCTTGATGGGGGTGACATTGCTGGTCTTGCCATAGAATTTTTTCGCGAGTTGCAGAAAACGCGGTGCCATCGATTTGCTCACGTTCGCCATCTGCATCAAGCGCACAAACGCTGCTGGGTCTTCAAGCGTGAGAATCTCGCGAATACGACCGAGCGGCAAACCAGCCTCAAGCGCCAGTGAGCTTTCCATAAAGGTCGGGCAACCGCGGCCCGTAATCTCGATAACCAACAGGTAATTCAAACGACGGTCGTTCCTGAGGTCAGTAACAAAGGCATGTATCTGGGTCGGGCTGGCATTCTTAAGCTGCGCCCACAAAACCTCGATCTTGCTGTCTTCCGTCATTTTGGAGGCAACACCCTGATCAACAGCGTAATGCTCGATCAGCATTTCACGGCAATGATCAGAAACATTGTTGATGATGCGCTCAACCACCTTGAGCGGCAGATCGGCCCGAGCGCCCAGATGGTCCATCATGCGGCGGTTGTCGCTATAACGGTCAACCACCTTGTCGCACGCCACCTCTGCAAGTGTTAGGTTATCGTTGCGCACAAGGGAGGTTACAGTTGGTTCCTGCCCTACGGTCGCCAGTTTCTCCTGCACGGTCTCGCTCAGGTCCTTACGCCGCGCCACAACAACCAGGCTCGGCTCCTTGAGGCCCGGGATAAGTTTCAGCCATTCTTTATCGGTAAACACCATGGTTTCGCCAAGAAACGCCCCTGAAACGCTTTCAACGTCATGCGCAATTTTCTCAGCCAGATCGGTTGCGAGCACCTTGCATTTCCGCAGTTCAAACGCCAGAACCTCACGCACCTGCGCACTGACATCCTGCGCCAGAACACGCGCTACGTTTTCCACCGTTGCTCGTTCTTCCTGCACCTGCTCAGCAACAAGAAATTGGCCCACCCGCTTCGCGAGCGCCATTTTTTCAAGTTTTACAGTATCAATCAGCATGGTGATGTCCGTTGTACTCAATGAAATAGCCTTCTGGTGATGCCTGAAGGTTTTACTCAACTAAACTTACTCAACTACACGGGCCCGATATTGGCAGTATCTCACGCATTCCTAAGCTTTTCGTCAAGGATTGGCTAAAATCTTAGCTAAAATTTAAAGTTCATGGCCACAACGAATGCGGGCAAAAAAAAGGGGGCAAACGCCCCCTTTGAGTTATTGCCCGGGGGTTTCCCCCCGACGCGAGAGATCTGTTGGCCTATTCTTCTTTCAAGGCCGCAATAGGGTTTGATGAAGCCACGAAGGCGGCGTGTCCACCAACGGCCAGCCACGCCAGAACAAGGGCGCCAGTACTCGGCGCCAGAAATGTCAACGCATCAAAACCAACCTGACTTGGGAAACGTGTCAGCCAGTTCTGCATGAAATAGACGGCAAACGGCCACGCAATAAGGCTCGCAAACAACACAGGTTTTGAGAACTGCCACACCAGCAGCGAGACAATATCCCTGACCCTTGCGCCCAATACCTTGCGCACGCTGATTTCTTTGGCACGCTGCGCTGTGGAGAAGCTCGCCAGACCATAAAGCCCCAGAAGGCTGATCAATATCGCAAGGCCCGAGAAAACAGCAAAGATAAACCCGCGTTCACGGTCTGCCGCAAACTGAGCCTCAAGCGTCTCATCAAGAAAACCCATCCGGGGTGGCACCAGCGGGAACATCTCCCGCCAGATACCTTCAGCCACGTCCTTGAAGGCTGCATCACTGCTGCGGTAGCGCACACCAAGGCGTGCGTATGAGCCTGGGTCGTTGACATAGAGCATGGGCTCTGAACCAGAAGCGACATGATCAACCAGTGTATCTTCCACCACGCCAATCACTGTGATGGTGATCGCATCCAACTGAATGGTTTTACCAACAGCTTCTGCCGCTGTGCCGAGCCCCAGATAGTCAAGGGCCGCGCGGTTAACGAGCCCGGCACCGTCATGCCAATCAGCCTCACCCTTTTGGCGCATGGCATCTGTGCCATAAGCCTTTGAGAACGAACGCCCACTCGTTACCTCGGTGCCATATGTGGCAAAATAGTCTTCATCCACATAACGGGTGGTGATTGCCATAGGGGCCACTTCTTTGCCGTCGACACCAGAGACACCATTGTAGCTGCGCCCACTGTAGCCCGGCAGTGTCCAGCTGAAAGCTGCGTTCATCACGTCGGGATGGTCCAGCAGCCGCTTCTTGAAGGCCTCCTGCATAGGCGCGACAGCGTCATCGCTCATCTTGCTGACCCAGAGAATATTCTCCGCATCAAAGCCTCTATCAAGGGACTGCATATGGTCCAGTTGGCGATACACAATCGTGGTTGCAGTGATGAGGAAGATGGAAACCGCAAACTGGATTACCACCAGCATCATTCGCAGGCGCACCGACCCTGCGGGCTCTGACCGCCCTGCCCTCAGCACGCGGGCTGGCAAATAGCGTGATGTTGCAAGCGCCGGATGAAGGCCCGCACCAATCACCGTGATCAGCGCAAGGCCCGCGAGGGCCGCAAGCGAGAGCGGGTCGCCCGCGTAATCAAGCCGCAGTACCTTGGCCAAAACTTCGTTAAGATACGGCAACGCCACCTCAAGGATTGCAAGCGCGAGAACGACAGACAGGCCCACCATCACGGCTGTCTCGATCAGAAACTGCCGGATGATATCCGCCCGGCCTGCACCCAGAACTTTCCGGACCGCTACTTCCCGCGCGCGCGCAGCCGAGCGAGCCGTCGCCAGGTTCATGAAATTCAGGCACGCGATAACCAGAATGAGCAGTGCGATTGCTACAAAGGCATAAACCGTGTTGATGTCCCCCTTAGGTTTGTAGACCGCACGAGCTGGGCCATACATATGCATGTCTGCAATAGGCACCAGTTCCATTTTCCATCGTTCGGAAGCTACAAAATCCACACCCCAATCAGGGGCATAACGATCGAGAAACGGTCCAAACAGGCTATCAAAACGTGTCACAGGCACGCCTGCCTTGAGCTTCACGAAGGTCATGAAGCCAATACTATCCCAACTCTCGGTCAAGACATGGCCGTCCTCGATGAAATCCGTATCGAGAAGAGGCACAATCATCTCATAAGAGAACTGAGTATTGTCCGGCAGATCTTCGACAACACCGGAGACAATGAAACTGCGCCCCGAACCGAAGTGAACTTCCCTGCCTAACACATCACTTTCACCAAAAAACTTATGTGCCGCGCTTTCTGTTATCACGAGGCCCGAGACATCTTTCAGGGCGGTAGCCCTGTCACCTGCGATAAAGCTTGGCTGGAACACCTCAAAGAAATTGGCATCAACAAAATACGCCATCGTGGGTAGGCCTTGCCCGTCACGAATTACCGCCTCTGAGGAGTTGGTTACCCGGGTAACCGCATCCATGTCTGCGCCAAAATCGCTTGCAAGCAAGGGGCCAATGGGGCCCGGCGTTGCACCAAGATACAGCTCACCTCGTCCGTCGGGTGTGCTACGCCAGGTAACATGGTGGATTTGCTCACCCTCTGGCCAAAAGCTGTCGTACGACATTTCGTCTCGCACAAAGAGAAGGATCGCAACACAACTCGCGAGCCCAACCGCGAGCCCCACGATGTTAATGAGCGAAAACAGCCTCTGTTTGACAATGTGCCGAATGCTTAACTTCAGATGGGTGAGCAACATGGCATCCTCCCTATTCGTAACGAAGCGCGTGAATAGGGTTAGACTGCGCAACCTTGATCGCACGGGACGCTACCGTCAGCCACGACACAAGAAGTGCAATGGTCCCCGCCGCCAACGCCAGTACCCAGATAAAGCTGTTGTCCAGCCGGTACTGGAAACCTTCCAGCCAACCGGACATCACATACCAGGCAAGCGGCCACGCAATGATGTTTGCAATGAGTACAGGGCGAGAGAATTGCCAGACAAGAAGCTGCACAATATCCCGCACCGTGGCCCCCAGCACCTTACGAATGCCAATCTCTTTGGTGCGCTGCTCTGCGGTGAAGGATGCAAGACCGTAAAGCCCAAGGCACGCCACAATCACTGCCAGCACAGAGAACGCCGCAAACATGGTCGCCTGGGCATCCTCCGCCTGATACTGAGCGTCCAGCATATCAACAAGGAATTCACGCCGCATGGGCACAAGAGGTGCCAACTCTGTCCACACTTTATCTATGTTGCCCAGAAGCGTGGGGATATCATTAGTGTTGAAGGTGATCGTTGCCACATTGAAGCGGTCAGGTTGGTTGAAGTAAACTGTCGGGCGCACACCAAACTTGAGGGAGCGGAAATAAATATCCGGCACCACACCAATGATTGTGAGGTCATACTGACCTGCCTGCCATACATCGGCCCGAAGCACACGACCAACAGCTTCTTCGGGTGAACGAAGACCAAGCGCCCGCATCGCGGTTTCGTTGATCATGACACTTGAAGCCCCCATCCGGTTCTCTTCTTCTGGGACGAGCACAGTTTCGTCTGTACCAAAGGCACGATCGAAGGTGCGCCCGGCCAGCGGAGTTACATCATAGGCCTCAAAGAAATCATAGCCCATAGAGTGATAGTTGATGACAACCTGCTCACCGCCCGTGCCTTCGTCCTCGCCAGGGAGAAGCTGAAAGCTCGTGTTGTTTTCATTGTCCTGGCTTGGTGCCTCGCTCGAATAAACAACACTTTCAACGCCGGGTATCTGGCGCATGGCATCTGCGATAGCATCACGCTGTTCCGCCACACCTGCACGGCGCATGCCCATCAGTTCAAGCTTGCTCGAGTAGCTGTAGCCCACATCCATGTTGCGGGCGTATTCAGTCTGACCGTATATGACAGCCGTACACACGATCAAACCGATTGAGATAGCGAACTGGAACACCACCAGCACAGTACGGAACTTGCTCGCCGCGCCACTGTCTGATGACTTGTTGGACTTCAGGATTTTTGCCGGCCTGAAGTGCGACAGATACGCCGCCGGATAACTGCCTGACAGCACACCTACAATCACGGCGACGCCGATAAGCGTCGCAAAGAGCGGCAGATCACCCGCCAGATCAAACTCAAGCGTGCGGTTGATGGCGTCATTATAAACCGGCAGCGCCATCTCAACCCCTACAAGCGCCACCAAAAGCGCAATGCAAGCAACGGCGACGGCTTCACCAAGGAATTGCCCAGCAACCTGAAGCCGTGAAGCGCCCATCACTTTTCTCAGCGCCACTTCGCGTGCCCGGCGGATACCGCGTGCGGTGGCCAGATTCATGAAATTGATTGAGGCAATGACGAGGATAAGGATAGCCACAATGGCAAAGGCATAAACGCTTTGCACATCACCCATTGCGCTCAGGTCCCCCATGTTGCCAGCATCCTTGCGGGCGTACAGGTGTAGATCATGGAGCGGCATGACGTTCGGACGCATGAAATCTGTCGGTTTACCCTCCATGCCACGCTGCTGGCCCATTTCAACGAAGGGGCTTTCATTATCCAGCCAGTAGTAAAGGCGTTCCTTGAGGTCAGCAGCCGTCGCGCCCTCACGAAGTTTGAAATAGGTGTAGGTGTTCACACTTGTCCAAGTATTGAGGATGTTCGGGAAGGGGTCGAACATCGCAGGGTCCATATAAACAAGAAAGTCGATATCAAAATGGCTGTTCTCGGGCATATTCTTGATCACACCCGTAACCTGCAGTGATACCGGGGTGCTATCAAGGCAACAGGACGTGAGCGTTTCACCCACAACGTCCGTACGGCCAAAATAGCGGACCGCAGCGTCTTCACTGATGACCAAATCCATCGGCTTTGAGAAAGCCCGGCTCACATCACCGTCGGCAAAAGGCAACGGGAACACGTTAAAGAACGATCCGTCGGCGAAGAAGATGGTTTCGTCAAACGCCCTGTCATCCTGAAGGATTGAAGTACCTTCAACGACGAGCCGAACACCGTCTTCAACCTCCGCTGATGCATAATTTTTCATCGCCTCCATCATGCGCCCCGCAGAACGAACCGTCAGGAACGGTGGACGCCCCGGTGACTGGAACGCGCTATGAAGCCTGACCACACGCTCCCCTTCAGGAACCCAGGCATCATAAGTGAGCTCATCCCGCACAAACAACAGGATGAGAATGCAGCTCATCAGGCCAATGGCGAGCCCAAGCACATTGATCATCGAAAACAGTCTGTTTTTGATAATGTGCCGCCACGCGGTCATCAGATAGTTCTTGAACATTGTTTTTCCCTCGCGTTGTAGTGAGTGGCGGGGCAGGACCCCGCCCTTGTATTATTCGTGTCTTAACGCCTGAATGGGATTTGCCCGCGCCACCAGAAAGGCATGGCCAGCCACCGTCAGCCAGCCGATGAAAAGCGCCGCACCGCCTATGAGAACAAAGGGCAGCACCCCAAGCTCAATGCGGTATGCAAAACCGTCCAACCAGTCATTCAGGAAGTAGAAAGCCGCTGGCCACGCCAGCAGGTTGGCGATCAGGATCGGCTTTGAGAACTGCCAGAGCAGCAACCGGACGATATCCCCAAGCCGGGCACCCAGTACCTTGCGGATACCAATTTCCTTGGTGCGCCGCTCCGCCGTGAAGGACGCAAGGCCATAAAGCCCCATGCAGGAAATGGTTACCGCCAAGAGGGTGAAGATCGCCAGAATGTCACCCAGCCGTGCATCAGTTTGATACTGAAGCTCAACAAGCTCCGGCATGCTGCGGTAGCCCAGGATAGCATCAGGATATGTTTCCTGCCATGCCTGCTCAATCGCACTGATTGCCGCGTCCCGATTACTCGCATCGATGCGCACAGTCATGTCCGAGTTACGCGCGAAATCAATGTAGTAAATACCGGGTCGGATGACATCACGGGCACTGTCAAAATGGAAGTCCTGCACAACACCTACGATGGTAGCGTCCACACGCAAGCTTGAAGACAAGTCAGCCGAAACCTGCTGGCCGATCGCTGCTGAAGCTGTTTCAAAACCAAGCGCAGATGCTGCTTTCGCATTCACGACGATATTTGCCGCCGACGCATATTCAGCTTCATCGCCGCGGTCACGCAGGACGTCTGTGCCCGTGTCCGTCAGGTACCTGCCTGCCAGAAGCGGGATTTGATAGACCTTGAAAAAGTCTGGCCCCGTCGGCAAGCCATCAAGCATCACCTGTTCGCCACCGCTGGCGGGGCGGATATGCAGGCGGTCTTCGCTGCCCTCAGTGGGAACATCGGACGAACGTCCAACGCTTTGGATAAACGGACTTTCAATCAACCTGCTTTTAAACTCGTTCGAGCGGTCGTTGTTGGTGCCCGAAACCACCAACAGGTTATCTGGGTTGAAACCAAGGTCCAGCTGGCGCGCGAACTCTGTCTGTTGATTGACAAAAAACGCAACGATCATCAGCGCCACGGAAATGGAGAATTGCGCCACCACAAGGCCAGCCCGCAGCCCGCTGGTCCCGGAATCGGGGGATGTGTTGCTATAGAGCACATCACGCGGGCGCAGCATGGCAAAATAGGCCGCATGCAGGCTGCCTGCGCTCAGGCCCACGCCAACCGCCAGGGCAATAACGGCCCCCAGCAACACGGGGTCGCCAACAAGGTCCATTTTCACGAGCGTTGAAAGGAACGCGTTATAGTATGGCAACGCCAGCTCCACGAGAGACAGTGCGATCACGAGCGCGATCAGCGCCAAAATGATCGATTCCCCTAGAAACTGTTGCATGATCTGGCTTCGGTTCGCGCCAAGCACCTTACGCATGGATACTTCCCGCGCCCGGTGCGCCGTGCGCGCCATCGACAGGTTCAGGAAGTTCACCATCGCAATAATCAGGATGAGAACGGCAATCGCCAGAAAACCGAACAGCACGTCTGCGTCTGTGTTTGAGCCGTTGCCATAAAGATGAACATCCCCAATCGGCACCAGCCGCAGTTTCATGGACCAGTTGCGACCATTTTCCTGCCCCTGTTGCCCTTTTGGCAAATAGCGGTCCACGATGCCCGGCAGCTCTGCCTCGATCAGCGAGATGTCTGTACCGCTCTCGAACCGCACATAGGTTGTCCAGTATGCGAAACGCCAATCTTCAGAGAACCAGCGTGCGCCAACGAAATATTCCCGGTTAAAGGGCGCGATAAAATCATGCTGTACAGTCGAATGGTCCTGCGGATTTGCTATTACCGCGCTAACGGTAAAATCCCGAAACTCGCCACCAACCCGCACTGAAACCGTTTTGCCGAGCGCCGGGCTGTTGCCAAAATACTTCTGCGCGGTTCGCTGGCTCAGCACCACGTTCGACATATTGTCAAAAGCAGTATCGGCACTGCCTTCGGTGAAACGAAAGTGGAAAAACTCAAAATAGTTCGGCTCGGCAATATGGGCTGGCTGCTGAAACAGCTCGCCGCCCACACGCACCACGACGCTGCCATCAATATACCGCGCCACATCTTCCACCTCGCGGAAACTATCGACGAATATCTCCTTCAAGGGCTCAACCGCATTGGGGCTGGCCCGATCAGGTTGGTTGATCCGTGTATAGGTATTTTCCAAACGGTAAATATCTTCGCTTCGCTGCCAGTGATTGTCCCACGAGAATTCGTCCCGAACAAACAGCGTGATGAGGATGAAAGCCGCAAGCCCAATAGCGAGCCCCGCGATATTGATGATTGAGAACAGTTTGTGGCGCATCAGGTTACGCACCGCTATTTTTAGATAGTTCTGGAACACTTTTGTGTCCTCCCTTTACCAGCTGTCGTCGTGTCGCTTTGTCGGCGCGCTTGCATACGCCTTTTATTCGTATCTCAACGCCTTGATAGGGTTCGCGCGCGCAACCTTCAGCGTGTGACCAATGATGGTGACCCAAGCCACAGCCAGAACCCCAAGCCCTGCAACAAGGAATGGGAACGGCGACAGGCTGATACGGTCGACAAAACTTTCAAGCCACTCGCTCAGGCTCCACCAAGCAATCGGCCATGCGATAAGGTTTGCCACCAGAACCGGAGTTGAGAACTGCCAAAGCAGCAGGCGCACAATGTTATGGCTGCGCGCGCCCAGCACCTTGCGAATGCCGATTTCCCTGGAGCGCCGCTCAGTTGCCAGCGCGGCCAGGCCGTATAGGCCCATGACCGCAATGATGACCATCACGCTGGCGCTGAACAACAGCAGCCAACCCTGCCTGCGTTCATTGTCGTAATACTCAGCAAAAGCATCGTCGACAAACTGACGACCGATTGGCAGGTCCGGGAAAAACTCGCGCCACACCTGGTCAACAGTAGCCAGCGTTTCCGCCATGCCCTCGCGTTTTACCTTCACAACGACATGACGGTACTCATGCGGTCCGATCCAGTAATAAGTTGGGCTCGGCTCTGACCGTGCAGACCGCGTGCGCAGGTTTTCGACCACGCCGATGATGGTTGAACGGAAATCACCCCATGTGCGCACCTCTTGACCAATAGCCTCCTCAGGGCTTGCAAAACCAAGCTCGCGATAGGCAAGGTCATTGAGGATGATTGCGCCCGATGCGCCCTTGTCGGGTTCGGTTCGCGCGTCGGCCGCGCGGTTCTTGTCAAACAGACGCCCGGCAAGCACTTTCACTCCAAGCATCGGCAGCAGTTCTTCCGAGACCGAAAAACGCCGCATGTCTTTTGACACACCGTTGTTTAGCGTCAGCCCATTCCAGTTATTATAGTCGTGGCCCGGCATGCCGTGTGCAGCGGCGACAGCTTCCACACCGCCAATGCGTGCCAAGGCTTCACGGAACGCTTTTTCCCTCTGCAATACAATTGGCCGCGATATTCCGCCAATTTCGAGCATCTGCGCACTATTGAAACCTGCGTTTTTGCTTTTTGCATATTCAGCCTGCATGAACACAACGAGGCATGTTGCCAACAGGCCGATGGTCGCTGCAAACTGAACAATAATCAGCGCGTTGCGGAAACGACTGCCAAGCTTTGGTTTCACGCCAGCCAGATAATCCACCGGGCGGAAACGCACGGCTACCAGCGCCGGGTAAAGGCCACAGATTATTCCCACAAGCGTGGTACAGCCGATCAGGGTAACCAGCATTGCCGGACCATATATCTGCGCGCTCGTCAGTTCCCGGTTCATCAGTTCGCTAAAGACGGGGAGCGAGGCTTCCGCCATGGCAACACCAATCAGCATCGAAAGGAACGTCAGTGCCACAGATTCAACAAGTATCTGCATCATCAGGTGACGCCCCTCCGCACCCAGGGCTTTTCGGATTGCCACCTCACGCACACGTTTCATCGCGAGCATGGTACCCAGGTTGGCCACATTGATTATGGCAATTGCCAAAATCAGAAAAGCAATGACTGCAGCCGTGATCAGGCTGGCAATACTGCCCCGGCCATTACCACCACGTGTGTCGCTTTTCAGGTGAGCGTCTACCGCCTTGGTAAGATGAAACTCATATTGAGGTTTGATGCCATCATTAATGCGGTCTTGAAACCGGTTGGACGGACCAACCCGGATCGCGAGCGCATTCATCTCCTCGGCTACAAGTTCCGGCGAAGCCCCTTCCTTGAGCCTCACATATGTCGGCCCCGAGAACGACCCCCAACTGGTAAGCCGCCACGGCATATGGTCAAACACAGGCGTTGTACCCGGTATAAAAGCATGTACCTCGATATCCGACGCTTTTGGCCAATCAGGCATAACGCCGGTTACCTTCAGGGTGTGTTCACCATTGATTTTGACCACCCGACCAAGCGGCGATTGCTCGCCAAAAACACGCCGGGAATCTGATAGGCTTAATACGATGGCATCCGGGCTATTGAGCGCCGTCGCCGCATCACCTTCCAGCAGTGTTATGCCCATCAGGTCGAAAACACCCGGGTCTGCGATGGTAATTTCCTGCTCAAAGGCATTGCCGTCCACTGCGAGCGCGACGCTATCATCCAGCAGACGCGAAAATTGCTCAATACTCTCAACCTGCTCCGCAAAAATAGGGGCTGCAACCGGCTGAAGAGACTCCACGTTATCGCTGAAGTTGCCGTCCCGGTCGTAGGCCAAAGCCTCGACCCGCATCACCCGGTCGTTTTCAGGAATCCAGCGGTCGTATGAGAGTTCAAAATTCACATAGAGGAGGATGAGCAAGCAAGCCGCCAGGCCAACAGCCAGACCAAGAATATTGATCAGGGTATATTGTTTATACCTCAGTAGGTTGCGCATCGCTGTCATCATATAGTTCTTGAACATGGCTTCCTCGTCTATCCTCAACCGCCCGCGTTCCGAGCTTATTGGTGTGGCTGGGCCCGCCGGATGCGAGCCCAGTTCCTTTATTTACTCGTACCTCAGGGCATCAATCGGGTTGGAGCGTGCAACCCGCGCGGCGTTACCGCCCACGGTCGCCCACGCAATGGCGAGTGCAATCAGCCCCGCTACCACGCAAAGTGGCACCAATACCCATTCATCAATGCGGTAAGGGAAGTTCTCAAGCCAGGTGAGCATGCCCCATGCAGCCAACGGCCAGGCGATCAGGTTCGCGATCAATACCGGCTTTGAGAACTGCCATAAAAGCAGGCGAACGATATCAAAGACACTGGCACCCATAACCTTACGGATACCAATCTCTTTGGTGCGGCGCTCCGCCGTGAAGGATGCAAGGCCATAGAGCCCGAGACACGCGATAACAACCGCAAGGCTCGAGAAAATGCCCAGCAGAACCGATTGATTTTCTTCTGCCTCGAACTCCTCCGCCATCTCTTCATCGACAAAGTCGTAGGCGAACGGTACGGTCGGGATCAGGGATTTCCATACCTGCTCCATCTTGCTCGCCAGCTCCGCCGGGTTGCCTTGGTATCGCACATTCAGATTATTGAAACCAAATGGCGACAACGTATACATCTCAGGCCGCATGACACTGCGCAGCGATTGGAACTTGGTATCTGGTATCACACCAATGATGGAAAGCTGCGCCTGCACACCGCTCCCGAGGCCAACCTGGATCACGCGGCCAACCGCCTGTTCCGGCGTACCGAAACCAAACCGCCTGAGTGCCCCTTCGTTCACGATCACGCTGCTGTGCAGAATTTCACCTTCTTCTGCCTGTGAAGGGTCTGGTATCATATCTGTCGGGTGGTCGCGGCTGAAGTTGCGGCCAGCGAGCAGTGGAATTTCATAGGCGTCCAGAAATTCATAATCGATACGATGAATACCGATCAGCATGGAACGCCCGCTATCATCCCCAGGGATAGTTACCGAATTGTTGCTCTCGTTTCCGCTTGAAGGCGCGTCGCTTGAAAATGCCGCACTAACAACACCGGGAAGCCGCAAAATCTCTTCCTTAAAAGTATTTCGCTTGTCAGATGCGCCAGTGCGGCTGGTGTTGCGTACCACCAGCAGATTTTCCTTGTTAAACCCGGGGTCGAGATTGGTGGCATAGAACTTCTGCCCATACACCACACCGGTTGAAACAATAAGCGCGATGGAGATGGCAAACTGCACGATCACCAATGTATTCCGGAGCGCGGCGGAGCCACTTGATTCCGCAGATTTGTTGGCCTTGAGCACATAAGCAGGCCGGAAACTGGAAAGCACAAGCGCCGGGTACACACCGCCCACAATACCGACAACGGTAACAAGGCCCAGCAAGATCAAGAGCGTAAGTCCATCCAGATAATTGAACGTCAGGTCCTTGCCAACAAAACTGCTGAACGTCGGCAGCAGAAGCTCAACAAGCACCGTACCAAACACAAGGCCTATACACGCCAGAAGCACGGATTCACCAAGGAATTGCCCAATGAGCTGTCCCCGGCTGGCGCCCAGTACCTTCCTGAGCGCCACTTCCCGCGCACGTTGGGTCGACTTCGCCGTGGCCAAATTCATGAAATTGATGCAGGCGATCAAGAGGATAAGCCCGGCGATTGCGGTGAAGATCAACACGTTGGTCATGCTGCCAATCGGCTTCAGCTCGCCCCCTGACGGTGCGGCCGGGTGAAGTTGAACGTCGGTGAGCGCCTGTGTGGAGTATTTCACAAAGTCTGATACTTTTGCTTCCTCGCCGTTGGACGTTGCGGCAGAAATCTCGATATGCGCATCAGCAAAATCATTAAGACGCTGATTAATGGCCTCAATTGAGCTCCCGTCCTTGACCGTGAAGTAAACGAAATTGTTGACACTGAACCACTGAGTAAACTCCCAGACCTGGTTCTCGAAGTCTTTCTCATCGATCATGGCCATGCCCTGAAACTCAAGCACAGTATTATGCGGCAAATCCTTGAAGACCGCACCAATACGGTAGTCGCGTTCAAGATCATGAACGTTGACGGTCAGAACTTCCCCAATCGGGTTGTTCTCACCGTAGTATTTTTTTGCGAACGTTTCGTTGATTGCAAGGCTCGCATTGTCCCGAAGTGTGGCGTGCAAATCACCTGCAACCACATCAAAATCAAAGATGTCCGTGGTCTCGCTGTCCGTCCACATCAGGATTTCGCTGAACACATCACTATCTTTGCGCAGAACCACCCGCATGGTGTTGAACCGGGTCACATCCTCAATATCCTCAGGGAAGAAGTTCTTGAGAGCGTGCTTGGTTGGCCCTTGCGCCATTGTTGTAACGAATGGCTCGCGCCCCGGTGGGTTAAAGGTAGTGTTCAGACGGTAAATGCGGTCCGAGTTGGCCCAATGCTTGTCATATGAAAGTTCGTCACGCACAAACAGCATGATCATCACGCATGCCGCCAGACCAACCGCCAAACCGATGATGTTAATGGCGCTGTAGAGTTTATGTTTAAGGATGTTTCTGAGCGCCACGCTTATATAATTACGGAACATTTTTTGTCCTCCCGCTGTCGGTTTTTTTGGGAGTGACGTCTGAAACGCCACTCCTTCTTTTTTCTATTCGTACCTTAGAGCCGCTATGGGATTTGACCGGGCAACCCGCACGGCATGGGCAGCAACGATTGCCCAGGCCAAAGCAACCGTAAGCGCGCCCGCGCCAACGACAATCACCTCAGCGGCTGTGACACGATCGACAAAGAAATCCAGGTAAATGCCTGAGCCAATGTACGCGAGTGGCAAGGCCACCAACAAGGCCCAGACCACGGGCTTTGAAAACTGCCATATCAGCAGCCGCACAATCTGGGTAACACTTGCACCCATGACCCGGCGGATACCAATTTCCTTGGTCCGCACTTCCGCCATGAAAGCCGCCAACCCGAACAAACCAATCAGTGCTAGCGCCAGTGCAACGAACGCAAAACCGGCAAGGGCCTGGTTCATGGACCGGTAGATATTGTAAACCCCGGCGAAGGTTTCCGTCAGGAACTCGCTTTGCATCGGATAATCAGGGTTCACCCGGTTCCATGCGGCTTCCACATCTTCAATGATCCGGTCAAACCCCGCACCGCCAATGCGAATAGACGCATAGTAGCGGTTATCGTCGATATAGAAGAGGAACGGCTTGACCTTGTTGTGAAAGCCCAGGAAGTTCTGGTCTCGCATCACCCCGACGATATTATACTGGCGCGGTTCGCGACTGTCGGGATAGTCGAAAAAGCTTTGACCCAACGCTTCTTGTGGTGAGCCAAATCCAAGCTTCTGTGCCGCGAGCTCATTGACAATCACGTTTAGCTCAACCGCTCCATCCTGAAGCTCATCAAGTGCGAATGCTTTAGAGAAATCACGGCCAGCCAACAAAGGAATATCATAGGTGCTGATGAAGCTATAGTCTGTCCGCACCTGATTGATCGGGAAAGAATTGTCTTCATCCCCCTGTGTCGGGCCAACCCCAAAGGAGCTGTTGCTTTGTTCGAAGGGAACCTGACTGGAGAAAGCAACTTCCTTCACCCCCGGCACGCGCTTCAGCTCGGCCCGCAGGGCTTCCACCCGGCCTTTGACATCGTCAACGTCCAGCCGCTCAAGGGTCAGTATCTGCTCGGTTGGAAAGACCCTGCCCGTGTCCTTCACTTTCTGATTCTGGAAGTACATCACAAGCACGGTGGCAAGCATGAAGATAGAGATCGCAAACTGCGCCCCGACCATAACGGAACGCAACAGCTTCCCCTTACCAACCTTGGTTTTGCCCTCACGAAGCGCCTCAATCGGTGTCGTCTGTGTAATCATATAGGCAGGATATGCGCCAGACAGAACACCAACCAGAAGGGCTGACGCCACAAGCCATGGCAGGACAGTGAGATAGTCAAGGATAAGTACCTTGTCGAGCGCGCCATTGAAAAACGGCACCAGCATTTCCAGAAGAGCGATGGCAACCATCATCGAGATGAAGGACAGCGTCACACTTTCCGTCAGGAACTGCAGCAGCAATTGCTTGCGGCTGGCTCCCAGCGTACGACGAAGCCCGACTTCACGCCCCCGGCCAATGGCCTGAGCTGTTGCCAAGTTGGTATAGTTCACGCAGGCCACCACAAGCACCAGAAAACCGAGGAACTGGATACTTTGGATCACCGGCATGCCAATGGCATCCCAGATGAAAGTATTCACCTCGCGCAAGTGACGCACAGGAGTATCAGCCACAAACTCTTTCTGGCCTTCGTCAAAATGCTGTTCATAGATGCTACGAACCTGGTTCTCAAGCCAGGCACGGTTCCGGCCTTCAGGCAACAGCACATAGGTCAGGTCCCCCATCGACAGGTTTCCCCAGTTGCCCGCCAGATCATAATCCGCAATCCGACTGAGGGCCTGCAACGGTGCCATCACCTCAAACCCGGTGGTGCCGAACAGGGAACTGTTGAAATGGGTATCTTGCGGCAGGTCCTTCACCACCGCGCCAACGCGAAGCGTTTCGGCATGGTCAAGCTCAACCTCACGGCCAAGCACCGACCCTTCACCAAAAAACCTCCTGGCTGTGGATTCGGTAACGATGATGGCGGAAGGATCAGCAAGAACTGATGCATCCCCTTCTACATAGTCCAGATCAAAAACCTGGGTAAACTCAGGGTCTGCAAACCGAATGTCCTGATAATAACTATCCTGTCCAACCGTAAGGAGATACTCGCGACGCACGGTCCGTGCTACGGCTTCCAGCCCTTCGACATTGGCTTTCAGTATCGGCGCAAAAGCCGTGTAGACACCGTCAGTACCTAACACTCCCACATTGGCATTGTCAGCAAAGCGTGATCCGATCGTGTAGATCTGCTCTATCTTCTCGAACTGAGAATCATGATTGTGCTCATAGTCTGCAAGCACATTCCCAAACACATAGATTGCAAAACCCAAAGACAGGCCGACGATGTTGATCGCCGCATATAGCCTGTTCTTCAAGATGTTTCGGACCGCTATTTTTATATAGTTGCGGAACATTTTTTTCCTCCCGCTGTCGTGCTTTTATCGCTTTTGTTATTTTTATTCAGCCGCACGAAGGTTTTCTGTCACCACGTGACCATCAAAGAGATTGATGGTACGGCGTGCATAGTCAGCGTGCGCCGGGCTGTGCGTTACCATCACAATGGTGGTGCCTTCTTCATTGAGGCTTTGCAGCATTTCCATCACTTCTTGGCCATGAGCACTGTCGAGGTTACCGGTCGGCTCATCCGCAAGGATCATGGCTTGGTCGCCTACAACCGCACGTGCGACGGCAACCCGCTGTTGCTGACCACCAGAAAGCTGGCTTGGCATATGCTTCGCACGGTGCGCGATGCCAACCTTGTCCATAACCTTTGCTACACGCTCGCGGCGTTCGGATGCGGGGATGTTGTGATAGAGAAGCGCAAGCTCGATGTTTTCTTCTACCGTCAGTTCATCGATCAGGTTGAAGCTCTGGAAGATAAAACCAATGTGCTGCTTGCGGATGTTGGAGAGCTTGCTTTCGCCGTAGCGCGCCACATTCTCGCCCATGAAGATATAGTCCCCACTTGAGGGCGTATCCAGCATGCCAACGATATTGAGCAGTGTTGATTTACCACAGCCGGACGGGCCCATGATGGCAACAAATTCACCGCTTTCGATCTCGATATTCACGCTGTTCAGCGCTGCAGTTTCCACTTCGTCGGTACGGTAAACCTTTGAAAGATTATGTAGTTTGAGCATTCCGTGTTCCTTTCCTCGTTGCCCATATTCTTAATGGCCCAGGCGTTTTCCACGCTATCATCTGGGCCACGTCTCGCGTCGTAACTCGGACCGTTTTATTCTCCACCCAGCTTGAGGCGGTCCATTTCCACAAAGCTGGTGTAGGGTGAGGTAACAACCCGTTCACCTACCTCAAGGCCTTCAAGTACCTCGATGTAGCGGGAGTTGCGGCGGCCAAGGCGCACATTGCGCTTAACGGCCTGATCACCTTCGGGGGTCACAACAAAAACCCAGTTGCCGCCGGTGTCCTGATAGAAGGCACCGTTCGGGATAAGGGTCGCTTTGGTCGCATCCCCGAGAGTAAGTTTGGTTTGCAGGGTCTGGCCGCGACGGATGCCTTCTGGCTGTTCGCCCTCAAAGACAAAGTCCACTTCAAACTGGCCATTGGCGACCTGCGGATAAATTTTCGCGATCTGCATGGTGAAGTTATCACCACCACGTTCAAAATTGGCTTCCTGCCCCAAGTCTACACGGCCCAGGTAAAATTCGTCGATATTCGCGGTGAGTTTATAGTTCTCCGGGTCATCGATCTGACCAAGCCGACCACCACGATTGATACTTTGACCAATTTCAACATTGAAGCCCGAGAGCTTGCCGTCCACCGGCGCACGTACATTCAGTGCTGACAGGTTTTTACGTGCGTACACAAGGCTTGTTTCCAGCTGGTCACCACTGGTTTTCAGGAACTTGAGTTGAGTTTCCTGCAACCGCGCATCAGTCGCCTGGCTTTCAAGCGTTATGGCGCGGCGGTTACGGTAATACTCAAGTTCATCTTCGGTTTGATCAAGCTGAGACTGTGAGATCGCATTGGTTTTGATCAGCTCACGCTCGCGCGTTACCTGACGCTCCAGCCGCTTGATCTGGTAGTTGATTTCCACGAGGTTGCGCTTGTGTGAGAGCCGGTTCTGCTCGAGGCTCAACTCAATAGTGCGCATATTGTTAAGCTGCTCTGTCACCAGCGCTTCGTTGCGTGTCACCTCTAACTGAAGCGTGGTATTGGAAAGCTCGACAATCAGCTCACCCTTCTTCAGCATGGTGCCATCTTCCACCAGCACGCGCTCAACGCGCCCACCTTCGATCGCATCAAGGAAAACCGTCTTGAGGGGGGTCACCCGGCCACGAACGGGAATAAAATCCTCGAACGTGCCCTCTGTCACAGTAGAAACAACGATCCGGCCTTCTGCGACCTTGAAGCTGCGTCCACCGGATGCGTCCATCACGACCGTGGCAATCAGCACCACAAGCCCCACAGCCCCCACGGCAATGGCGAGCTTCTTCCATGGTGCCTTTTTCTTTTCTACCCTGCGGTCCATTCCCGAGCCGGTCACTGCTCCTCCAGGTGTGCGGGTCGCGCCTCCGTGCATCGAAACTGTACTGTCATTTTTTTGCTTTTTTTCCATATCGGTCACTGTACCCATTGCTGTCATCCATTATCGGCGTTTTGCCCTGTGAAGGGATATAGCGCAAAGCCCGTGCCAGAATTTAGATCATTGAAATATATAGATATTTTGTAAAGATGTGCGATATCGGACACAAAATACTGTACGATAACGAACACACTGTGTACGGTATCGAACAACAAAAAAGACATTCGGGGACGGACAAAATGGCAGCCAATGACGGTAGAATCCTGATCGTTGATGACGATGAGGATATCCTTGTCGCAGGGAAGCTCCTGCTCAAACGCCACTATGGCACCGTGGTCACCTGCAACAAGCCAGAGCTTGTGCCCGACCTACTGGCTGAACAGAGTTTTGATGCCATTCTTCTCGATATGAATTTCGGTCCCGGCGAAAGCTCTGGCGACCAGGGTTTTTACTGGCTGTCTCGTATTCTGGAGATCGACCCGCAGGCTGTTATCGTGATGATCACGGCCCACGGCGGCGTTAATGTTGCTGTTGAAGCAATGAAAAAGGGGGCGACCGATTTTATCGCCAAACCCTGGCAAAATGAGAAGGTGGTTGCGACCCTGTCCGCCAGCGTGAAGCTGAGGCGTAGTCGTT
The DNA here is from genome assembly GCF_965216265.1 of Kordiimonas sp. Taxonomy (GTDB): domain Bacteria; phylum Pseudomonadota; class Alphaproteobacteria; order Sphingomonadales; family Kordiimonadaceae; genus Kordiimonas. Next base: position 1,227,539 of record NZ_OZ244153.1, read on the forward strand.
CGGAGGCTGAAGAACTCAAAAAAACCAACCGCACACTGGCGAAAGCCGTGAGCGCGTCAAATCAGCCGATCCTTGGTCACAGCAAAGCCATGAAAGACGTGCTTTCAATGGTTGACCGTGCAGCACCTACGGACGCCAACGTCCTCATTCTGGGTGAGAACGGCACCGGTAAGGAACTGATTGCCAGAGAGCTGCACCAGCGCTCACTGCGAGCAGAGAATGTATTCATGTCGGTGGATATGGGAGCAGTGACCGAAAGCCTGTTTGAAAGCGAGCTTTTTGGCCACAAAAAAGGTGCTTTCACAGACGCGCGCGATGACCGTATTGGTAGGCTGCAGGCCGCAAATGGTGGCACGCTTTTCCTTGATGAAATTGGCAACCTGCCGCTGCATCTGCAAGCCAAATTGCTGACGGTACTTGAGCAGCGCAAGGTGGCTCCCGTTGGTTCTGACAAGGCTGTACCTATCGATGTTCGCGTAATCGCTGCAACCAACGTTCCAATGCAAAAATTGCGCGATGAAGATGTTTTCCGGCAAGATCTTCTCTTCCGCCTCAACACCGTTGAGATTACGCTGCCTCCCCTGCGTGCACGCAAGGAAGATATTCCGGAAATTGCAGAATTTTACGCTGGCCAATACGCGCGCAAATATAGCGCTCCTACGAAATCATTCTCGGATGATGCCTTACACGCAATTGAACAGTATGGCTGGCCAGGTAACGTACGCGCCCTAAGGCATGCGATAGAACGCGCGGTCATTCTCTCTGAGGGTGACATGTTTGAACCGCAGGATTTTCAGCTTGATGAGCAACCCAACCAGCCGGGCGCGGTCAAAGAAGTAAAGCCGGATGCGCCTGCCGTGCAACTGTCCGATGACGACCTTAATCTGGAGCGCCTTGAGCGCCGCGCCATTGAAGAGGCACTAAAAAAACACCGCTATAACATCAGCCACGCCGCCAAGGACTTGGGTCTGACCCGCGCGGCCCTCTATAGAAGGATGGAAAAGCATGGGCTTTAAAAAATTCAGCCTGATGCTCGCTGGCAGGATGGCGCTGATCATGCTCTCGCTGCTCGCGCTCACCTATGTTGTTGTTGTGCCCGGATATCACGCGGCCACGCTGCTTGTATTCTTCGTGGTTTGTGGCCAGACGTGGGAGGTTATCAATTTTGTTGCCAAAACCAACTCGGAGATCACTCGTTTCCTCGATGCCGCCCGCTACGCTGATTATAGCCAGCGCTTCAACCTTCATAGGCTTGGTGCGGGGTTTGGGGAACTTGGCGAAACCTTCGGCGATATTCTCAACCGGTTTCAGGAGGCTCGCTCAAGCAAGGAAGAAGAACTCCGGCACCTGAAGGCTCTTATTGAGCATGTACCCGTGCCCCTGCTTTCCGTACACGCAAGCGGCTCGGTAACGCTTTGGAACAACGCTGCAAGGCGGCTTTTCGGCAGCGCACATGTGACACAGCTTCGAGATTTCGACCAGTTCGGTACAGACTTCGGCAAACAGATACGGCAGTTGGAGGCGGGCGATAAGCGCCTCGCCAGTTTCACCAGCGACGACATGACCCTCAAGCTCGCAATTGTGGCCACCCAGATTATTATCGGGGGCCATAGCGAAAAGCTCGTCAGCCTGCAAAACATCCAGAGCGAACTTGACGTGGCGCAATTGCAAGCATGGCAGGATCTGGTTCGTGTGCTCACGCATGAGATCATGAACTCAATCACACCGGTGGCTAGCCTCGCTAAAACAGCCGTGGACCTTGTGGATGATGTAACCGAGAAGGTCGCTTCCCGTCCTGAAATTGTTGAGGAGCTTGGCGACGTCAAGGACGCTGTTACCACGGTCGCCCGACGGTCAGACAGTCTGATGCAATTTGTTTCCAGCTACAGAAGCCTTACCCGGCTGCCCCCGCCAGAGAAACACCTGCTAAGGCTCGATGACTTGTTTAACGCTGTCGCCAAGGTGGGAACCATCGGGTGGGATGAGAAGAACATTGGTTTTTCCTCCCACGTGGAACCACAGGAACTGGACGTTACCGCCGACCGAGACATGCTCGAACAGGTGTTGATCAACATGCTGAAAAACGCTGAGCAAGCCATGGCGGGCCGCGAGGGTGCCGCGCTTCACATGAATGCCAGGCTCAACCGCCGCGGCCATGTGATCATCGAGGTTTCAGACACCGGCCCCGGCATTCCTGCAGACATCGCCAAGAAGATATTTGTGCCGTTTTTCACCACAAAACGCGACGGTAGCGGCGTGGGTCTCGCCCTCACCCGGCAGGTGATGATCGCGCATGGCGGCAATGTAAGCGTAGGCGAGCGAGACGGTGGCGGCGCTAAATTCACTTTGACCTTCTAGCTACAAAACCGACGGGGCCATCGCTCCGATCTTGAAAAAGCCATTATTGAGGTGAAAGCTGATTCTTAGGCAACCTATATGGTGGGGGATTTCTGATGACTGTTCATGTAGACAACGCAGCATCCAAGCAACGCCGTACTGCGCGAGCGGCTACAGCGTCACCATCTATTTTAGCACAAAATCGGTTTCGCCTCGGCATGACACTTATCTTCACCGTGACGGCGCTTCTGCTCATCGCTGGTGTTATGCCAGTTCAGGCGCAGAAGCTTTCCAGCGGTGACTATGCTCAGTGCGCGGTCTATGAGGGAGATGAGCTTGTCGGTCATGATAGCGTGTGTCTCGCTGAAAAGCGCGCAGCCCTGCGCTATCTGGATCGGAGCCCCCGGCATCACCACCGTGATGAGGCCTATCCCGTTTACGGGCAACCGTATCGCTGCCCGAGTTGGGCCAATGGGGGCAGTGGTTATAACGCCACCTTCTTCACAGACGGGCGTCCGCCCATATATGCGGGAACGTTTGATGCCACCCTTAACGGCAGACCTTGCCTGTCATATCCCAATTACCTGAACCGAGGTTACTACTAGGCGACCCTCAGCTTTCTTTCTTGGCTGACAACACCAACGATGTGGTAGTTTTCATGACACCGTTGATGGCGAGGATGAAATCAAGCGTCTGGTCGATCTCTTCCATCGTCGGGGCTTTGACGATCGCGATCAGGTCGTAAGCCCCGCTGACCACATAAAGTGTCTTGATCGGGGCATGCGTTTTCATCAGGCCAATCGCCTGCTGGGCGTATTTCTGGTCGATCGATAAAAGAACATGTGCGGAGATGAGCTTGCCTTCAAACTCCTCATGCTGCTTCACGGTAAAACCGGAGATGACTTTACGCTCAACCAGCTTGTTGATCCGGTCCTGCACAGTGGAGCGGGAGAGCCCAAGTTTACGTGCCAGCGAAGACGTTGCTTCCCTGCTGTTCAGTGTCAGAAGCTTGAGCAGTTTTTCGTCGGTTTTATCCAAAATTCATCTCCTCCAGGCACCGCACAAATCATCCCGCACGCCGATTTGTGGCCCAAATTTATGATCACCACATCAACGGAAAAAAACGACATTTACCGTTAATTTGACGGAATAAATATACCATATCGCTATTCATTGCCATCACTTTCACGATTAGAGTCGTCGTAGGGACGGAGTAATGTAAGTGAGTAATGGGATGAAAAAGCTGACAATCTGGCTTCGTGATGAAGCCCGCATGACCGAGCGCCGTACACCTCTTTTACCGGAAGGTGCAAAGGAGTTGATGGCCGCTGGTATTGATGTCGTTGTTGAAAAATCAGACAAACGAATCTTTAAAAATGCGCTCTATGAAAACGCCGGTTGCACCATGGCGGAGCCAGGCGCCTGGGAACAGGCGCCGACAGACGCGGTTATCCTCGGGTTGAAAGAGCTACCCGCTGCGCCGCGCGCGCTTGAACACACCCATATCTATTTCGCCCATGCCTTCAAAAAGCAAAGTGGCTGGCAAAGCCTGCTAACCCGTTTCATGCGGGGTGGCGGCTCGCTTCTCGATATCGAATATATGAAGGGCGACGATGGTCGCCGGGTTGCTGCTTTTGGATTCTGGGCTGGTTATATGGGGGCCGCCCTTGCCCTGCTGCAATGGCATGACCAGAAGGTCGGCCGCCCGTCTTACATCAATGAAGGGCTTATGCCCCACGAAAGCGCAAAAGCGCTGGACCATCTTATCTCAAGCCGTGCAATGGCTGGTGAAAAGCCCACAGCGCTTGTCATCGGCGCCGGTGGGCGCAGCGGTTCTGGCGCCATCAAAATCCTTGAGCGCCACGGCGTAGAGGTAACAAAATGGGGCAGAGCAGAGACCAAAGATGTCGACCGCGAAGCCATCCTGGGCCACGATCTCCTGATCAATTGTGCTTATGTCACGGGCCAAATACCGCCGTTTCTGGCACCGCACCACATCAAGGCAGACAGCCGCCTCAAGGTTATCTCAGATGTGTCCTGCGATCCGTTCAGCGACTATAATCCGCTGCCGCTATACAGTGCGCCGACTTGCTGGAAAACGCCTGCAATTGCCGCGAAAAGCCATGAAGGTCGCGTGGATTTGATCGCGGTTGATAATTTGCCGTCTTTATTGCCAACAGAAGCAAGTATAGAGTTCGCCACCATGATGCTGCCTTATCTAAAATCGCTCAGAGACCGCGCACAGGACCCGGTTTGGGTTAACTGTAACGCATCCTATCAGCATGCCTGTGACACCATGACAAAAAGCGAGGTAGCATAATGGCTGAAGGAAAACACATTCACTGGATTGGGGCAGGCCTTGCATCAGGGCCCGGGCTTGTCGCCCTCGCCGCGGAACTCGGCAATGTCACCGTATGGGATATGGCAGATACCCGTGCTAAAATGCTGCAAAGCCAGGTACCGGGCGACAAGACACTTGATATCGGCACGCTGGATTTAAGCGATGATGTATCTGTCAGAGCCTTCAAGGAACGGATCAACACAGGCGATGTTATCGTCTCCATGCTACCCGCTGCACTCCATGTGGTGGTGGCTGAGATTGCGCTTGAAGCGGGCACACATCTGGTAACATCAAGCTATGTGGATGCACCAATGGCTGCGCTTGACGCCCAGGCGAAGGCAAAAGGGCTCGCGTTCGTAAACGAAGTGGGGCTCGACCCGGGTATCGACCATCTGTTCGCCCATGTCCTTATTGGTGCAGCGCGCGAGGCAGACGTTCTGGGCAAAGGCCATGAAATCGACTTCGTCTCGCACTGCGGCGGTGTACCTGCGGAGAAAACTGACTTTACCTACAAGTTTTCATGGACGCCTTTTGGCGTATTGAAGGCCCTTACCAACCCGGCCCGCTGCATTGAAAACGGTGCGGAGAAAGTAACCGACAAGGTATGGCATGCTGTCTCCGAGCTTGATGTGGGTGGGGAAACGTTTGAGGTTTACCCCAATCGCAACAGCATTCCCTATATTGAGGAATACGGCCTTGACGGTGAGGAAAACCTGCAGACCTTTGTACGTGGTACCCTGCGGCTTGCAGGCTGGAAAGACGCATGGGCTGATATTTTCACGCAGGTTGAAACCGCAGATATCAGCAGCCTGAAGGCACTTTCTGAGCAGCTTTCGCGTAATCACAGCTACGCAGAAGGTGAAAAAGACCGTGTTGTGCTTTATGTGGCCCTGAACGCACGCGATAAAGATGGTCAGGATATCTGGTCTGCCTCTCTTGCGCTTGACGAGGTTGGCAGCGGATGGCAGACCGCTATGGCACGTACGGTTTCGTTCACTGTTGCTGAGGCGGTGAAGGCCGTTTTACGCGGTACATTTGCACCCGGCGTTCATGCCGCGCTGACAGACTCGGGTGTGGCCAAACACTGGCTGCGCGGGCTGAAAGATGCGGGCCTGAATATCCGCGCTGAAAATATCAAGCTTTGAGGTGACATAAGTGTCAAAGTCAAAAATCACAGGCGGCCAGGCACTGGTCGAGGCACTTCTGGTGAACGGTTCGGATACCGCTTTTGGGGTTCCGGGCGAGAGTTACCTTGCAGCACTTGATGCCTTTCATGACGCCACTGATAGTTTCCGTTTCATCACCTGTCGCCATGAAGCCAGCGCGGCCAATATGGCGGAAGCTTACGGCAAGTTGACTGGCAAGCCCGGCATTTGTTTTGTCACCCGTGGGCCGGGCGCCACACATGCTTCCATCGGGCTACATACCGCATTTCAGGACAGCACACCGATGATCATGTTCATTGGTCAAGTGGCAGCGGATCAGGTGGAGCGCGAAGCGTTTCAGGAGATCGACTACCGGCGTTTCCTCTCGGAGGTCACCAAATGGACCGCAGAGATTAACGACGCCTCGCGCATTGCGGAATATGTCGGTCGGGCTTACCGGGTCGCGACATCCGGCAGACCGGGGCCTGTAGCACTCGCGCTGCCGGAAGATATGCTGCGTGAGCTTTGTACACCTCAGGAACAAACCCCATACACCCCGGCGCTTGCGCATCCGGGCGCGGCTGATATGGCAGAGCTCAAACGTCTGCTTGAAGGTGCTGAACGGCCACTTGTTATGCTGGGCGGCAGTGGTTGGACACCTGACGCGGTAAAACTGATTGAGACATTCGCAGAGAACAACCATCTGCCCGTTACCGTGTCCTTCCGTTGTCAGGATCGGTTCAACAACAACCACAGCAATTATGTGGGTGACATGGGCATTGGCGCCAACCCAAAACTGATCAAACGCATGCAGGATGCAGATGTGCTTCTTGTGCTTGGCCCCCGGCTTGGTGAAATGACCACGGGCGGCTACGAGCGCCTTTCTGTTCCGGTTCCGAAACAAACCCTTATTCATATGCATCAGGGCGCGGAAGAGCTAGGCCGGGTTTATCACCCCACGCTTGGCATTAACGCGAGTCCACAGACCATCGCGCCCCTTTTGGCAACCATGAAGCTTGAGGGCGCGGACAAGTGGGCGGAAAGCACAAAAGCTGGCCGCGCAGACTATGAGGCATGGAACACACCCACAGATAATCCGGGGGGGGTGCAGCTTGCATCGCTCTATAAACACATGCGTGAGGCATTGCCCGATGACAGCATCTTCTGCAACGGCGCTGGCAACTATGCCTCATGGCTGCACCGGTTTTATCGCTACCGGGCTTTCCCAAGCCAATTGGCGCCCACATCCGGCGCCATGGGTTACGGCGTACCCGCAGCTATTGCTGCCAAGATCGTGCACCCTGAGCGTACCGTGGTGGCGTGCGCGGGCGACGGCTGCTTCATGATGAGCGTGATGGAACTGGCGACGGCCGCACGCTATAGTGCCAATGTCATCTTCCTCGTGTTCAATAACAGCATGTATGGCACTATCCGCATGCATCAGGAACGGGACTACCCCACGCGTGTATCAGCCACCGAGTTGACCAACCCGGACTTCGTGGCGTTAGCCGAAAGCTTTGGTGCGTTTGCCGCGCGGGTTGAGAGCACGGAAGCTTTTGCACCGGTCCTTGAGGCTGCGCAGGCCAGCGGCAAACCAGCACTCATTGAAATCACCGTTGATCCGGAAGCGATTGCCCCCACGGCGACCTTGTCCGGGCTGCGAAACAGATAACGATAGAAATAAACCCAATACCCAAGGAGATATATGATGCAGGCACGTGTTGCTGACATCCTGAAAGAACTGGATATCAACCCATCCGCTTTTGAAAATGGCGATCTGGATGTTTATTCACCGATCGACGGCGGCCTGATGGGCAAAGTGAAAATGGACACCAAAGAGACGGTGGACCAGAAGATCGCTGATGCGGCAGAAGCCTTCAAGGCCTGGCGCACCGTACCGGCACCACGCCGGGGCGAGCTTGTCCGCCTGCTGGGTGAAGAGCTGCGCAAATACAAAGACCCGCTGGGTGCGCTGGTGAGCGCTGAATGCGGCAAGATCTATGAAGAAGGCAAAGGCGAAGTCCAGGAGATGATCGACATCTGTGACTTCGCGGTTGGTGTTTCCCGCCAGCTTTATGGCCTGACAATCGCCAGTGAGCGCCCAGGCCACCACATGCGGGAATATTGGCAGCCACTGGGCCCTGTGGGCATCATCTCGGCGTTCAACTTCCCTGTAGCGGTGTGGGCCTGGAACTCGGCACTCGCGCTTGCGTGCGGTGACCCGATCATCTGGAAACCGTCAGAGAAGACCCCCATGACCGCGCTTGCATGCCAGAAAATTCTGGAACGCGCGATTGAGAAGTTTGGTGATGACGCACCGAAAGGGCTTTCCTCTGTACTCATTGGCATGCGGGATATTGGCGAACGCATGGTAGACGACAAGCGCGTGCCGCTGATCTCTGCCACAGGCTCCACCCGCATGGGCCGTGAAGTTGGCCCCCGTGTAGCGGAACGCTTCGGCAAATGTATCCTTGAGCTTGGCGGCAATAACGCCATCATCGTGGCGCCAAGCGCTGACCTTGAAATGGCCCTCCCGGGCATCGTGTTCGGTTCTGTTGGTACAGCAGGCCAGCGCTGTACCTCAACCCGCCGCCTGATCGTGCACGAAGATGTGTATGACACGCTGGTGCCAAAGCTGAAGCAGGCTTACTCAAGCATCCGTATTGGTGATCCGCTCAAAGCTGGCACGCTTGTTGGACCACTGATCGACAAGGCATCATTTGAGGGCATGGAGCGCGCACTGGAAGCAGCAAAAGCAGAAGGCGGTACTGTCACCGGTGGCGGCCGCACGCTTGTTGATGACTATGCAAACGCCTATTACGTCAACCCGGCCATCGTGGAACTGCCAGAGCAGACCGCCAGCATGTGCGAAGAGACCTTCGCGCCGATCCTCTACATCGTGAAGTATAAAAACTTCGACGATGCCATGGCCATGCAGAACGGTGTGCCCCAAGGTCTGTCATCTGCGATCTTCACCACAGACGTGCGGGAAGCTGAAACCTTTATCTCTGCAGCGGGTTCCGACACTGGCATTGCCAACGTGAACATCGGCACCTCGGGCGCAGAGATTGGTGGGGCCTTTGGTGGTGAAAAAGAAACCGGTGGTGGCCGCGAGAGCGGATCAGACGCATGGCGCGCCTATATGCGCCGTCAGACATCAACGGTGAACTACTCCCGCGAGCTGCCACTTGCGCAGGGCATCAAGTTCGAACTGTAAAGCCGAAAGGGCCCGTTCAAGCGGGCCTGATATAACTACAATGGCCTAAAGAAACTCGAAGGGTGATCTAATGTTGATCACCCTTTTTGTTTATCTCTGGCGTCCTTAAGCCCTTTGAGCTGGAAGGAATAGTCCTCGAAGTGATTATCAATAAATTTGTTGATTTCACTAAATGTGTTGCGCCCGGAAATTGATTTTACCATCAGAGACATAGCAGTCTCGTCCTGAGTAAAATAGGCAATAACCTCAATTATGTGAGTTTTAAGAAGTTCAATGACGGATCGGCCCACCAACCCTTTATTGAACAGATAACACATGGTCTCATACAAGACCAAAATCTGACCAAACTCGAACTCATCTTTGCCAGCTTCTGCCCCCCTATAACGCTCCCAGGCACTGTCAATATCGCGGTTTAACTCAAGAATCGAAGCAACATCGCTAGATTTTCGCTGTTGAAATATTCCGTATGCGGTGAAACCCAAACCCACTATGGCAAAGGGGATACCAAAAACTGTAGCAATGTTGGCTGCTATATCCCAACTCACCTTACTTACCTTTTTTGGTCTTCAGGTGCTGAGTGGGAACCGATGCAGTTCGACTGGTGGATTGTCTAACATCATTTGATTTACCATGGGTTGTTAGATGTTTGGTGGGTGCAGCCTCTACCAAGTGCTCACGCTTTGCAAAGCCCCCTGTATTTCCTGATTTTTTTTCGCTGGACATCAAGAAACTCCCTTAAGATTTATTTTTCGTGAAAACGATGCACTATTGAATTCATTTCTACAAGGTTAGGTGATCATACTTTTAAACTTTTCCCTAAATTTTCGGAGGTTCGTAATAGAATGGAAATGCTCCCCTGCTAGGGTAGCAGTTCAGGCAATCATCACGTCTCAGGCACCCTTCGGCACCGCGCTGAAGCCAAACCCTTTTGAGAGTATGTTCGATGCCGAGCACCTACGAAGTCACCGCGGTTCGGAAATGCGAAAGCCGCAATGCTTTTGAGATTGTTACCCATCTTTGTGGCGAGGCCTATGATGGCTCACAGTGGCAAATTCCGCTGGAGGACGCGATTGAGGGCTTAAGGTGTGGCCGGTTTGAATTTCTGGTTCCGATCCAGGAAGGCCGTCAAGGAAAACTCGTTATCGCCCGCAGCCCGTATAATCGTTATTACCTAAAATGTACGGAAGACCGAGGCGAGCCGACCTCCTTGCTTCGTTTACCCATGCCCCAGCCGGACTGAACCCAGCAAGCCCAGCGTTCACGTCCTCAGGTCCAGCCAGATATGCGCGGCCAAGAAAAAACCTCCCGCAGCAGAAGCCACGAGAGGTTTTGAATTCTTTGGTTCTGATAAAGGTTGAATTAACGACCTTTTACTACCAGACCATCGCGCTCAAGGCGCTTGCGCTCAAGCTTACGAGCACGGCGAACGGCAGCAGCCTGTTCACGAGCCTTCTTTTCAGATGGCTTCTCGTAGAACCGACGCATTTTCATTTCGCGATACACGCCTTCACGCTGAAGTTTTTTCTTCAGAGCACGAAGAGCCTGATCCACATTATTATCCCGAACGGTAACCTCCATGGGTTACACCTTCCTTTCTAAAGCCAAAATTTATGATGCGGGACATCGGGGTCGCACCATAGGGCAAGAGGCCTATAGCAGAGCACCATCACGCACACAAGTCATTTCCACATAAGAAGCCTCTGCAGCCCAAGGTGAGCGCTACATTCGAGGTTTCACATGCACCCTTTGTACCACGGTTTTGCGTGAATTGCCAGAATGCGGCACTATGCCCCTCGCCCGCAATTCGCATATATGCTAAAAATACCCAAAGCTTCAAAAGCCGTTTGGCCTATGACGTAATCATCTGCTTCGATCTGGATTTTCAATGACTGATGACAAAACACCACTGGAACTTCGCGCCCCCTTGTTAGACGCCATGCTTGAGCACGTGCCGTTTGATGGCTGGAGCACGACAGCGCTTAAACACGCGGCGGACGACCTTGGTGTATCTACCGCAATGGCTGAGCTTGCATATCCGGGGGGCGCAATGGAAGTCCTGGCCGCTCATCTTGAGCGCGCCGATGAAGACCTTCGTATAGCCCTTGAAGCACTTGACCTGCCCGCCATGCGGATCAGGGACAGAATTACTATTGCCGTTCGTACGCGCTTTGAACAGGCAGCCAAACACCGCGAAGCCGTGCGGCGCGGTGTGTCGTTACATGCTTTGCCGCAAAACATGGCTGCAGGTATGAAAGCTGGCTGGCGAACGGCCGATGTTATCTGGCGTGCCTGTGGCGACACTTCAACGGACCACAACTGGTACACAAAACGTGCTTCACTTCTCGCGGTTTACAGTTCTACACTGCTTTACTGGCTTAATGACGAATCGGACGATTTTGCAGATACTTGGGCGTTCCTCGACCGCCGCATTGAGAATGTCATGAGTTTTGAAAAAGCCAAGTTCAAAATGCGCGAAGCGTGCGCGAACGCGCCGTCCCTATCGCGCTTTCTTGGGCGCCTGCGCTACCCTGGCACCTAGAAAGCATTTGCGCCATGGCCACAGCGCCTCTCTCCAGTAGCGATCTGCTACCGCACCTCGCAAGTGATGCCGCAGAGCTTGTTATGAAATGGCAGCGATACCTGAAAACCGAACGCCGCGCTTCCAACCACACACTTGATGCTTATGGCCGCGATTTTTCCGGCTTTATTCAGTTCCTGAGCAAGCATCATGGTGGTGCAGTTACCGCCTCAATGCTCGCCACACAGTCTGTGCGCGACTTCCGCTCATATCTTGCGGCAAAGCGCGGTGAGGGTGCATCAGCGCGCTCTACCGCCCGCGCCCTGTCAACCGTACGCAACTTCTACCGCTTCATTGCGCGCAGTGAAGGTATCGAGAACGACGCTATCAAAGCCATTCAGGGGCCCAAACTGCCGCACCGTGTGCCCCGCCCCCTCACAGAAGACAGCGCCCGCGCAGTGATGGAAACCATTGGGGAACTTGCGGATGACGACTGGATTGCCGCCCGCGATACAGCCATCATCGCGCTGCTATATGGTTGCGGCCTGCGGATCGCCGAAGCGCTTTCAATCAATATGGATCAGGTACCGAGCGGAGAGACCATGCGGATCATTGGTAAGCGCGAGAAAGAACGCGTGGTGCCAGTGCTGCCCGCTGTCAAAGACGCCATCGAAACCTATAAAGCGCTATGCCCGTATGTTCTCAAGCCAGATGGGCCGCTTTTTGTAGGAAAAAGGGGCGCACGACTAAACCCCCGCACCGTGCAAGCAACGATGCAGAAAGTTCGGGCGCTCCTGGGCTTGCCTGAAAGCGCCACACCGCATGCCCTGCGCCACAGTTTTGCGACCCATCTGTTGTCTCGCGGCGGCGATCTCAGAACGATCCAGGAACTACTGGGCCACGCTGACCTCAAGGCCACACAGATATATACGGAAGTCGATAGCGCCCGGCTTCTTGATGTGTATGATAAGGCGTTCAGACGCACCTGAGGTGCAACGCCAAAACACAAATAGTGGACCCGCCTACGTGACCTTACCTACAGTGCATAAAATAGATCGCTTCCGTGGCTGGGCGCTCACCGCGCTTTACGCCTCCATCACGCTACTGAGCGCGATGCTCATTTTGGCCGCATATATGATATGGCCTGCCTTTGAGGGCGATTCTGTGCTTGTGCTCGGCACCGGCATGATGGGGCTGGCGACCGCGCTTTTCAGCTCGCGGGCAACGCTGGTATATCTGCGCGCTATGCGTGGACACTCAGGCTTGCCAAAGCTAGCTTACATGCCGTTTATTTTCATGGTCATGACCATGATAGCTGCAAGCCAGCTATTCAGTGGGCATTAGCCGACATCTCAGACTTGAGCGTAGGCCGCCCGCTGTGGCAGTTTCGCAGCAGAACCGCGCCGCCTTTCTTGCCCATGATACACCTTCATCACCTCACGCCGCCTGCAGGGCCCGAGATAGGTCGAGGCCCGAACAAAAGGTTTTGGGTTTTTATCAAGGTGTCTGAGGCGGGCATCCATCTGCTTCGCAGTCAGCGGTAAACCGAGGATCTCGTTTACACCGCCATCTCGCGCCTGAAAGACCTTCTGCGCACTTGGTGTTGGCATGATCATCACCACGGCTGCTTCTGAAACCGCCCCATCGCACATACGAATAAACTTGGCAAAGTCCACACCACCGTGGTCGCCAAAGTCAAAGTCGATAAAGAAGTGCGTGAACGTAAAATCCTGCATCCGGCGCACAGCTTCCTTTGGTGTGCTCACCAGCTGCACCATGCCTACGCCAGAATCTTTCAAATAGTGCCAGAGAGTTTCGCCCAACTGTTTGTTGGATAGGGCCACCAGCACATGCATGGCCCTATAATCAACACCACTAAACTGTATCAATTTTGCTCCCCCGAGCGTTAACACGGACCCCGAAGGCCCAAACCCAAAGCGGCATCCCCATACCGCTCATGTCTCCCAGACACACAGATATTCTGTTTTTTGAGTTAGGTCAAAAGATTAGATATGAAGCCATTTCAGCTTTACTATTAGTATTATTTTCTATCGTTACACGATAAATAATCGCCAATCAGCGGCAAATTATTCAACGATTGTAGAAAACTTTTGCGCAAAGCAAGAGGCGAAATCAAGCGCTGCGCCGTGGACGGGGGCTACTGCGGCGTTCCACACCGTGGTGAATTTTCACCACCTCCCGTCGCCTGCATGGGCCAATATAGGACGGCGCGCGAATGAAGGGTTTAGGGTTGCCGATCATGTGGTTCATGCGGGAGTGCAGCAGCTTGGCGGTAAGCGGCAGACCGAGAATTTCATGTGCCCCGGCATCACGGGCAGAAACAACCTTTTGTTTGTCTGGTGTTGGAATAACCATCACCACAAAGGCTTCGGCCACGGGCCCATTACACATGCGGATAAATTTGATGAAGTCCACCCCACCAAATTCGGGCAACTCATAGTCCACAAAGAAGAGGGAAAAACGCGCCTGTTCCATGCGCGCGACAGCATCCCTTGCGCTTGTGACAAGGCGCCCCCCGCCAATGCCCTGCTCTCTCAGGAAATGCCAAATTGTTCGCCCAAGCTGGGCATTGGAAAGGGCGACAAGTGCATTCATCGCCCCATAATCAAGTTTAGTTTGCATGAAACTGTCCCCAACAGCAGTTATTCACGCCTGAACAAGGACCCTCTCGATCTGCCTGATCGGTCCAATTTTAGCTAAATGCAACAAAGTTCTGATACGGCACACTGAGGTGTGCTGTCAAAAGACATATAAAATTTTATATAATGCAAAGAAAAGCCCCGGCTTTTCCGCCGAGGCTTCACTTTCATCAGGCAAGCCTGACAGATTACATATGAATCGTGCGGTTGTGTACCGCGAGCGCTGCTTCTTTCACAGCCTCAGTTTCCGTTGGGTGTGCGTGGCAGGTCAGTGCGATGTCTTCTGCGCTTGCGCCGAACTCCATCGCCGTTGCCGCTTGTGCAATCATATTACCCGCGTCTGCGCCAATGATGTGTACGCCAAGCACCCTGTCTGTTTCCTTGTCTGCGAGGATTTTGACAAAGCCTTCGGTTTGCAGGTTGGCTTTTGCACGGCTGTTAGCCGTGAACGGATATTTACCGGAATTATAGGCAACGCCTGCTTCTTTAAGCTCTTCTTCCGTTTTGCCAACGGCAGCCACCTCCGGATGAGTGTACACTACGCCCGGAATAACGTCATGGTTCACATAACCTGTAAGGCCCGCTATATACTCCGCACACGCAACGCCTTCATCTTCCGCCTTGTGCGCCAGCATCGGCCCTTCAATCACATCACCAATGGCCCAGATACCAGGCACGTTGGTTGAGAAATCATGGCCAACCTTGATGCGGGAGCGGTCGTCAAGCTCAACACCAGCAGTTTCAAGGCCGAGGCCCGCCGTATAAGGACGGCGGCCAACGGACACCAGCACCACATCAGCCTCTATGGTCTTGGCGTCCCCGCCTTTAACCGGCTCGAAGGTGATCTTTACACCAGACTTGGCTTTTTCAACCGATGTAACTTTGCTGGAAAGATTAAGCTTCATGCCCTGTTTCTTGAGCACACGGCCAAATGTTTTGCGAACCTCAGCGTCCATGCCTGGCAGGACCTGATCCATAAACTCAACAACGGTGACCTCGGAACCCAAGCGTTGCCACACAGAGCCAAGTTCAAGTCCGATTACGCCGCCACCAATAACCACAAGATGCTTGGGTACTTTTGGCAGACTCAGCGCACCCGTGGAGGACACGATTGTTTTCTCGTCAATTTCAACACCCGGCAAGCTGGCAACGTCACTGCCCGTGGCAATGATGGTGTTTTTTGCCTTGAGCTTTTGTTTGCCCCCATCGTTGAGGTCTACCTCAATGGTGTCTTTCCCGGTCAGTCGCGCAGCGCCTTTGACCCAAGTAATTTTGTGTTTCTTGAAAAGGAACTCAATGCCGCCCGTAAGGCCATCAACGATCTTGTCTTTCGCGCCCATCATTTCCTTGAGATCAAAAGACACACCCTTGGTGGTGATGCCAAATTTCCCAAGGTCGTGTGCTGCTTCATGATAGAGGTGTGAGGCATTGAGAAGCGCTTTTGACGGCATACAGCCCACGTTCAGGCATGTACCGCCGAGCGTGTCACGTTTGTCGATACATGCTGTCTTGAGGCCGAGCTGTGCGGCACGAATGGCAGCAACATACCCGCCAGGGCCTGCGCCAATTACAACAACGTCGAAAGTGTCAGACATCTTTTGTCCCTTTTTTTACACAGATGGGTGGGACATTGGCCCACCCATGTAGATATCTTTAGGTCTAAGTTCGGCCCTACATGTCGAGCAGAAGACGTGTTGGGTCTTCAAGCGCTTCTTTCACACGCACCAGGAAGGTCACGGCTTCGCGGCCATCAATGACACGGTGATCGTAAGACAGCGCTAGATACATCATCGGGCGGATAACGATCTGGCCGTTGATGGCAACCGGGCGTTCCTGAATCTTGTGCATGCCAAGAATACCCGACTGCGGCGGATTGAGGATCGGGCTGGACATCAGCGAGCCGAAAATGCCGCCGTTGGAGATCGTGAACGTACCGCCTTGCATATCATCAACGGTCAGTTTGCCGTCCCGCGCCTTGCGGCCATAGTTGGCGATGGAAAGCTCTGTATCCGCGAAGGACATATCCTGCGCATCCTTGAGCACAGGTACAACAAGGCCGTTCGGGCTTGAGACCGCAACGCCAATGTTTGCGAAATTGTGGTAGACGATCTCGTCGCCATCAATCTGCGCGTTCACCGCTGGGATTTCCCTGAGCGCAAGGCAACAGGCCTTCGTGAAGAAGCTCATGAAGCCGAGCTTGATGTTATGCTTCTTGGCGAACAGGTCTTTGTATTTATTCCGCGCGGCCATCACCGCAGACATGTCCACCTCGTTATAGGTGGTAAGCATCGCTGCTGTGTTTTGCGCGTCTTTCAGGCGTTCCGCAATACGCTTGCGCAGCCGGGTCATTTTCACCCGTTCTTCCCGTGGGCCGGACGGCGCAGCTGTCGCCGCAGCAGGCGCAGACAGGGTGCGCGCACTGCCGCTTTCAATCGCTTTCAGCACGTCCCCTTTGGTGAGGCGGCCATCTTTACCCGTGCCTGTGATAGACGCAGGGTCGAGATTATAGTCTTCCACCAAGCGGCGCACAGCCGGAGACATAGGCATTAGGTCACCGCCGCCGGATGAGGCCGCCGGCGCTGGCGCAGGTGCAGCTTCCTTGGCAGCTTCTTCCTTCTTCGCGGCCGGTGCAGGCGTTTCCGCTTTCTCAGCTTTAGGCGCAGGGGCAGGCGTACCGCTTGCCTTGCCTTCAGTGTCGACCTTTGCGATCAGCGCGCCAATCTCAACGTCTTCGCCTTCTTCAACAACGATCTCGACCAAAACGCCAGCCACAGGGCTTGGCACTTCCATCGCCACCTTGTCGGTTTCAACTTCTACAATCGGTTCATCCGCAGCGACCGCGTCGCCCACCTTTTTCAGCCATGTGCCGATGGTGCCTTCCGCGACCGATTCACCCATCTGCGGGATTACGATATCTTCGATTGCCATTGGGTGTGCTCCTACCCTTCTTCTAAATCGTCAGTGCTTGATTAACGAGCTCTTCCTGCTCAGCTGCATGGCGAGAAGCCAGGCCGGTAGCTGTAGAAGCGCTCGCGATACGACCGGCATAAGCTGGTCTTGCGCATTTCATTTCCAGGTCAACAAGGACACCTTCAAGCGGCTCATGGATACTGCTCCATGCGCCCATGTTGCGTGGCTCTTCTTGACACCATACGACGGCTTGGGCGTTTTTGAAGCGCTGAAGCTCGGTCTTGATCGCCCGTTCCGGGAACGGATAAAGCTGTTCAACACGCAGGAGATAGGTATCGTCCTGCTCGCGGCGGTCACGCTCATCGAGAAGGTCATAATAAACCTTGCCCGAACAAAGAACGACGCGCTTGATCTTGTCGTCGCTCTTGAGCTTGATCGAATCTTCGCCCTCTGTCTCAGCCGAATCCCACAACACACGGTGGAACTGTGAGCCTGGGCCAAAGTCCGCGAGGTTGGATACACAGCGTTTGTGCCTGAGAAGCGACTTCGGCGTCATGATCACAAGGGGCTTGCGGAAGCTCCGGTGCATCTGGCGTCTGAGAACATGGAAATAGTTCGCAGGTGTTGTGCAGTTCACCACTTGCCAGTTGTCTTCGGCAGAAAGCTGCAGGTAGCGCTCAAGACGCGCCGAAGAGTGTTCAGGCCCCTGGCCTTCATAACCGTGTGGCAACAACAGCACGAGGCCCGACATGCGAAGCCACTTGGCTTCAGCCGAGCAGATGAACTGGTCAATGATGATCTGTGCACCGTTGGCAAAGTCACCAAACTGGGCTTCCCATAATGTCAGCGAGTTTGGTTCCGCCATCGAGTAGCCATACTCGAAACCAAGAACCCCAAACTCAGACAGGTGGCTGTCCAGCACCGTGAACTGCGCGTCCTGATTAACAGACTGCAGCGGCACATAACGGTCTTCAGTTTTCTGGTCCACAAACACAGCATGGCGTTGGCTGAACGTGCCGCGGCCACAGTCTTGCCCTGACAAGCGAACGCCGTAGCCTTCACGAAGCAGCGTACCAAACGCCAGCGCCTCAGCGGTTGCCCAGTCAAAACCTGCACCGTTTTCAAACATCTGGTGTTTGTTCTCAAGCACCCGCTTGAGCGTACGGTGAATATTGAATTTCTCGGGCACCGTGGTGATAATCTCACCCACTTCGCGCAGCATGATCTCAGCCACGCCGGTTTCGGCACGGCGTTTCTCATGGTCGGCATCAGCGAGGCCAAGGCCTTCCCACTTGCCTTCAAACCAGTCAGCTTTGTTCACGCGGTATTCGCGGGCGGATTCGAACTCATCCTCCAGATAGCTGATGAACTCGTTTTCCATCTGCTCAAACTTCTCAGCGGAGAGCACACCTTCCGAGATCAACCGGTCAGCATAAATCTTCACCACACTCGGGTGGTTTTTGATTGCGGCGTACATCAGCGGTTGCGTAAATGCTGGCTCGTCAGATTCGTTATGGCCGAAGCGGCGATAACAGATCATGTCGATCACCACATCGCGGCGGAAGGTCTGACGAAACTCTGTCGCGATTTTTGCGGCGTAAGTCACGGCCTCAGGATCATCGCCGTTCACGTGGAAGATGGGTGCCTGCACCATTTTAGCCACGTCACTTGGGTATGGGCTTGAGCGCGCGAACTGTGGGCTTGTCGTGAAACCGATCTGGTTGTTTACGATGAAGTGCACAGTACCGCCGGTGTTGTAGCCACGAAGACCCGACATGCCGAAACACTCAGCCACGATGCCCTGACCCGCAAACGCTGCGTCACCGTGCAGCAGAAGCGAAAGCGTGGTGTTCCGCTGTGTATCTTTTTTCTGTTCCTGCTTCGCACGCGTTTTCCCAATCACGACCGGGTTAACGGCTTCAAGGTGTGATGGGTTTGCGTTCAGCGACAGGTGCACTTTATTGCCGTCAAACTCACGGTCAGCACTGGTGCCAAGATGATATTTCACATCACCTGAACCCTGCACATCGTCAGGCTTGAAAGAACCGCCGTGGAATTCGTTGAAGATCGCGCGGTAAGGCTTTTGCATCACGTTCGCGAGCACATTGAGGCGCCCACGGTGCGGCATTCCGATCACGATTTCATCGAGGCCATACTGGCCACCGGTTTTCATCACGGCCTCAAGCGCTGGCACCATGGCTTCACCGCCATCAAGACCAAAACGTTTGGTGCCGGTATATTTACGGCCAAGAAAGCGCTCGAACTGAACCGATTCGATCAACTTATTGAGGATCGCGATCTTGCCACGATCAGTAAACTGGATTTCCTTGTCACGACCTTCGATCTGACGCTGAATCCACGCCTTCTCTTCAGGGTCGTTAATATGCATGAACTCAACGCCAATATTGGCGCAATAAGTCCGCTTCAGGATATCAATGATTTCACGAATGCTTGCGGTCTCTAGGCCCAGCACCCCATCCATGAAAATCTTGCGGTCCATATCACCTGAGCTGAAGCCATAGGTCTCTGGTTTCAGTTCCGGGTTTACGGGGCGCTCTTCGAGCCCAAGCGGGTCCAGATTGGCCATCAGGTGGCCACGTACCCGGAAGGTGCGCACCATCATCAATGCACGGATGCTGTCGATGGTTGCGGCGCGAACATCTGCCTGACTGACGGCAGCACCAGCAGACTTTGCTGGCGCGTCACCCTCAATGAACATGTCAGAACCATCAAGGCCTGTTGTCAGATCATCATCGGGGCGAAGCGGCCAGTCTGACCGGGCCCAACTTGGGCCGGACTTGGCAACGCCAGCTTCCAGTTCCTCAAAATATTCCGCCCATCCCTGATCAACAGAGCTCGGGTCTTTGGAATATTTGGCATACAGAGTTTCAACAAACTGGGGGCTAACACCTTCCAGTGCGGCGATGCGGTCCATATCTGCACCCATGGGCAAATCGGCGCGGCGTTTTTCACCGCGCCCCTCTTTTGGCGGATTAACCGTTGATTGCTTTAAGAAGCGTTGTACCAAGCGCTGCGGGACTATCTGAAACAATAATACCAGCGGACTTCATCGCTTCGATCTTGTCTTCAGCACCACCCTGACCACCGGACACAATAGCACCAGCGTGGCCCATCGTACGGCCTGGAGGGGCTGTACGGCCAGCAATAAAGCCAGCAACAGGCTTTTTAACTTTGCTGTGCTTCAGAAACTCAGCTGCTTCCTCTTCCGCGGAGCCGCCGATTTCACCAATCATAATGATCGAGTGTGTATCTTCATCCCCTAGGAACATATCCAGACAGTCGATAAAATTGGTGCCGTTTACCGGGTCACCACCAATACCGATACAGGTGCTTTGACCAAGGCCTGCTGCCGTTGTTTGAGCAACAGCTTCATAGGTCAATGTACCGGACCGTGAAACAATGCCCACGTTGCCTGGCTTGTGAATGTGGCCCGGCATAATGCCGATCTTGCACTGGCCCGGTGTAATCACACCCGGACAGTTTGGACCAACAAGGCGGGTTTTTGAGTTCTTGAGCGCGCGCTTCACTCGCACCATATCGAGAACCGGAATACCCTCAGTGATACATACTACGAGCTCGATCTCAGCATCGATCGCTTCAAGAATCGAATCTGCCGCGAACGGAGGCGGCACATAGATCACGGAAGCGTTGCAGCCAGTGCGGTCTTTCGCTTCACCAACCGTGTTGAAAACCGGCAGGTCAAGGTGCTTCTGCCCGCCTTTACCCGGTGTAACACCACCAACCATTTGCGTGCCGTATGCAATTGCCTGCTCAGAGTGGAAGGTACCCTGCGCGCCGGTGAAGCCCTGGCAGATAACCTTGGTATTTTTTCCTACGAGAACGGACATTACGCTGCCTCCTTCACGGCTTTAACAACTTTCTCAGCCGCGTCATTCAAATCGTCGGCAGTAATGATCGGCAGGCCACTATCAGCCATGATCTGTTTGCCAAGTTCTACGTTCGTACCTTCAAGGCGGACCACAAGGGGAACGCTGAGCGCAACTTCACGAGCTGCCGCCACAACGCCTTCAGCGATCACATCGCAGCGCATGATCCCGCCGAAGATATTCACAAGAATGCCTTCAACGTTATCATCTGACAGGATGATCTTGAACGCTTCGGTCACACGCTCCTTTGTAGCACCACCACCCACATCCAAAAAGTTGGCAGGCTCGCCGCCTTTCAGCTTGATAATGTCCATGGTCGCCATGGCAAGGCCAGCGCCGTTCACCATGCAGCCGATGGAACCGTCGAGGCTGATGTAGTTGAGGTCGTATTTGGATGCTTCGATTTCTTTTGGATCTTCTTCGCTTTCGTCGCGCAGCTCACGCACGTCCGCATGGCGGAACAGCGCGTTGCCGTCAAACGACATCTTGGCGTCAAGCACGATCATCTTGTCGTCTTCAGTCAGCACAAGCGGGTTGATCTCAAGAAGCGCAGCGTCAAGGTCTGTGTATGCCTTGTAAAGCGATGCAACAACCTTCTGGCACTCTTTCGCGGCCCCGCCTTCAAGGTTAAGGCCAAAGGCCACCTTGCGGCAGTGGTACGGCTGCAGGCCAGTTACCGGGTCAATCGTGATGGTTACGATTTTCTCAGGTGTATTTTCTGCCACTTCCTCGATGTCCATGCCGCCTTCTGTAGACGCCATAATCGCAAGCTTGCCGCTTGCGCGGTCGAGCAGCATGGAGAGGTAAAATTCGCTTTTAATGCGGCAACCGTCTTCAACGTAAACGCGCTTAACCTCTTTGCCCTCTGGGCCGGTCTGGTGCGTTACGAGCGTTTTGCCGATAAGCTCTTTTGCAACAGCTTCAACGTCGTCGAGCGATTTAACAACCTTCACGCCGCCCGCTTTACCGCGGCCACCAGCGTGAATTTGCGCTTTTACAACCCATACCGGGCCACCCAGCTTTTTCGCTTCGTCAACAGCTTCCGCCGCCGTGTAGGCAACGCCGCCTTCAAGTACTGGCGCGCCGTATTTTTTCAAAAGGCCCTTCGCCTGATATTCATGGATATTCATCTGCTATCCAACTCCTTGAGTTCCAGATTTGGAAAGTTCCAAGTCCCTTTGCGTGTCGCTTACGCGAGCGACGGATCGATATTGATGCAAGCTTCCATCAGACCCTTCACAGCGCCGACGGAGTGATCGAAACCAGCTTTTTCTTCGCCTTCCAGGTTGATCTCAACCACTTTTTCAATGCCGTTTGCGCCAACAATCACCGGTACGCCAACATACATATTATCAAGACCATATTCGCCTGTCAGGTGCGCTGCAACCGGCAACACGCGGCGTTTGTCTTTAAGATAGCTTTCCGCCATCTCAATCGCGCTGGTTGCAGGTGCGTAAAACGCGGAACCTGTCTTCAGAAGACCAACGATCTCTGCGCCGCCATCACGGGTGCGCTGAACGATCGCGTCGATCTTCTCTTGTGTGGACCAACCCATCTTGATCAGGTCCGGCACCGGGATGCCTGCAACAGCAGAGTAGCGCGTCAGCGGCACCATGGTATCGCCGTGGCCGCCAAGCACAAATGCGGTAACATCCTGAACCGAAACGTTGAATTCTTCTGCGAGGAAATGGCGGAAGCGTGAGCTATCAAGTACACCAGCCATGCCGCATACTTTATTTGTCGGCAGGCCAGAGAACTTCTGCAGCGCCCAAACCATTGCATCAAGCGGGTTAGTGATACAAATAACAAAGGCATCTGGCGCATATTTGCCGATGCCTTCACCTACTGCCTTCATAACTTTGAGGTTAATGCCGAGAAGATCGTCGCGGCTCATGCCCGGTTTACGCGGCACACCTGCGGTTACGATAACAACATCCGCGCCTTCGATATCTTTATAGTCGTTCGCGCCTTTAAGAACAGAGTTATACCCTTCGACCGGCGCGCTCTGCGCGAGGTCAAGCGCCTTGCCCTGAGGCAGGCCTTCCGCGATGTCAAAGAGGACGATATCGCCCATTTCTTTTAGCGCTGCGAGGTGTGCAAGAGTACCACCGATCTGGCCGCTGCCGATCAATGCAATTTTTTTACGTGCCATGAGAATGCTCCAGCCAAGTTTTGGGGCCACTTGAGGTCAGTAACCGCGTACTGAAAAACAATGAATATTCAGGGAGGTACTAGCGCGTTTACCCCCATGAGACAAGTCATGAAGTGCTACCTTGCTCGATATCCCTTTATGAATCGTTACCTTAGTGCGAATTCTGCCTTTAAGCCTTCTTATTTTTCGGCACCAGCCATGCGAAATACGCATAGCTCGCAATAAAACGAAAGAAAAACCGTCGCTTAAGCACCCGAGTCTCTCATTTGCGCCCGTCGCAGGGTAAGGTTGCCAAGCTGGCCGCGCATCACTACAACAAACGCAGAAGGGAGCGATCCGCACGAAAACGCTCCGTGAAATTACAACAGGGACACTCCATAATCAGATGATCAACATCACTATCGATAATCGGCATGATCCAGCTGAACTTGCAAAACAGTATAAAAAGACTGGTCGACTGCAGGTACCAAATTTCTTCACGAATGAGACGGCCGATGCCCTGTATGATCTGATTGCAAACAACAAAACCTGGTTCTCAGCTTACAATGAGGGCGATAATTATTTCGAGGTGCCCGTCGCCAGCATGATGAACATGCCGCGCGAACAAAAAATCCACTTCATGAAAAAGATCCAGTTGGGAGCGCAGAAAGGCTTCCAGTATTTCTTCGACCAATATTACATGACTGAGGCGGTCAATAACGGCCGTGAGCCGGGTCACCCGCTGCATCAGATGCACGACTATGTAAACTCGGATGCCTTCCTTGAGTTCATGCGCACCCTTACCGGTGCGCCGGAGATTGACCGTTCAGACAGCTTTGCGAGCCAATATCTGCCTGGCCATTTCCTCACCACACATAGCGACATCCACGCACATGAGAACCGTGTGGCGGCCTATACTATATCGATGACGAAAAACTGGGACCCAAACTGGGGCGGTAATCTCATGTTTCTTGATGACAACGGCAATATTACCGGTGGCTTCAAACCATCGTTCAACACACTCAATATATTCACCGTGCCACAATCCCACGCTGTGCAACACGTGGCACCATTTGCCGGTGAACGCCGCCTAAGTTATCTAGGCTGGCTGAAAAGGCCTTAGGTTAAGCGTCTTCCTTGCCATGCCCGCGGGTGAGATAGTCCTTCGACTGCATTTCCATTAGGCGGGAGACCGTACGGTCAAACTCAAAGTGACCATCACCACTTTCATATAACTGGTCAGGCGGCACAGCGGCAGAACACAACAGTTTCACACCGTGCTCATAGAGCGCATCAATCAATGTGACGAACCGCTTGGCTTCGTTGCGTTTGTCCGGCCCAAGCTGCGGGATAGCCACCAGAATGACGGTATGATACGCCCGGGCGATCGCAAGGTAGTCAGCGGCCCCCAAGGCGTTCGCACATAACCGCTTGAAGGAGAAAACGGCCACACCTCGCGCTGCCTTCGGCACATGAAGTTTGCGGCCCTGAACTGTCAGTTCATCTGAGGGAACCTTGTCGCGGTCTTCCACGTTTCGGTCGGTCAGGCGGAAGAAAGCTTCGGACAGCTTGGCTGTCGCCTCATCGTCAACAGGACTATAATATGTGTCCACGCCCTTCAGGCGGTCATAACGATAGTCTGTTGGGCCATCAAGCGGCACCACTTCGAACTGAGCTTTGATCATCTCGATGAAGGGCAGGAAAAGCTGGCGGTTGAGCCCACCTTTATAGAGATCATCCGGCACCCGGTTCGACGTTGCCACAATTACCACGCCGCGCTCCAGCAGCTCTCTATACAGCCGCCCCAGCACCATGGCGTCAGCAATATCGGTCACCTGCATTTCATCAAAGCATAGCAACGTAGCTTCAAGTGCGATCTGGCGTGCTACCGGCGGGATGGGGTCATCTTCTGATGCTCGACCGCCTTTCTCGGTGCGTTCTTTCGCTGAAAGGCCGCGCCACTCTTTTAAGCGGGCATGGATGTCCAGCATGAACTCATGGAAGTGTACCCGCTTTTTGTGCGCGACTGGTGCGAGCTCATAAAAGAGGTCCATAAGCATGGATTTACCCCGGCCTACACCACCATAAATATAGATGCCTTTAGGTGCCTTTTTATCCCCGCCTGTCCAGCGAAAGAAATTGGCCAGGCGCCAACTCTTGATGGAAAGGCCACCGGCCCGCCCTGCCACTTCGGGATAGTCGGCCAATTCATGATACAGGCGTTCAAAATGCGCCAGCACGCGCTGCTGCTCCGGGTCGGGTCTCACTTCGCCTTCTGCAACGAGCCGCGCGTAAACGGCCTTGGGCGTTTCCGTCATAAATATTGGCCTACATGGTCTGACAAACTCAATTCTTCCTAGCATGCAGAACGAGAGCGAACAAATGTAAACCCACGTCCTCCTTCACGTCCGAGCCTCGCATTAATTTTGCCGTTTTACTTGACCCCGCGTCACTTCGTCATAATCAACAGGGTATAAGCTAGTGCGTATGCGTCGCACCTCAGAGCGAGACAAAGGCAAGACCCAATGAATACCACGATGAGAATTGTACCGCTTGCCGGTGTCAAAAATTTCCGCGATATGGGCGGCTACACGACTAAGGATGGTCGCACCGTCAAGTGGGGACACTTGTTCCGTTCCGGTCACCTCTCTGACATGACAGATGATTGCGGCACGGAGCTGACCGCAAGAGACATCGGTACGGTTATCGACTTTCGCTCCGACCGCGAGAAAGAGCGCCACCCGGTTCGCTGGCCAAAAAGCTGGGCGCCTGATTATCACGCTCTGCCCATCGGCGGCAATGCGGCTGCCTGGGTCCATGATCTTTTTGAGCGCATCGCAACAAGCCCTTTCCCTGCCGATGAGTTACGGGCACAATTCATCCTCGCTTTTGAAACCATTCCGGTACGCAACGCCAGCGGCGTGAAGGACTATTTTGACACCATCATCGACCGCAAAAACCCCGGTGCCGTGCTATTTCATTGCACCGCAGGCAAAGACCGTACGGGCATCACCGGTGCTTTGATGCTGCGCGCACTTGGTGTTGATGAAGATCAGGTTATGGCTGATTTCCTCACCACAAACGACGCTGTGGATTTGGATGAAACCAGCACCCGGTTGGCTGGATGGTTATCCTCCCGCGCGAACCGCGAGATCACGCCCCAGGATGTATTTCCGCTTGTGGGAGTGGAAGCTGACTTCCTGCATGCTGCAGACAAGGCAATCGCCCGCGAGTTTGGCAGCACCGAAAATTACATGAGCAAGGTACTAGGCCTTACTGCTGACAGGCTTGATAAACTGCGCTCGTCATTCCTGAGCGGATAAGTTATCTGCGCCATTTCCTTCTAGTAACTCGACCAAAATACCGTCACGGTTCAATCTCGTGATCGCTGCGTTAATGCGTGGCAGCAAATGAGCCTGTGCCCGGTGCACACGTATTTTTTGCTGCGCCCTTATGCGTATGCCACCAAGCTCGAACGTATCGGGTTGATCCTTGGTCATTGTATAGAAATCCACATTGCTGATAATGCCAACATCAGCCCGGTCTGCTGCCAACAATTTGAGCACGTCCGAAAGGTCACGTCCTTCAACCGCGACGCCAAAAAACGGTCGATCTTCATACTCAAAACCGGTGACAACCGCGACCCTCAATTGTAGCAGGTCTTCAGGTTTCACAATCTCCCTCACTTCGCCCGCACGAAACACATATTGCTCGCGTGTCAGGTAGAAAGTATCGCTCCAAAGCTGGGCATTCACTTCCTCCGGGCGTACCCGCCACATTGGCGCAGTACAACAATCAAGCATGATCTCACCATTTGTAAACATGCGGCGCTTTCGTTCCTCCGGCATATCAACAAATTCTGGCCTGATATTGGCTTCTTGAAGAATAGCCCGCCATGCCAACTGAAAGCCCGGGCTACTGCTCTCGCTCACTTTCACCTCAACAGTTTTTTGCGGCTTCGCCTCCTCACCTGAAATCGACACCTCTTGAAGGATAGCCGAGATCACACCACGCTTCTGCAATCGGGCGATTGCCTCGTTAATCGCGGGAAGAAAGTCGGCGTGGTCCTTATGCACCCGCACCCTGAGATCGGCAATATAATGGGCTTCACCCAGCTCCAGCATGCGTGGCCTCAAGCGCATACGGCGGTAAAAATCCTGCTGGTTTATCATGCCTACCTGTGCCCGGCCTGCGACCAGCATATCGAGCACATCTTCCATGTCCCGCACCTCAACGGTGCTGCCGAAATAATCCTCATATTGGTAATTGAAACCGCGCACTTTAGCGACACGCAACTTGCGCAGCGCTTCCGGTGTGGGGATAGGGATCACCTGGTCCTTCTTGAAAACATAATGCTCCGGCGAATGATGGAACGCATCAGAGAACAGCTGCACAGCGTCTTCCCCTGGCGCCTGACGCCAGATGGGCGATGCACAGCAATCCAAAGCAATAACGCCGTCCAAGAACATGCGCCGTTTACGCCCATGGGGCGCGGAAATAAAATCGACCTTGATACCCGCTTCCTCAAGGATGGCTGCAAACACTTTGGAGTATGCGATAGAATCGCTTTGTCCTGCGCGAATGGCGGCAGCTTCCCCCGCATGGCAGCCGGAGGATACGCACAATATTGCGCCCACAACACCAAAGAAAAACCTATGTATAAATGTCGCCCGCAGGGGTCTATCCTCACACAGAAATTGCCGTCTATCATTGTGATACAGCAGCGTTAAAAAAACGCTACCTAAAGCATTACCACGAGCTAGCGGCTATGAGATCGGATTATTCAGGCACCTTCATATCGCGGAGACGCGCGCCTGTCAGGTGGGCGATGCGGCCATTCGCGTTCAGAGCTTTAATGGCTGCCTCAAGCCGCGGCAGCAGGTCAGCGCGTGTTTTGTGTACCCTCGCCCTAAGCCCAAGCCTGTGATGCACAGGCCCCAGCACGAGCGGCAGCGGGTTCAGCTTTTGCCTGCGGCGAAATTCCTGATGATTAGCGATTGTGAGATCGGCTTCACCTCTGGCGACAGCCTCAAACACTTCACCCAATGAAACACGGACAACGACATCACCAAATGTAGCATCGCGCCGGTAAGCAAAACCTTGCACCACACCAACCCGGTATGCACTGAGATCCGTGGGATCAGGAAGGTCGTATTCTTTACCTTCCTGTATGATCAGATGGTCCACCGTATAGAAAAACGGCGATGTCCAGAGCTGAGTTTGTTTCTCGTCCTCGCGGGCGCGCCAATCGGGCACTGAACAGCAATCTAGCACAAGCTCACCACGCACGAACATGTCACGGCGCACATCACGCGGAGCTGCAATGAGCTCAACGTCTATTCCGGCTTCATCCAGTATGGCGTGCCAAACATCCCGGAAGACGCTGTCGCCAATCCTGCTGGCTTTCGCGACATCAGATGCCTGAGCAGGCACGCTGAAGAAAGCGACAACCAAACCCAGAAGCAGCCCATATTTCAATTTTATCTTGTCCATATTTAACGCGTACTCATAGAGATGGGGGTCTCACTTAACAACAACAACTTGTCCAAACGGCCGTCAGCTCTCATTCGCGCGATCGCCGCGTTAATTTTCGGCAGCAGGTCGGGTCTGGTAATGTGGACGCTGGCGTGAAGATAGCCAGATGCCATTACCCCGCCCAGTTCCAGTGGCCAGTCTCTTTTTGCCATCTCAAAACGGAACTGAAGCCCGGTAATAATACCAACATCTGCCCGGTTCATCTCAAGTAGAGTAAGTACATCTGCATGGTCTCTGCCGTCTATCCTGTCACCAAACTGATCCTGCCAGATATAATCAAATCCACGAATCCCAGCTACACGGTACGATTTGAGATCCTCGCCCCGTTCAATGGGCACAACTTCGCCTTTCCGAAAGACATAGTGCGCCTGTGCGAAATAAATGGGGTCAGTAAACAGATGGGTAGCCTTTTCCTCCGGTGTATCCCGGTACATCGGCGGATGACAGCAATCCAGAAGCAAATAGCCCTCTATGAATGAACGCCGTTTGCGTTTTGTTGGAAGGGGGGAAAATACCACGTCGATCTGGGCTTCTTTGACGATAGCTTCCCAAATGGGAACGTTGGGCAATGTATTCGCCTGCCCCGCGCGCACCACACTGGTGTCTACGGCCTCAAGCTCGTCAGTCCCGTATAGAAGCGCTCCAATAACGCATATGAGTTGAACAGAGAATTTCAACGGTACCAAGCCTTACACCCTACCCCTTGAGCATCATGTACCAGAGACCTTGAAAAAAGGTGAACAAGCTCATGGAACAGAAACGGGGCCAAGTGGCCCCGTTTTTCATTTATCTGGTCCTGAATAAACTCAGCCCTTGCGCTCTACCATCATTTTCTTGATCTCCGCAATCGCCTTCGCTGGGTTCAACCCTTTAGGGCAAGCGTTTGCACAGTTCATAATGGTATGGCAGCGGTAAAGCCGGAACGGATCCTCAAGGTCGTCAAGGCGTTCGCCTGTGGCTTCATCGCGGCTATCGATCAACCAGCGGTAAGCCTGCAACAGAACCGCAGGACCGAGATATTTGTCCTCGTTCCACCAATAGCTCGGGCAGGAGGTGGAGCAACAGGCACAAAGAATACACTCATAAAGGCCGTCCAGCTTCGCACGATCTTCGTGTGATTGCAGACGCTCCTTCTCAGGCGTTGTGCTCTGGGTCTGCATCCACGGTTTGATCGATGCATATTGCGCATAGAAATTGGAAAGGTCTGGCACCAGATCTTTCACCACTTCCTGGTGCGGCAACGGGGTAATGGATACATCCCCTTTCGCATCCTCAATCGCGGTTGTGCATGCCAACCCGTTCTTGCCGTTGATGTTCATGGCGCAGGAGCCACAAACCCCTTCGCGGCAAGACCGACGGAACGTGACTGTGCTGTCCATCTCATTTTTAATTTTGATGAGCGCGTCCAGCACCATCGGGCCGCAGCCCTCCATGTCTACCTCAAAGGTATCCATGCGCGGGTTTTCACCGTCATCCGGGTTCCAGCGATACACGTGAAACGCGCGGGTGTTTGATGCACCTTCCGCTTTGACGGTTTTACCCTTGCCAACGCGGGAGTTCTTGGGAAGCGAAAATTCAGCCATTTGTCTACATCCTTCCCTTAATATACCCGAGCCTTAGGCTTGATATAGTCGACTTCCTCAGTGAGGGTATAGTCATGCACAGGGCGCTCGCCCAGCGTGACCTTTTTGCCGTCAAACCAGCCTACGGTATGTTTCATCCAGTTTTTGTCGTCCCGATCAGGGTAATCTTCATGCATGTGCGCGCCTCGGCTTTCTTTGCGCGCCGACGCCCCGTGCATGGTGAGAACCGCCTGGCCGATAAGGTTATCAAGCTCGAGCGTTTCAATAAGATCACTGTTCCAGACCAGCGAGCGGTCTGTGGTTTTAAGGTCATCAAACCCTGAAGCCACTTCGTCGATCAGCTTCACGCCTTCAGTGAGCACTTCTTCCGTACGGAAGACCGCACAATTGTTTTGCATCACACGCTGCATGTTAAGCCGCATATCAGCCGTTGGTGTAGAACCATCCGCATAACGGGCTTTATCAAGGCGGCCAAGCGCCATCTCTTCATAACCCGCTGGGAGCGGCTTTTGAGTAGCACCTGCTTTGGTCGTCTCCGCCACACGGTGGGCGGTTGCGCGGCCAAAGACCACAAGGTCAATGAGCGAGTTGGACCCAAGCCGGTTTGCACCGTGAACAGACACACAAGCTGCCTCACCCACCGCGTAAAGGCCCGGCACGGTTGCGTCAGGGTCGCTTGCCGTCGGGTTGATCACTTCGCCATGATAGTTGGTTGGAATACCACCCATGTTGTAGTGCACCGTCGGAATGATCGGGATTGGCTGTTTGGTCACGTCCACGCCCGCAAATACTTTTGCAGACTCGGAAATACCCGGCAGACGCTCAGCCAGAATAGCCGGATCAAGATGGTCAAGGTGCAGGAACATATGGTCCTTGTTTGCGCCAACACCGCGCCCTTCCCTGATCTCGTTCGAGATCGAGCGGGACACCACATCACGCGATGCAAGGTCCTTCGCGCTTGGCGCATAACGCTCCATAAAGCGCTCACCCTCACTGTTGATCAGGATACCACCTTCACCGCGCGCGCCTTCGGTAATAAGTACACCTGCACCGTAAATGCCGGTTGGGTGAAACTGAACAAACTCAAGATCCTGAAGGCCAATGCCCGCGCGCAGCGCCATGCCGCCACCGTCACCTGTACAGGTGTGAGCCGATGTGCATGAGAAATACGCACGGCCGTAACCACCGGTCGCGAGCGTTACTGACTGGCTGCGGAAAGCATGGATCGAACCATCTTCCATGTTCATGGCGATTACGCCGCGGCATTCGCCGCCTTCCATGATCAGGTCAATCGCGAAATATTCGATATAGAAGTCGCTGTCATACTTGAGCGACTGTTGGTAAAGCCCGTGCAACATGGCGTGGCCCGTGCGGTCAGCCGCAGCACACGTGCGCTGCGCTGGTGGGCCCTCACCAAACTCAGTGGTCATGCCGCCAAAAGCACGCTGGTAAATCTTGCCTTCCTCCGTACGGGAGAAGGGCACGCCATAGTGTTCCAGCTCATACACAGCTGCCGGTGCTTCACGCACCATATATTCAATCGCGTCCTGGTCACCAAGCCAGTCGGAGCCTTTGACGGTGTCATACATATGCCACTGCCAACTGTCCGGGCCCATGTTGCCAAGGGATGCCGCGATACCGCCCTGCGCTGCCACGGTGTGTGACCGGGTTGGGAATACTTTAGTGATGCATGCTGTCTTGAGGCCTGCTTCCGCGAGGCCCATGGTGGCACGAAGGCCAGATCCGCCCGCGCCAACAACAACGGCATCATAGGTGTGCACTGTAATGGGATAGCTGCTCGTCATGATTTATCCCCCAAACGCTATACGAAGAACGGAGAAGATGCTGAGCGCCGCAATCAGCACACAGGCGAAAGTGATCACCAACATGGAGGCGATCTTGGTGCCCTTGTCATGCACATAATCTTCCACAATCACCTGCAACCCAAGGCGCATGTGATAAACGAAGTTGGCAACAAACAGGATCACAAGAACGCTGGCAAGCGGCTGCTTGAGCCATGCGACCCATTCAGCGTGGCTTTTGCCCACGTTGCCCACAAAGGAGATGACCATGAAGATCACCAGCGGGATATTGGCAATGGCCGTAACGCGCTGTAGCCACCAATGGTGCGTGCCGTCTTTCGCGGAACCGAGCCCACGAACCTTGGCCAGTGGTGTTTTCATATCAGCCATGGCTTACATCACCCCCAATACTTTATAGGCCGCAACCCAGATCACGACCGTCATGACGATTGAGAACACAAAGGTCAGCCTGGCTGATGCTGTATTGGCCTTGAGGTCGTACATTTTCCCCATGTCCATTATCAGGTGGCGGATACCGCCAGCCAGATGCTGCATCAGCGCGAAGGTTAGCCCAAGAAGCACAAGGCGACCGACAATCGACCCCGCATAGCCTTGAACAATATCGAAATACTCGTGCCCCGTCGCAAGAGCCACCAACCACCAGGTAAGCAGGATAGACCCAAAAGCCAGCGCCGCACCGGTTGCCCGGTTGATAATCGACGCCGCCATGTGCCATCCCCAGCGATAAACCTGTAAGTGGGGCGAAAGCGGGCGTTTCACTTGAGCCATGAATAATCCCCTGACAGAATTGACATATTGGCCCTGCGGCGGCGAATGCTGCGCCGCAGAAAGAATCAGGCATTGTTTTAGCTCCCCATACGGTCCAACCGCAAGAAAGGATTTGGCTAAATCTTGAAATTTAACCGCCATAGGGGGTACTCATCCCTGTTCACAGCGTGAGTTAGGGCGACACGACAGCCAAGCAACCGGCACGCCCGACACCTTTGCCAAATTAATCACAACCTGCCATTGCAGACCACACACCCATCTGCTAGTCACGGTGTAGTTGATACGATTATGCCATTCTGGTCTTGGGGGTCTGGATTGATGAATTTTTCGCTGGCGCATATTCTCGCGCTTTCAAGCCTTATTGCGTTTTTACCGACCGCACAAGCAAACGAACCTGCTGATCAATTACCTATCGAAGTGTTCGCTAAACTGCCGCAGTTCTCGAACCCTCAACTCTCGCCTGACGCACAGTTTATCGCCTACATAAGCCCGATCAACGGTCGCAGAAACCTCATCATCCGGCCGCTTGACCAAGCGGGGAAACCAGAGGCCATCCCCCCCGTTGAGGATACCGATATCTCATGGTTTCGGTGGGCGAATAATGACCGCCTGCTGGTCTCCTACCGATATTCCGATAGTTGGGATGACAATTCCTATGTCCGCACGGCCCTGTTTTCGGTGCACAAGAGTGAACCCGGATATGTCAACATGGCCAAAGAGCCGAAGGCGTACAAACGCAATCCTTTCGCACGCAAACCGCCACAAATCAGGGACAAAGTGGTGGATTTCCTGTCCGACGACCCTGATCACGTCCTGCTCGCCATCGATTCTGATTATGATGCACGAGCAGAGATTCGCCGTGTGAAGGTTGAGAATGGAGCCTTCAGCAATGTTACGGAAGGCTACGACTGGATCAACAACTGGTACGTCGACAAAAACCACGAATATCGTCTCGGTTTCGGAGGTAGCCCCAAAGGCCTTCGCATCCTCTATATCGACCCTGACACTAACGATCATGAGGAAATTCAGGACACAAGCTGGCTTGAGGACAACGGCGTTCATCTGATTACCTTCACAGACGACCCTCGCATTATGTATGCGCTTGAGCCCAATGATCGTGGCTTGAGGCGGCTCATCACCTTCAATGTTCAAGAAGGTGAACGGGCAGCCATTCTGTTTGAGCATCCCACAGTTGACGTAACCGGCATCGCAAAGGACCCAGAAACAGGCGACTTTGTCGGGGTGCGATATAATGATGACCTGCCACGGGTAAAATATTTTGATGCGGAACTTGCTGCCCTACAGGCACAGCTCAACCAACTTATCCCCGGCGGCTCAAATGAGATCGTCAGTCGCAACAAGACGGCAGGGCTTTATCTCATCCGCCATATCAGTGACCGAGAGGAAACCTATTACGCGCTCGATATGCAGTCACAAAACCTCTCTCGCTATACGGATGCGGTTCCGATACCCGCCAACCATCTGGTAAGTACACAGAAACATGCCGTGCCAATGCGAGACGGCAGCTTTATCGAAGCATACCTTACCTCCCCCCGCGGTACGCAGTCTGAGAACCTGCCTCTCATAGTCATGCCTCATGGTGGTCCCTACTCACGCGATGACAACCGATACAACTATTTCGCCCAGTTTCTGGCGAACCGGGGGTACGCAGTCCTCAGGCCCAACTTCCGTGGATCAACAGGGTATGGACACTATTTTGAGGCCGCTGGCTACGACCAGTGGGGTGGGTTGATGCAGGACGACGTAACCGATGCCACCCGCTGGGCGATAGAGGCAGGCATTGCAGATGCACAGCGCGTCTGCATTGTCGGTGGCTCTTATGGTGGTTATGCGGCCCTTATGGGCGCTGTTAAAGAACCCGACTTATATGCCTGTGCGGCTTCACTGAATGGTGTCTCCGATCTTGTCATGCAGGAAGACCGGCTGAAAGACTTTTTTGGCCGCAGAGATTTCGCAAAAAAAATTGGCCTTAAAGGCCACAACACCAAGGATGTCTCCCCGTATCACCAAGCGGCTAGAATCAAATCACCCGTGATGATACTGCACGCCGAAGACGACCCGGTGGTGCCATTTGTTCATGGTGAGAAAATGTATAAAGCACTGGCCCGCTTCAAGAAGGATGTGACCTTTGTGCCACTTCGTAGTGCTGATCATTTTTTCGATACCGAACAATCACGCCGCGACATGCTGGCCGCTCTTGAAAAATTCCTCACCAAACATATCGGAAACTAAAACACCTGCTTGCGGTAGCAGGTTCAACTCGCGCCAACCTTAAACTATTGTTGTATTTTTCTATTGGGGGATCACACAAAATGACCATTAACCGACTGAAGCAATGCATCTGCGCATTTGCTTTTACAGCTCTTTTAGGCAGCCCAAGCGCTTTAGCGGCAGACCTTTTGCCCGCTAGCGCCTATGCATCGTTACCCAACATGCAATCGGTAAAAATGTCGCCAAACGCGCAGCAGATTGGCTATCTCACCCACGACGGCGGCCGGATTGTGCTGGTCCTTGAAAATATTGACCGCACCGACAGAGTTATGGTGCCCCCGCTTGAAAAGGCAGATATCGCCACCTTCTACTGGGCTAACGACGAGCGTGTTCTTATCGTTTATGAACTGTCTGGTAGCTACCGCGGTATCTCAGGACAATATACAATGACACGGCTTGTTGGCATCGACAGGGACGGCACCAATGCGTCATGGATTGTCAAAAACCACACGGAGAAGAAGGGTGGGTCTACCGCCGGCAGGATCGAGTTCGACCCTGCCCAGCTCCAGCATGACATCCTGGATATCCTGCCGGACGAACCTGATCATATATTGCTTTCGCTGGATGCAGATCACGACGGTGCCTATGAAGTCAGAAAGCTGAATGTTAACGACGGTGACTATGATATCGTCCAGCGGGACCGTCGCGGCATTCAAAACTGGTACGCAGACCACACCGGTGAAGTCCGCTATGGCTCAGGATATATTGCCGGTACCAGCGACTATATAAGCTCCCTCCGTGATGCAGACGGGAACTGGTTTGCGCTCAAAAAGACAGAATGGGCGAACCGGTATAACGTTCGCGGTTTTGACGAAAATCCCAACGTTATTTTTGTCTCCGGCCCCAGTCGCTTCGGCACCAAAGGGCTTTACAAGCTCAATCTCATTTCCGGCGCGATCATTGAAACAGTGTTTGAAGATGAGCATTATGACATCGGCGGCGTTTTGGATCATCCGGAAACCGGGAAAGCGGCAGGGTATTTTTACACATCCGACGTGAGCCACGTGGTATATTTCGACAAGACGATGCACAAGGTTCAAGGCGCGATCAACAAAGCCTTGCCCGACACAACGAACCACATATATAGCAAGGCAAAAGGCGCTCACACCTACCTTATTTTCTCTGACAGCCCAACCGATCCCGGTGTCTACTATTGGCTGGATTTCAAGACCAAGGAGATGAAAACTCTCGGCTCCTACATGCACGGCATCGATCCGGCGATGTCCAGCCCTGCCATGCCAGCGACTATACCGGTGCGAGACGGCACTAGCATACCAGGCTATGTAACCATGCCGAAGGGCAAGGAAACCGCAAAAGGCTTGCCCGCTGTTGTGCTGGTACACGGTGGCCCCTGGGCGCGCGACACTGCCGACTGGGACTGGTGGGCACAGTTCCTTGCCAGCCGTGGCTATGTTGTGTTGCAACCCAATTTTCGGGGGTCAACAGGTTACGGCCCTGCTTTTGAAAGGGCGGGCGACTCGCAGTGGGGTGGCCTTATGCAGGATGACGTGACAGACGCAACGCAGTGGCTCATCAAACAAGGCATCGCTGATAAAGACAACGTCTGTATCGTAGGAGCGTCCTACGGTGGTTACGCTTCCCTGATGGGCGTAATCAAGGAGCCCGGTTTATATAAATGTGCCGTTTCAATTAATGGCGTCACCGATCTGCCTCGGCTCATCGCTGAAGACAAATACAACGTCATCGGCGGCCGCGACTGGGTGAAGAAGATCGGCCTTGAAGGTGCATCATCGAGCGATGTCTCACCCTATCATCGATCCGAAGGTGTCAGTGCGCCAGTGCTACTGATGTCATCTAAGGACGATACCCGCATCGACTATGGCGTATCGGAAGCCATGCACAAGCGTCTCGCCAAGCTGGGCAAGGCCAGCCGTTACGTGATGATTGAAGACGGTGGACACCATATGGATACGGCAGAATCCCGCCTTACCGTACTAACGGAAATGGAAAAATTTCTCGCAACCCAGATTGGGCGCTAAGTTCCTTTTGGAAACATCCCGGCGATGGCTTCGGCCATCGCCACTTGCCGCCGAGCCTCAACCACATGCAGTTCCTCGACCATGCGGCCATCAAGCACCGCAACCCCTGCACCACGCTGTTTGGCTTCCTCAAATGCTGCAATCATGCGGCGCGCCAGCGCTACGTCATCGCCGCTTGGGGCAAACACCTCATTAGCCGCGTCCACTTGTGATGGGTGGATCAGCGTTTTACCGTCAAAGCCCATCTCGTGCGCCTGAACACACTCAGTCCGGAAACCGTCCACGTCTTTGAAGTTGCCGTACACGCCGTCAAGGATCGTGAGCCCATAGGCCCGCGCCACAAGAAGCGCCATTGAAAGTGCTGTCATCACCGGCATACGGTCTTTGGTATGGCTGGCGTGCAGGTCCTTGATCAGATCGTTGGTGCCAACAACCCACGTGGTTTGCCGATCCGTAACAGTCGCAAGCTCTTCGAGGCGCAAATATGCCTTTGGTGTCTCGATCATCGACCAAAGTGCGACCTTGTCAGCCCCACCAAGCCACGCCAGTTCTTCCTCAATCCTGCTGAGGATTGAGGGGTCGTCCACCTTGGGCACAAGAATAGCGTCTGGCTGTCCTTCAAGGGCGGCGGCCAGATCCTCCCGCCACCAGGATGTATCAAGGCCGTTGATGCGCACGACACGAGTTCGCTTGCCATAGCCACCCGCCTTGAGCGCACTGGCGGCCTGTTTACGGGCATCGGCTTTCGCGTCTGGCGCTACCGCATCTTCAAGGTCAAAGATAACACCGTCAGAGGGTAATTCTCGTGCTTTATCAAGCGCGCGGGCGTTAGATGCAGGCATGAAAAGCATGCTGCGATATGGCCGAAAGTCCATCATCCACTGCCCCTTGTTATTGTCCTCACTTCATGAAGGCCCGCGCTGCTCACACGGGCCTCCGCTCTCTACCAGCCGTCGTAGTTACCAACCACAGGTACGGTTTGCATTTTGCTCATCAAGCCAAACCTTAAGCGGCTCGAAATAGGCGATGATTGCATCACCGCTCATCTCGCGGCTGCCAGTGAAGGCTTCAAGCGCTTCCGGCCACGGCTTCGATGCACCCATTTCCATCATGG
Source organism: Kordiimonas sp. (assembly GCF_965216265.1). Lineage (GTDB taxonomy): Bacteria > Pseudomonadota > Alphaproteobacteria > Sphingomonadales > Kordiimonadaceae > Kordiimonas. The sequence continues at coordinate 1,265,821 of NZ_OZ244153.1, forward strand.
CATTAAACTTGGCACCCACTTCCTTGTTGCCGTAGATCGAGCATTCAGCAAGCGGCCCCGTCCAGCCCGCCTGATCACAGGCTGCTTTGTAGAACTGGAACTGAAGGATGCGGGCGAGGAAATAACGCATATAAGGCGTGTTGCCGGGAATATGATACTTGGCACCCGGGTCAAAGGCATCAGCCGGGCGCTCATTTGGTGCTTTCAGGCCCTGGTATTCTTCCCGAAGTTTCCACCAGGCATCGTTATACTGGTCGGGCGTCACCTCGCCGGAGAAAACCTGCCAGCGCCATTTATCAACCATCAAACCAAACGGCAGGAAGGCCACTTTATCCATCGCCTGACGCAAGAGCGCCGGGATCGGGTCGCTGCTGGCGGGCACTTCTTCGATCAGACCAATCTGCTTGAGGTAATCCGGTGTCATCGACAGCGCGACCATATCGCCAATAGCTTCATGGAAGCCATCATTGGCCCCGTTCTGGTGCAGCGGGCTTTGGTCCTTATAAGCACGCTGATAGAAGTTATGACCAAGCTCATGGTGCACGGTCACAAAATCCTCACCATTCACTTTAGTGCACATCTTGATGCGCACATCGTCCTTGCCATCAATGTTCCAGGCTGATGCGTGGCACTGCACTTCGCGGTCCGCTGGCTTAACGAACAGCGAACGATCCCAGAAGGTATCCGGCAGCGGTTCAAACCCCAGCGAGGTGAAGAACCCCTCTGCGGTTTTTGCCATCTTCTTGGCGTCATAGCCTTTTTCAACCAACTTGCTGGTCACGTCGATGCTGCCACCTGCAGTACCTTCAGGCTGCACGACCGGGTATATGTTGCCCCACTCCTGCGCCCACATATTACCCAGAAGATGCGCTGGGATCGGGCCACTATCCGGTACCACACGGTCACCGTAAAAATCTGAAAGCTTGGCCCGAACGTGACAATGCAGCGCGTCATAAAGCGGCTTCACGTCACCCCACATTTCATCAACCATCGCGGCGAAAGCATCGGGGTCCATATCATAGCCACCACGCCACATGGCGCCGACATCCTTGTAGCCAAGCTCGCTCGCACCCTCATTGGCAATATCCACCATGCGGGCATAGTCGTCTTTCATTGGCTTGGAGATTTTATGCCAGCCATCCCACGCGGCCAAAAGGCGCTCCGGCGTGCGGTCTTCCGCCATAATATCCGACACCTGGCCAAGCGACAGAGTCTCGCCTTCCATCTCCACCTTGCCAGTGCCGTAAGTGGCATCAAGGTTGGCTTTAATGGTTGCCAGCTCCGCCGTTTTCTCTGCATCATCCGGGGCTGGCAAAGTTAGTGCCGCCTTGAGGATGGTCATTTTACGCGCAAGCTCGGGCGGCAGGTCAAGCCCGTCAAATCGTTTTGCCTCATTGGCAAGCTTGACACCCAGCAAGGTGAAGGCCTCATCAGCCTCGGCTACGATAATGTTTGTGTCTGCTGTAATAAAGTTGGCTTGCACCCAGGCCTTGCGGCTGAAGCTTTTACCCTCGTCAGAAAGCTTCTGCTCAGCCTCACGCATGAAAGCCTCGGCTTCAGCAACCGTTGGTACCGCAGTTTTCGATGCATCTGCCTCATTTTCGCTTTTCTCGCCGCATGCGGTGAGCGAAAGCGCAACTGTCAGCGCAATAACTGATATCCCTGATTTCCACTGTGCCATGATAACCCCTCCGTTATTATATTAGCTCTTTAGGCCGTGCCACGCTTGCCCTGCGCCGCGTCATGATCATGCAAATCGCCCCGGGTCTGTCAACTGGTCTGTCCACAGCCCACAACGGCATCTGTATTGCAAATGCTGACGTTTCGTTAACCATCCTGTGCTGTAATAACACGTGCTCAAGGGGGCGCTATATTATTTAATGTTGTGCTGCACTTTCCGGCAGTATGGCATGAAGCGGAGACACGATGTCAGCCAGGAACGAAAAGAGCGCCGGTACTGAGCCGTTGGCCGCCTTTGAGGGCATCACGCACCTCACCGGCAAAGCCTATTTCCAAGCCTTGTGCAAACTGTTGGCTGAGCACTTTGGCGCAGATATCGCCTATGTCTCCCTGCTCAGTGCAGACCATATGAGCGCGCGCACGCTTGCCCATTATGAACACGGCGCATCAATGCCGCCCACTGACTACCCACTTGACCGCACACCGTGCTGGGAAACCGTGAATAAACGCGGGTGCTTTTACGAAAGTGCCGTTCGTGAAACCTATACTAAAGACGCTTATCTGGAAGAGCATGAGATCGAGGGATATGTTGGCTTTCCGCTTATTGGAGAAGACCCCAAGCGCGTTGAAGGCACCCTGATTGCCATGAGCAAAACCGCGATCCCTGAGGATGGCGCGCTGCATACAGTGATGAAACTTGCGCGAAGCCGCACGCAGGCGGAGCTGGTGCACACCCAATATGAAAACAAGCTGAAGGAAACCATCAGTCAGGCGCTTCTGCTAAACTATTCAAAATCCATGTTCATGGCCAACATCGGGCATGAGCTGCGCACCCCCTTGGGTGCCATGGTGGGCTACGCCTCTCTCATTCGTGACGGACAAGCAGACAAAACAACCATCAGCAACTATGCCAACAGTATCTGCTCGTCTGGCGAGGAACTTCTGGCCCTCATTAGCGATATCATGTCCCTCGCCATGCTCGAGATTTCTGACGAGACATCAAAACGTGAGAAGTTCGACCTTCTGGATATCGCCCGCACCGGCAGGCGGCTGATCCAACAGCAAGCGGCGAGCAAAAACCTGACAGTTGCCGCCGCCACGCGGTCTGACGCGCTGATTGTGCACGGCGATGCCGGGCACACCAAAAAGGCGCTGATGAATCTGCTGTCAAACGCGGTGAAATTCACCAGTAACGGCAAGATCGAGATTGTGGTTGAGGAGGATGAGAGCAGCAATGCCCGGCTTAGCGTGATTGACGGTGGCGTGGGCATGAGCCCAGGGGAAATTGCAAAAGCAACCGAGCCGCTTGGCACTTTCACCCATGCCTATGATATGCATCAGGAAGGGGCCGGGCTCGGTTTGCCAATCACTGCGCTATTGATGCAGCGCCAGGGCGGCGAACTGCTGATAGAAAGTGAAAAAGGCAAAGGCACCAAAGCTCACCTCATCTTCCCTCGCTCCCTTGTACAAACGGAAGAGGGCGACTTCATCTAAAGCCGCCCTCTTGCAATTCTTATCGCTGTTTTTGGCGTTTATGCTGCCACGGACAAAATGCCCTGATTGATGAGCGATTCTGCAATCTGCACCGCGTTGAGTGCCGCGCCTTTGCGCAAGTTGTCAGACACCACCCAGATATTGAGGCCGTTTTTCACCGTTGGGTCCTTGCGGATACGGGAGATGAAGGTCGCAAAATCTCCAACACATTCAACCGGCGTGATGTAACCACCGTCTTCACGCTTGTCGATCACCATGCAACCGGGCGCCTCACGCAGAAGCGCCCGTGCCTGCTTCTCAGTCATCTCGTTCTTGAACTCGATGTTGATCGCTTCCGAATGGCCCACAAACACCGGCACACGAACACATGTCGCAGTTAACTGGATATTGGGGTCGAGCATCTTGTGTGTCTCGGCAACCATCTTCCACTCTTCTTTGGTGGAGCCGTCATCCATGAACACATCAATGTGCGGAATCACGTTGAACGCGATCTGCTTGGAGAATTTCTCTTTCACAATCGGGTCATTCACGAACACCGCACGGGTCTGAGTGAACAGCTCATCCATCGCTTCGTTACCCGCACCAGATACAGACTGGTAGGTGGATACAACAACACGCTTGATCACCGCCGCATCATGCAACGGCTTGAGAGCCACAAGCATTTGCGCCGTTGAGCAGTTCGGGTTTGCGATGATATTTTTCTTGATTTTCTTCAGGTGGTGCGGATTCACCTCCGGCACCACAAGTGGCACGTCAGGGTCCATGCGGTAATACGATGAGTTATCGATCACCATGGCGCCTGCGGCTGCGGCCTTCGGGCCAAACTCTTTCGACACACCAGAACCCGCCGCAAAAAGTGCTATATCAACACCCTTGAAGTTGAAGGTATCAAGCGCGACGACGGTAATTTCCTTCTCGCCATAGCCTACCTTCTGTCCCATCGATTTTCGCGACGCGATGGCAATAACTTCCGTCGCCGGGAAGTCCCGTTCAGCGAGGATGTTCAGCATTTCACGACCGACATTACCGGTCGCACCTACAACAGCGACACGAAAACCCATGTTAATCTCCTATGGGGCTACAATTTCGGGGCCTTTTGTGAAGGTTACCCGCTATTTGGTCAAACTCTATTAGATGACGTGATTGTTTAGTTTTACTGCGCCTGCTTCACGCTTTTTCAAGCGCCTTGAGCACCGCATCGCCCATGCCGGATGTGCCCACGCGGGTGAAGCCTTCAGCCCAGATATCACCGGTACGAGCTTCATCAAGCGTGCGAGAGACAGCCACCTCAATCTTGTCGGCCGCTTCCCCCATATCGAGGGAGTAACGTAGCGCCATCGCAAACGAGAGGATAGCCGCAAGCGGGTTGGCAATACCCTGCCCTGCAATATCGGGGGCGGAACCGTGTACAGGTTCATAAAGCCCGGGCCCTCCTGCGCCCAGCGATGCGGACGGCAGCATACCAAGCGAACCAGTGAGCATCGCCGCAGCATCCGAGAGCAAATCACCAAACAGGTTATCCGTGAGGATCACATCAAACTGCTTGGGATTTTTCACCAGCTGCATGGCGCAGTTATCCGCGAGAATATGCTCAAGCTTTATATCCGAATATTCAGCAGCGTGCAGTTTGGTGACTTCCTCGCGCCACAAAAGCCCGGCTTCCATCACGTTGGCTTTTTCTGCGCTATGCACTTTACCACCACGCTTGCGCGCCATCTCAAACGCGACGCGCGAAATGCGGATAATCTCCGCATCTGTGTAACGCTGGGTATTGATACCAACACGCCCACCACCGGGCAGGTCTTCAATGCCGCGCGGCTCACCAAAATAAACACCGCCTGCAAGTTCGCGTACAAAAAGGATATCAAGCCCGGCCACATATTCACGCTTCAGGCTTGAGGCATCTGCCAGCGCATCAAAGCACATGGCTGGCCTCAAGTTCGCGAACAGGTCCAGATCTTTCCGCAGGCGCAAAAGCCCCGCTTCCGGGCGTTTGTCATAATCGGTTTTGCTGTCCCACTTCGGGCCACCAACACACGCCAGCAGGATAGCGTCAGATGCTTTGGCGCGCGCAAGCGTCGCATCAGAAAGCGGTGTGCCCTCCGCGTCATAAGCACAACCACCAATCAGGCCTTCTTCCACATTGAAGGTCACACCATAAGCGCCTTCAACCCATGCCATCACACGGCGTACTTCTGCGGTAATCTCCGGCCCGATACCGTCACCGGGCAACAGCATAATATTATATGTGCTCATGAAACTTCCTCGCCTGATAGGTTATTTTATGCCCGGTAAAGCCAGGGCGTTTGCATCTTCTGTTTGGCTTCATAATTGCCAATGGCTGCCTTGGCGGTCAGCGTCTGGCCGATCTCGTCAAGGCCCTGCATCAGCATGTCCTTGTGCTCGGAATTGAAGTCAAATTCATAATGCGCGTTCTGGCAGGTGACCGTCTGTGCGTCCAGATCCACATGGATTTCATGGCCCGCTTCTGCGGCCATCACCAGCGCGTCCACAGCTTCCTGTGGCAGTTCAACGGTCAGGATGCCGTTCTTGATGCAGTTGCCCGCAAAGATATCCGCAAAACTTGGGGCAATCAGACAGCGGTAGCCAAGGTCAGCAATTGCCCACGGCGCGTGCTCGCGGCTCGAACCACAACCAAAGTTATCGCCCGCGATCAGGATTTTTGCGCCCTTATAGCGCTCGCCATCAAACACATTGTCTTTGATGCGGTTGCCGTCAGCGTCAAATCGTACGCTTTCAAATGCAAACTTGCCAAAGCCGGTACGCTCGATCGACTTCAGGTGTTTTGCCGGAATAATAATATCCGTATCAATGTTCACCCGCGGGAAAGGCGTTGCGATTGAGGTGATTTTGGTGAATTTTTCCATCGTCTCTCTCCGCCCTTAAAATTCGCGTACGTCAACAAAGTGGCCAGCAATTGCCGCGGCGGCCGCCATTGCGGGGCTCACCAGATGCGTGCGTGCGCCCGGCCCTTGCCTGCTGACAAAGTTGCGGTTGCTGGTACTTGCCACATGCTCACCCGGCCCGGCTTTATCCGGGTTCATGGCAAGGCACATGGAACAGCCCGGCTCCCGCCACTGAAAACCAGCGTCCGTGAATATCTTGTCGAGGCCTTCTTGCTCCGCCAGCTCTTTCACAAGGCCAGAACCCGGCACGATCATCGCTTCAATGATATGACCCGCCACCTTGCGGCCCTTGATAACGCCTGCGGCTTCGCGCAAATCTTCAATCCGGCTGTTGGTGCAGGACCCCACAAACACGCGGTCCACCTTGATATCAGTGATGGCCATGCCTTCCTTGAGGCCCATATATTCAAGCGCCTTCACCACACCTTCCTGTTTCGCACGGTCTGCAAAGCTGCTCACCGCCGGGATGGTGCCGGTAACAGGGGCCACGTCCTCGGGGCTTGTGCCCCAGGTTACAAGCGGCACGATATCATCACCGTTCAGCACAACCTCACGGTCAAACTGCGCGCCCTCATCTGAGCGAAGTGATTTCCAGTGCGCAACGGCTGCATCCCATTGCCCGGCTTTTGGTGCATAGGGGCGGCCCTTCAGGTAGGTGAAGGTTTTCTCGTCAGGCGCCACAAGGCCCGCACGTGCGCCAGCCTCAATCGACATATTACAGAGCGTCATACGCCCTTCCATCGAAAGGCTTTCGATCACAGAGCCCGAATATTCAATCACGTGACCAGTGCCGCCTGCCGTGCCGATATGGCCGATGATCGCAAGCGCAACATCTTTCGCAGAACAGCCAACAGGCAAAGTACCGTTTACTGTGACGCGCATATTTTTTGATTTCTTGAGCACAAGCGTCTGGGTCGCCAGCACATGCTCAACCTCGCTGGTGCCAATACCAAACGCCAGCGCACCAAAAGCGCCGTGGGTTGAGGTATGGCTGTCGCCGCACACCAGTGTTACGCCCGGCTGGGTGAAGCCCTGCTCCGGCCCTACCACATGCACAATGCCCTGCCGCACGTCATCCATCGGGATATAATCAAGCCCGAACTCCTTGACGTTGGTTTCAAGGGCTTTGAGCTGCGCGGTCGACATCGGGTCAGGGTTTGGCTTATCGCGGTCTTTGGTGGGAACGTTATGGTCCGGCACCGCAATGATGCTATCGGGGCGGCGAATGGTACGGCCGCTCACGCGTAAGCCTTCAAACGCCTGCGGGCTTGTCACTTCATGCACAAGGTGACGGTCGATATATAGTAGGGAAACACTGTCGCTTCTTTTCTCGACAACATGGCCTTCCCAGATCTTATCGTACATCGTTCTTGGCATCATCAACTCCGCTCATCGGTGTTTGTCTGTGTTTGGTACCTTCCCGGACCTTCCGGCATTTAGTGTGTTTTTCAGTATCATGCTCTGGCGGAGCACGGGCTATTTAATCAGCCAAAATGAAAAACGGGGGCAGGATCTGCGACCCGCCCCCGTTCTTTATAGCCACCCTCGACAATACGCAACAAATAAAAAGCTTGCTGCCGAGGATTGTAATATTATTTCGCGTCGTTTTTGCGGAAATCACGCTTTTCAACGATACGAGCAGCTTTACCAGTACGGCCACGCAGGTAGTAAAGCTTCGCACGGCGTACTTTACCGCGGCGAACAACTGTGATGGCATCAACGGCTGGGCCATAGAGTGGGAACACACGCTCAACACCTTCGCCGTAGGAAATTTTCCGTACGGTGAAGTTTGAGCTGATACCCTTGTTTGCACGTGCAATGCAGACACCTTCAAATGCCTGGATACGCTCGCGCTCACCCTCTTTAACTTTCACGTCAACACGCAGCGTGTCACCAGCGCCAAACGCAGGAATAGTTTTGTCTTCCGTGAGCTTGGCAATATGCTCTTGCTCGAGCTTTTGAATGATGTTCATCGGTTTAAACCTTTTCTTTTTTTTCCCGAACATAGGTCGACCAGAGATCCGGCCGGCGTACCCGAGTTAACTCTTCAGCTTTTTCGCGGCGCCACTGGGCGACACGACCATGGTGCCCACTTGTGAGCACCTCGGGAATTTCCCGATCTTCCCAGACCTGAGGCCTGGTGTATTGAGGGTACTCTAGGAGTCCGCTCTCAAAACTCTCTTCATCCAGCGTCTCTGCCGCGCCCATCACGCCGGGCAGCAGGCGAACAACCGCATCAAGCATTACAAGCGCCGCTGGTTCACCGCCAGACAACACAAAATCACCTACGCTGATCTCTTCCACGCCACGCGCTTCCAAAACCCGCTCATCGACACCTTCAAACCGGCCACACAGCAGCGTTACACCGCCTGCATTTTTCCACCTGTGAGCCTCTTTCTGGTCGAAGCATTTGCCTCGAGGGCTCATATAAACAAGTGGCCATTCCGATTTGGCCTCCGCGCGCGCTGCATCTATCGCGCGGCCTAAAATATCTGCTCTAAGCACCATTCCAGGACCGCCACCCGCGGGGGTGTCGTCAACCGAGCGGTGCTTATCGCTCGAAAAATCGCGAATGTCCAGTGTTTTCAACGCCCACAGATCGTCTGAAAGGCCCTTGCCCGCCAAGGACATGCCAAGGCAGCCCGGGAACATATCCGGGAACAAGGTCAACACCTGTGCGGTGAACGCAGGAGTCATAAGTTTTCCCCTGTTTTTTCAACGCCTTCATCGTCATCGCCGTCCCGCTCGCTCACCTGGGTTTCGACCCAGACATCAAACGCGATAGTGATGGTTTCCGCTTTCAAGTCTACGGTTGGCACATAAATTTTGCGGAAGGGAATAAAGGCAAATCGGCCAAGGCCCGGCAGAGGCTTCTCCAACACCAGCTCCAGAAGGTCGTCAGAGCCGAAGTTCTCAACAGCACGCACAAAGCCAACTGTTTTACCCTGCGTGTCACAAGCGTTGAGGCCAATGAGGTCGGCGAGGTAGAACTCGTCCTCATCCTCAAGGGCGAATGCGTCGCGCGGCACATAAAGCTTGGTGCTTTTCATTGCCTGCGCATTTTCACGGTTTGTCACACCGTCAATGCGGGCGATAAAACCATCTTTGTCAGCACGTAACCGCTTGAGGGAGATTTTAGTACCCCCGGCACCCTTATGAAGGGCGGGGTATGCGAAAATGGCTTCCGGGTCTTCAGTGAAGGACTTCAGTCGTACGTCGCCGCGCACCCCGTGCGCGCCCGATAAGGCACCCACGCAGATCCAACCATCCTCAACACCGCGCTGTGCGCGTTCATGAGCCCCGGAAGCCATTTTGGCATACCCTTAAAAATGAGCATGCCCGGCACATCTGTACCGGGCATGGATCATCGTGCTGTGATTACTCAGCAGCTTCTTCTTTAGCTTCTTCAACTGGTGCTTCTTCCGCAGCAGGAGCAGCAGCCGCAGCTTTTGCTGCTTCTTCTGCTTCTTTAGCGGCTTCCGCAGCAGCTTCAGCTTTCGCTTTTTTCTCTTCGATCAGGTCGAGAGCGCGCTGGCCCGGCGTGCCCTTGTTTGGGTTATTACGGGTTTTAGCTTCGAGGATACCAGCAGCTTCGAGGAAACGAGCAATACGGTCGGATGGCTTCGCGCCTTCACCGAGCCAGTGCTTCACACGCTCAGCGTCAAAGCTTACACGGTTCTCGTCGTCTTTTTCGAGCATTGGGTTGTAATGGCCAATTTTCTCGATGAATTTACCATCGCGGCGAGCGCGTGTGTCCGCAACTACGATACGGTAGTAAGGACGTTTCTTAGCGCCACCACGGGCAAGACGAATTGCAACAGCCATTTTATTTTCCTTTCAGATGTCCGGGGCCTCGCGGGCGTTGCCGGACGTATTCTCAAGTTTTAAAACAATTCCCGGTGAGGTTGGCGACCTCTTATGAGAACAACTTGTCAAAGCCCGGCGGCATTCCACCCGGCATTCCACCCATACCTGGCATTCCGGGCATGCCGCCCTTCTTGCCCATACGGGACATCTTTTTCATCATCTTCGCCATCTGCATATGCATCTTGAGAAGCTTGTTCACCTCAGGCACGCTTGTACCGGAACCCGCTGCAACACGCTTCTTGCGGGATGCGTTGAGAACCTGTGGTTTCCTGCGTTCCTGTGCCGTCATTGATGAAATGATCGCTTCCTGACGTTTGAAGACCTTGTCATCAACGCCAGCATTCATCGCGCCCTTGAGCTTGCCCATACCGGGCAGCATGCCAAGAACACCTTTCATGCCACCCATCTTTGACATCTGCTGCAACTGCGTGCGCAAGTCATCAAGGTCAAACTCGCCTTTGGCCATTTTCTTGGCCATCTTCTCGGCGTCTTCTTTTTCAATAGTCTCAGACGCTTTCTCAACAAGGCTGACAACGTCGCCCATGCCAAGGATACGGCCTGCAACCCGCTCGGGATGGAAATCCTCAAGCGCATCCATTTTCTCGCCTGTACCCGCAAGCTTGATCGGCTTGCCAGTGACGGCCCGCATGGAAAGGGCAGCACCACCGCGGCCATCACCATCCATACGGGTGAGCGCTACGCCGGTAATTCCGACCTGCGCATCAAATTCTTTCGCCACATTCACAGCGTCCTGGCCGGTCAGACTATCTGCCACCAGAAGCGTTTCCGTTGGCATCGTAGCGTTCCGCACCGCCACGACCTCAGCCATCAAGGCCTGGTCAACATGCAACCGGCCTGCGGTATCAAGCATGACAACATCAAAGCCCTGAAGCTTGGCGGCATCCAGCGCCCGGCGAGCGATATCAACTGGCATCTGACCCGGGATGATCGGTAGCGTTTTCACGCCAATTTGCTCACCGAGTATCTTCAGTTGCTCTTGCGCGGCCGGGCGGCGCACGTCCAGCGATGCCATCAGGACCTTCTTGCGGTCTTTCTCGGTCAGACGTTTTGCAATCTTCGCGGTCGTCGTGGTTTTACCAGAGCCCTGCAGACCCACCATCAGGATGGCAACCGGCGGCACGCCAATAACATTGAGGCCCGAGCTTTCAGAGCCCAGCATGGCAACAAGCTCGTCGTTGACGATCTTGACGACCTGCTGGCCCGGCGTGACAGACTTCATCACTTCGTGGCCAACAGCTTTGGTTTTTACTTTTGCGACAAAATCTTTGACAACCGGCAGCGCGACATCAGCCTCCAGAAGGGCCACCCGCACTTCGCGGAGCGCTTCGGTGACATCCGATTCCTTGAGCGCACCCCGGCGCTTCAAACCATCGAGAATTCCACCTAACCGATCGGACAAGCTGTCAAACATAAGCAAAATCGCCTTGCATCTTTTCCAAATTCATCTTTTCCAACAAAGGCTTGAACCAAACAACAATGGCACCAGTGGGCGAAACTCGCTGACTGGTGGGCATCTCAGGGCGAACCGTTTAAGACGCATATATGTCTGTCATTCCCTTGGGAAAGTGCGCTTTACATAAGGATGGTACGGTAAACTGTCAAGCAAAACCGCGAGGTTTAATCAGCCTTCCGCTGCATCACCGTACCAATTGTCTGATACAGAAGTTGCCTGTCAATCGGCTTGGCGACATGAGCATCCATACCGGCCGCCAGATACCGTTCCACATCATCTCGCATGGTATTCGCAGTGAGGGCAATTATTGGTGGCGGCGATTTCATCGAGGCACGGATAATACGTGCTGCGCTCACACCGTCGAGCACCGGCATCTGAACGTCCATCAGGACAAGGTCGAACGGTCGATCACTTTTGGTCGCAGCAGCTACTGCAGCTTCACCATCCTGTACAATTTTGACTTCCCACCCCCCGGCCTCTAGAAGGCGGCTGACGAGCATTTGGTTCACACGATTGTCTTCTGCCAACAGGATATAAAGCGGACCAGTTTGCGCTTTCTCAGGCTGGTCCTTATTCGCCAAACCATCCTGTTCGCTGACAAGCGCTGACAAGGGCACGCTATCAAAAGAAAGAGTGACACTAAAAGTCGTGCCGTGCCCGATCTTGCTGTCGACCGTGACGTCGCCCCCCATCAGTGCGAGAAGTTCCCGGATAATTGCCAACCCGAGCCCAGTCCCAACCTGATTACGGGTTTCCGAAGCATCTGCCTGTTCAAACCGCTCGAACAAACGTGCTATGCGATTTTGCGGTATGCCCGCCCCCGTGTCGCACACCTGCCAGAAGAGGCATGTCTTGTTGGCTTGCTGTTTTGCTTCCAGGCTGATCGTTACCCCGCCCACCTCGGTAAATTTGATCGCATTGCCGACCAGGTTATAAAGAACCTGCCCCACACGCACAGCATCCGCTGACACAGGTACCGGGTCCTTGGGCAGGTCCAGGGTCAGTGAAATGGACTTCCGTTCCGCCTGTCCACGCATCATTGAGGCGAGGTTTTCGGTCAAGGCCCGCACATCCAGGGGCGCGGGTTTGAGCTTGATCTTCCCGGCATCCAACTTTGAATAATCCAACACGTCATTGATGATCCCGAGAAGGAAATCCGCGCTTGTGCGAGCGGTATCAAGAAACTGTGTCTGCTCGCGGTCAAGCCTTGTGTCCCTGAGCAGATCCATCATGCCCAACACACCCGTCAGCGGAGTGCGAAGTTCGTGGCTCATGTTCGCCACGAACCTGTCCTTGGCCTTATTCGCTCTCTCAAGGTGACGAGCCTTTTCCTCAAGCTCCAGTTGCAGCTCAACCCGTCGCCTTATGGTGGGGGCGCGCAAGAAAAAAGAAACCGCAGACAACGTCACCGCCGAAACGGCAATTTGTGTGTAGATGCGGGTATCGAGCCCCATAATATCCAACGCATAAAAATAGCACATCAGACAAACAACAACCTGCGCGAGCCATATGGGAGCTGAAAGAGTGCCAAGACCAAACGCGATGATGGCAAAACAGGCGTTCGTGAACTGAACGGTGTCTGCTGTCAGATAAAGATTCCAAAAAACATTGAAGATCAGCGACACGCCAACCCCAACCATCACCGCTCCTATTGCGGCCTTCGGCAATCGCCCTGTAATTTGCAGCAACAACACGAGAGCGCTCAACCCCGCGCTCAATAAAGCTGGCCAACCAAGAAGACCCGATACTTCCGGCGGAAACATGAAAAGATAACTGAGCCCGCGCAGAAGGTAGAAAATACAAAATGCAATCGCCACCACCCGCAAATATTGCCAGGCGATGACCTCCATCTCCGCGTCAATCAATTGTGCTTTAGTCATTGGGTTGCCTGAAATGGCACCCTCCCTCCGGATTGCACCCCCAATGTGCAAAATCGAACGCCCACATTGGCGTACAAAGGTTAAGCCTTTACTGACATCTGAATATTTCGGCGTTATCTTTTGTGCGCTGGCTTATCGCCGGTGCAATGCTGGCTCAATAAACATCGCTATTCAGGAAAGAGTTTGGATACCGCCTGCTCAAGCTGGTCGATGTCGATCGGTTTCGCCACCACGTCGTCCATACCAATGGCGCGGTAGGTTTCAATGTCCTCCGGCATGGTGTTGGCGGTTAGCGCGATAATCGGCACTCTGGCAACATCGCCGTCCATGGCCCGGATCGCTTTAGCAGCCGTCTTGCCGTCCATCACAGGCATGCGCACATCCATCAATACAAGGTCGAACCCGTGCCCGCCTGCGGCAGCGTCGCCAACTGTCGTCACCGCTTCCTGGCCGTTGTTCACGATCACAATATCCCAGGCGTATCGTGCCAATAGCTTTTCAACCAGCATCTGGTTGATGCGGTTATCTTCCGCCAACAAAACACGGAGCTTGAGCGTGCTCAACCGTCCGCTGTCCACACGCACTCGTGGGGTATCATCATATCTGCCATCCGCCTTGGGCAGGGTCACGGCAAAGCGGAAGCGCGAGCCAACACCCGGCATGCTGTCGGCATGTATTGTGCCTCCCATCAGGTCCGACAGCTCACGGCAAATGGCGAGGCCGAGACCCGTGCCGCCCTGCTTGCGGCGCTCAGAACCATCAACCTGCTCAAACCGCTGGAACAATTTCGCCCCAGCTTCCTTGTCAAAACCGATACCTGTGTCCTCAACCAGCAAGCCAAGGCGGTATAGCGCACTATCAGCCGCCTCAAGGGTTACGGTGACCTCGACCTGTCCTTCTTCAGTAAACTTGATCGCGTTACTGACAAAATTGAGCAGGATCTGCCCGATGCGTACCGGATCACCCACAAGGCGCAGGCCCGCCTCATCAGGCACATGCACATTCAGCTTCAACCCCTTTTCAAGTGCAGCCGGCAAAAGAAGGTCCACCAGCCGCCGCACTGTCTCGGTAACATCAAACGGCTGGTTTTTCAGTTCCAGCTTGCCTTCATCCAGCTTGGCGAGGTCAAGGATATCATTGATAAGCGTGAGCAGCGTTTTGGCACTGACCTGCGCGGCCTCCACCAATTCCTGTTGTTCACTATCCAGCTTGGTGCGTCCGAGCAAGTTCATCATGCCAAGCACACCGGTCAGCGGCGTACGCAACTCATGGCTGGTGTTGGCGAGAAAGATACCTTTGGACTCGTTCGCACGCCGTGCTTCTTCTGCGACTCTTGTGGCCTCCTGCATCTGTTCGGTGACGGAAGCGTTCAGAGCCTTCAACTGGTCGCTCTTTTGCCTGTCGGTTAACCGCATGCGCTCAATATGAATAAGCGTGCGGTATCGCTGGGCAAAACACAAAAGCCCAAGCATAAAAGCCGGCAGGAGGAAAAAAGCAAAATGCCCGGCTTCCTCACCACCAAGATCCATCAGGCAGAAAATATAAAGTACGACGGAAATACTGGTCAGCGAAAAATATACAAACGGGCTGAGGGTTACAAACCCGAACACCATGAGCGCGAGCACGGCGTTGGTCATCTGCAGGATGTCACCTGTCAGCGCAATATGGCTATAGACGTTTGTTACCCCAAGCAGCCCTGCAGGCACAAAAGCCAGATGGCTCATCCGGGCACTGATTTTGCCTAACCGAGCCAGCGCATATGTCGCGCCGCTGACAAAGGCAGTAATAAGCGCGAGCCCGGTAAGCGTACCCCGAATTTCAGGAGGCAGGAAAAACTGGTGGGCGATCGCCAAAAACAGATAGTATCCAGCGACAACCGCAACAATCGTTCGCAACTGCTGCAGATAGATGCCGTCAAGGGCACGCTTCACAGCATCGTTTTGCGCCGCAAACACGGCTACTCTCGCACTGGAATCGCTATCGGTTTTCTGGCTCAGAAACTTTCCCCTCCACCCTTCAGCACCAATCTAGATGAAATCTGGTCGGCGGTCAGCATTTAAACCAACCGTAGAATAATGAAAAAGGGGGCCAACCCTGGCCCCCTTCCAAATTCTCTGTTCGGCCTATCAACCTTTAGAGGCGATATAGGCGTCCACCTGTCCTTCAAGTACAGTGAGCGGCACCGAGCCTCCCATCAGCACAATATCGTGGAACTCACGAATATCGAACTTGTCGCCAAGTGCTTCGCGCGCCTTGTCCCGCAAGCGCAGGATCGTCAGTTGACCGATCTTGTAGCCACAGGCCTGCCCCGGCCACACGATGTAGCGTTCAATTTCGGTCACGACATCGGTTTGTCCCATGCCCGTTTTGGCAATCATATAATCAATCGCCTGCTCACGGGTCCAACGTTTGGAATGGATACCCGTATCCACCACAAGGCGGACAGCACGGAACATTTCAGACTGCAACGCACCAATTTTGTCGGCGTTTGTTTTCAGGAAACCCATCTCAGCCGCCACACGCTCTGAATAAAGCGCCCAGCCTTCGGTATATGCGCCGTAATGCATAAACTTGCGGAACATGGGCAGGTCTTCCTGCTCAAGCTGCAGTGCGATCTGATAGTGATGCCCCGGCACCGCTTCATGGTAGGTCAGCGCCCGCATGCCAAATTTTGGCGTGCCCTTGATGTCATAGAGGTTGGCGTAAAAACGGCCCGGCCGGCTGCCGTCAAACGCGGGTGCATCGTAGTACCCCCCCGGCGCGCCCTGCTCGATAAATACAGGCACCCGCACCACCTCAACCGGCGCTTTTGGTGTGCGATTGAACTGGTCGGCAATGCCTGCCTCAATCTCGCGAATAAGTGCTGTATAGTCTGCCAAAATCTGCTGACGGCCTTCATCGGTGTCAGGGTAATAGTGCCGGTCTTCCGCCGTATAGGCGTTGAGGATTTCATCAAACGGCAATGAGGTATCATACCCTTCTTCCTCAAGAAGCGCGAGCATCTCAGCCTCGATGCGTTCCACTTCCGAAATACCAAGCGCATGAATTTCATCCGCCGTCATTTTTGTGGTGGTATGCGCTTCAAGCTGGGTCTGATAATAAGCGGCACCGTCCGGCAGTTTCCAGACGCCCGCTTCATTTGTGGCGATATTCTTGAGCTGCACCGTATAATCAAGAAGCTCTGCCCAAACAGGGAATACCACCTCATTAATCGCCGCTTCAGTCTCAGCCAACACGCGAGCCTTTTCTTCATCCGACACATCTTCAAGCTCATTCAGCTTGGCGCTTAATGCCTTATAGAAGGCGTTGTCGATCGCTTTGTCTGTGATGAACGGACGCAGTTGGTTTTCAACCTTCTGTAGAATGAACTTTGGCGGAACGATGCCCATTTCTTCCCGCTTCTTGAGCTGCCCCATCAACTGTTCATACTGGGTGCGTATCTTGCGAAGGCGCGCATTATAATATTCCGCTTCTTCAATATCCGTCACCGAATGGGTGCCGGTCATGAAGCTGGAGATGCCATTTTGCCAACCATAAAGCTGGGTCAACGGGTAGTTATAATGGGCGAACCGTTCATTACGGATGGTCTGCTCCATACCATAAGCCATAAGCCGCTTGTTGAAGCGCTGTGCGGGCGTGAGGCTCGCATCGCTGTATGACATCAGGGTTTCAAAATTTTCCTTCACCGCCGCCATCTGTTCGGCGTCATGCTCGAGCGAAATATCGTCCAACTCGCCGTTGTGCGAGGTGATGCCGTATGGTTCCAGCATGCGAAGACCCGACATGGTTTGCGGACTATCAAGCCCGCTCTCAACCACCACCCGGGTCTGGAAATGATCAAAGCTGAAAGGCTTGAACCACACAAGCTTGGCCAGCCATACACCGCCGATTATCAGGAGCGCCAGAAACAGCAGCCCCACTATTTTTCTGATGGACACGATATCCTCCCTCAATGTCTGAAAAGCAGCATACAAAAGCGCGCGTCACACACAAGGAAATGTTACGGCTGAAAGCAGTTTGCTACATCGCGCATCACCTGTTGAGACGGCGCCTACCAAGTTTCTCTTCACAGGTCTTCGTCAGTCCGCTATCCAGTGCAGGGAAGACCCAGTGCGGGGAAGACAGGCTAGCAACACCAATCTCGGGGGAGATGATTTATGAGCGCAGCATCCATGGGCGATGCGCCGGGCCGGGCCATGTATCAGACAATCGGCCTCCTGTTGGGACCGGTCCTGTTTTTCATCATCCTTTATTCGCCTGCCCCTGAAGGTTTGCCCCCCATTGCGTGGCGTACTGTTGCGGTTGCAAGCCTGATGGCAACATGGTGGGCCACTGAAGCCATCCCTGTGCCTGCAACCAGCCTGTTACCGCTTGTATTACTGCCGACCCTTGGCATCGCAACATCCAAAGAAGCGTCATGGCCGTATGCGGAACCTGTGATCTTCCTGCTGCTCGGCGGTTTTATTGCCGCCATGGGCATGCAGCGCTGGAACCTGCACCGCCGTATCGCGCTTAACATTCTCGCGCGTGTAGGGGACCACCCGGCCGCCCTGATCGGCGGTTTTATGGCGGCAAGTGCGCTTCTTTCCATGTGGATTTCAAACACCGCAACCACGCTTATGATCGTGCCCATTGCCATTACGGTGGCCGACACGATTTTGCGCGAAAAAGCGGCAGGCCACCGTTTCACCATTGCGCTCCTTATTGGTAGTGCGTGGGCCGCCTCCATCGGCGGGCTTGGCACCTATATCGGCACACCGCCCAACCTGTTTGTGAAAGGTTTTATCCTACAACAAACCGGGCGTGAGATTCTCTTTCTTGAGTGGATGGCCTTTGCCATCCCGATCGTGGCGGTGATGGTTCCTCTGGCGTGGCTTGTGCTCACCAAAATCTGCTTCCGTTTCAAGGTAGATGAAGTACGCGGCGGGCACGGCGTGGTGCAGGCTGAGCTGGAGGCCATGGGCAAAACCACCACACCCGAAAAACGCGTTGCCATCATTATGGCCGCAATGGCGTTTATGTGGAGCTTCCGGCAAATTCTGGTGGATTTCGAGCCGCTCACAAACCTGCTGCCTTTTGTCGCCAAACTGTCTGACATGCATATTGCTGTCGCCGCCGGGCTTGCCATGTTTCTGGTGCCTGCGGGCTCTGACAAAAAAGGCGAAGCGCTCCTCGATTGGGAACGTACGGTCACCCTGCCTTGGGGGGTTATCCTTCTGTTTGGTGGTGGTCTAAGCCTGGCAGCGGCCATCAAGGCCACGGGCCTCGCCATTTGGGCCGGGGAAGCCATGAGCGGCCTGGCAACAGCACACCTTTTCCTCATCATGCTCGCGATTGTTGGTATGGTGATTTTCCTCACAGAGCTCACCAGCAACACAGCAACTACGGCGGCGTTGGTGCCCGTGCTGGGGGCGCTCGCAACTACCGCGAATATCGACCCCATCATGCTCGCGGCCCCCACGGCCATGGCCGCAAGCTGTGCCTTCATGTTGCCGGTGGCCACCGGGCCAAACGCAGTGGTGTTCTCTACCGGGCATATTCATGTGCCGGATATGATGCGCGCAGGCCTTTGGCTCAACATCCTTGGCACCTTCGTGGTGGCAACGCTGTGTTACCTCTTGCTACCGCTTATTTTCTAGGCCAAGCGCGGCGCGGTCCTGTTCAAAAAGCGCCCTCAGTTCTGCAGCTTCTGCTGCAGGCAATTTGGGTGGTTGTTTGTTGGAAAAACCTGCCAGCGGAGCGAATAGATATTTGCGCATTTTAGGGCGCAGGTGCCGCTGCCGTGCATGCGGGGCAATGCTACTGAACAAACGGTTGAGCAGGCGGTAAGCCGCCAACACACCACCGCCCACTGAAGGGTTCTGGTTATATTCAGTGGCATTGAAATCCGGCAGTGCTGGTGCATACCGCCCAAAGGTGGCGCGTATCGTATCCGCAGGTTTATCCTTGAGCGCCGCGTGATCAAAAATGCGCACATTCTCATCACCAAAAGCCACCTTCAGGCTCGCCACCAAAGGGCACCAACTGATATCGCCATGCCTGACATGCGCGCAAAAATCCTTAAGGGTCAGCGCCCCGCCTTTGCGCACATATTGCACATAGTAGGATGGCAGGAAGCTCTCAAAGCTGCGGGTGAAATAGATGACGTCAACGTCATAGTCCTCAAACAAGCGCTTCAATTCAGCCACCCATTTTGCATGATGTGGGAAAAATCCGGCCTTGTCGGCATGATAGGGCTCCCCAAGTAACGACTCGTTCGACAGCAGCAGGCTGTGCGCACCACTTTTTTCAAAGAGGGTGTTCAACCTGGCCCTTGCTGCCGCAAACGCCGCCTCGGGCTTCGATCGTGTTCGCATCTGCACCAGATGGGTGTGCAGCATGTCTACCTTGCCGTGCTGGATCATGCGCTCAGGATAGACAATGCCCGCACGTTCTAGTGCGCCCGTGTTCTCTGCGAGATAATATTGCAGGCTGGTGGAGCCGGTTTTGGGCGCCCCCAAGTGCAGGATAATACGGCGCCTGTCTCCCGGCGTGGTTGTCACGCCCAGACCTCCCGGCTCAGTCCGACAAGTGGGTGGTTGAGGAAACGCGCGTTCTCCGCCTTGAGGTCACTCACAAGCGCCTGCCGCTCATCGCCTGTGAAGGTGAACCGCATAGGCATGGCAAGCGCTGCCTTAAGCACCGCGATCTCGTAATCCCCCGCGCCGAGCAGGTCTTGCACCAATTCAGGGGTCGGCTTATCTGCTTTCCTCAGCGCCGGGAACAGAACGTCCCGTCGCCATGCGATATCAAGCCCCATGCCTGTACGGTTCATGGCCAGCAGAAGCGACAGCCCGTCTTCGCCAAAGCGGCTGTTGCCTGAACGCAGGCCCCCGCCTTCAAGGGTCAAACCCTCAAGCTCGAGGAAGCGCAGCAAATGGTCGGTTTTACCGTCTTGCGGCCAAGCTTCCAGCACGTCGATCTTGGCATGTTCGTCTATGCCATGGCGCTCAAACGCTGTCGCCATGCGGTGCCATGACATCTCGCCCGGTTTGAACCGCGCGGCAAAATCCTTAAAGTCTTCCCTGAGCCCAAACGCCACCCGAAAACCGTAAGCGGATTCGATGAAATTATCCTGCCGGCGCACAATCAATCTTGGATGCACTTCAGCGGCTTTTTTCAGCCGCGACAGTGCCCGGCAAAACTGATCGAACTTTTCGTAAAACCCGTGACCCAAATGGCCGGGCATGATGCCCATCAGGTTCTCTTCGCTGATCAGGATAGTGTCGGCCGGAAGTGTGGCAAGTGTGGCGGAAATTCGCGCCACAGCCATTTGGCTGCTTGGTTTCCAAAACCGATACTCATAAAGGCGGTTTACCGGCATTTTTTGAGCCTCAGAGGCCAAATCTTCGCGTAAATATAATGCCACATTTTGCGCCTCAATCTCGCCCCGGTTTCGCCGCAGCAAAGCTTGGGTCGCAGACGATGCACAACGGTGCGCGCCCATATGAACAATCAGCTTTTTCATGGCCCTTTTCTTGTCACCCTGATGCGCATTTGTCCATCGCACAAAAAATCTTGTCTGAGGAAGCGCTGAAAACAGCCACTAAATCATAGACTCTCACCCCTCAGGCACCATATAAGCAGCGCCATGAGCTGCAATTTGCATACACGCCGTTTCCTGAAGATGCAGGGCCTCGGCAATGACTTTGTCATTTTTGACGCGAGGGAGCGTGAGCTTTCCTTGTCAGACGACGCTGTGCGCCATATCGCAAGCAGGCGGCGCGGTGTCGGATGTGACCAGCTTATCATCATGCGCGCGGCGGAAGACGCTGATATCTTTATGGAAATCAGAAATGCTGACGGCAGCCGTGTTGGCGCCTGCGGTAACGCAACCCGCTGTGTTGGCCGCCTGATGCTGGATGAAACAGGCAAAAGCTCGGTCTCTATCCGCACTGATGCCGGGCTATTGAGCGCCAAACGCGCAGGCAGTGGCATTAGCGTAAACATGGGCCCGGCACGACTTGAGTGGAGCGAAATTCCCCTTGCCCGCCAGATGGATACAGTGAAGGCCGACTTCACGCTTGGCCCGCTCTCAAACCCTGTTTGTGTGAACATGGGCAACCCGCATGCGGTGTTTTTTGTGCCTGATGTAGACGCTGTGGACCTCGAAACCTATGGCCCACAGATCGAGACAGACCCGCTGTTCCCTGAGCGCGTGAATGTTTCCATCGCTCACATCCGGGACGGTATCATCCGCCAGCGGGTGTGGGAACGCGGTGCGGGCATCACCGAAGCGTGCGGCTCAGGCGCCTGTGCGGGCGCTGTTGCTGCCGCCCGGCTGGGGCTCGCGGGGCGCAAATCAACCGTACAGCTTGACGGCGGGCCGCTTGAGATCGAATGGCTTGAGGACGGCACGGTACAGATGACCGGCAGCGCCACCCTCGCTTTTGAAGGGGAACTTTCCCTGTGAGCACCAAGCCAGATATCGTCACCTTTGGTTGCCGCCTCAACGCTTATGAAAGCGAGGTGATGCGCCGCCATGCGGAAGACGCAGGCCTTGATGATGTCATCATCGTCAACACCTGCGCCGTAACGGCTGAAGCCACCCGGCAGGCGCGCCAATCTATTCGCAAAATGAAGCGGGAGCGCCCGGATACGCCAATTATCGTGACCGGCTGCGCCGCGCAGATCGACCCAACGCAGTTCTCGAAAATGCCTGAGGTCGCGACCGTGATCGGGAACCAGGAAAAGCTGGAAGCCAAAAGTTTTGTTGGCCTAAACCGCGCGGGGTTTGACCTCTCAAACGCGCCGCGCGTGCAGGTCAACGATATTTTTTCTGTCAAGGAAACCGCTGGCCACCTGATCGACGGTTTTGGCGAACGCGCGCGCGCATTTGTGCAAATCCAGAACGGCTGCAACCACCGCTGTACCTTCTGCATTATCCCCTATGGCCGCGGTAACAGCCGCTCTGTCGCCATGGGTGAAGTGGTGGACCAGATCAAACGGCTGGTGGATAAGGGTTTCAAGGAAGTCGTGCTCACAGGAGTGGATATCACCAGCTTTGGTGAAGACCTGCCGGGCACGCCAACCCTTGGTCAGCTTGTGCAAAAGATCGTTAAGCTGGTGCCTGACCTGCCGCGCCTGCGTATCTCTTCGATCGATAGTATTGAGGTGGACGAGCCCCTATACGATGCCATCATCCATGAACCGCGCGTGATGCCACACCTGCACCTGAGCCTTCAGGCGGGTGATGACATGATCCTCAAACGCATGAAACGCAGGCATTTGCGCGGTGACGCGATCGAGTTCACCAACCGCGTGCGCACTGAGCGCCCGGATATGGTGTTTGGTGCAGATATCATCGCGGGTTTCCCGACAGAAACCGAAGAGATGTTCCAGAACAGCCTGAGGCTGATCGAGGAATGTGACCTCACATGGCTGCATATCTTCCCTTATTCGGAACGCGAAGGCACGCCCGCCGCGCGCATCCCCAACAAGGTACCCAAGGCCGTACGCAAGGAACGCGCCGCCCGCCTGCGGGCCGCCGGTGACAAGCGTGTTGCAGATCTGTTCAAGCGCGCCGAAGGCACCGCAGCCAACGTGCTGGTGGAACGCATCGGCCATGACGGTGAAGCCGTAGGCCACTCGGAACAGTTCATCCCCGTGGTGATCAATGCAGCAGCCGAGCCCGGTGATATTGTGCCCGTGCGCTTGACCAAACGCGATGAAAACGCCATGACCGGCATCAAACCAGATTAAACCTCAGGGACTTTTATGGCAGACGAGAAAAAAGGCTGGTTTCAGCGCCTTCGCGGCAAGAAAGACGAGGCGGTAGAGGCCCCGACGGAAGAAACGCCTGCTGAAGAAACCGAAGCGCCGAGCCCTGAGCCTGCTCCGGCAGAACCGGAGGTGGCGGGCCCGCCTGAGCCAGCGTCCGAACCAGCATCTGAGCCTATACCTGCGCCTCAGGAAAAGAAAAGCTGGTTCCAGCGCCTCAAGGCAGGCCTGAGGAAATCCACCAGCGCGATCTCCGGCGGCATTGGCGATATCTTCACCAAAGCCAAGCTGGATGACGATACGCTTGAGGAACTTGAAGACCTTCTGATCACTTCAGACCTCGGTGTTTCTGTCGCTTCCAAGCTCACGCAGGCGCTGGCCAAAGGCCGCTATGATAAGGAAATCTCCGGCGAGGAAGTGAAGCAGGTTCTGGCGGATGAGGTAGAGAAAATCCTCAAGCCGGTTGCCAAACCACTGGTGATCAACAGCGCCAACAAACCGCACATCATCCTGATGGCGGGTGTGAACGGCGCGGGTAAAACAACCACCATCGGCAAGCTTGCCAAAAAATTCACGGAAGACGGCAAATCCGTCATGCTCGCGGCGGGTGATACATTCCGCGCGGCAGCCGTTGAACAGCTTCAGGTGTGGGGTGATAGGAACGGCGTGCCGGTGGTTACCAAAGAGATCGGCGCGGATGCCGCTGCCCTTGCGTTTGAGGCCGTTGAACGCGCGACGCGTGAGGGTACGGACGTGCTACTCATCGACACCGCTGGTCGCCTGCAAAACCGGGACGAGTTGATGGCCGAGCTTGCCAAAGTTGTGCGTGTAATCGGCAAAAAAGTTGACGGCGCGCCGCATGATACGGTGATCGTGCTGGATGCCACCACGGGCCAAAACGCGGTGCATCAGGTGGAAGTCTTCCAGAAGCTTGCCAATATTTCCGGCATTGTGATGACAAAGCTGGACGGCTCCGCCCGCGGCGGTGTGCTGGTGGCGTGTGCCGAGAAGTTCGGCCTGCCCGTGCATGCCATCGGTGTTGGTGAAGCGATTGAAGACCTGCAGCCTTTTGATGCACGCGAATTCGCCCGCGCGCTGGTTGGGATTGAGGATTGAGAGCCTTATAACTATTCTGGCCCCTCTTCTTCCTATTGTGGAGAAAACAACAAAAACGCCATTCTTTTAGGCTTCGGCGAACGCACTATATCTGCTGGAACTTTTATTGATGTTTGAAAATTGTTACCTTCATATCGGAGCCGATAAAACAGGCAGTTCAAGCCTGCAGGTAAACCTGTACAGGTCTCGGGACGAGTTACACGAGAACGGTTTTCTTTATCCCAAAAACCTTGAAAATCATATTTTTCTGGCAACCGCGTTCCTCAGCGACGCGCACAAGCTTCACCATCATATATCAGGTGGCAGAACGGATCCGGCCGCTATTGCCAACTATCTCACAAACGAACTAACCAGATTTGAAAACGAGGTGAGTGAAAGCTCCGCCCATACTCTCTTGATTTCCAGTGAGCAATTAAGCTTTGTCGAAAATTTGGATATCCAAGGCCTTCGCGATTACCTGAGCCGGTTTGCCCGGAACATACATATCATTCTCTATATCCGTGAACCTGTCTCACATGCGACATCGTCACTTCAGCAAGCCATTAAATCCGGCCTAAGTACTTTTCAAAATTATGACTACACCTTCCTTGGGGCTCAAACCGCACGGGCGTATACTCAGGTCTTCGGAAAAGAAAACATGATCGTGCGTCCGTTTGAACGGCAACAGCTTTCAAACGGCGATATCTGGGACGATTACTGTTCTCTCGTAGGGCTAGACAGCAACATTACTCCTCCCAGCAAACGTATAGAAACCAATGAGGCGGTGTCGTTTGAGGGCTTGGCAATAGCGGAAGCTCTGTACCGCCAGTTCCCCTTAACCACATCAGATGGTGGTTGGAACCGTGAAGTCGCAAAACGTAACGAGTTTCATAATATCGCGGGGAGAAAGTTTGAGCTGCCATTGGCGGTTAGAGAAGAAATTTTTGAAGCCAGCCGAGCCGACTTAGGCTATCTAGAGAGAGAATTTTCCCTTTCTCTTCCCCAGCCTGATTTTACATCAGATGCCAGTTCACCTTGGGCACAGCCAACTATTAATAGCATTGCCCTAAGGCTCAACGAGCTTCAAATAACCGTAGAAAAGCTGTCCGTAGCGCTCTTGGTGAAACACGGTGATATCGCAGCAATGCAAGGAGAAAACCTTGAAGCTGTTAAATTCTACGTCAACGCCCTGGAGCGATCGCCCACAGAGGCATCAGTGTTAGCAAAAATCTACAACCTTATCCTCAAACACCCTGAAGTTAATTTCAACCTTACAGCACTTTGTGAAAAATTCGTTCACCAGAACCCTGGTGATATAAGGTTTATAGAAATTGCCTGCGCATCCTATTTTCGCATCGGAAATACCGAACAGGCAAAAGCGTTGGCATCACAGCTACTTTCTCAAGACGCGCACAATAAAACCGCCAAAACCATCAAGTCCGCAATTGAAAAGAGAGAACGGATAAATTCTACACAATCCGATAACACCTGAACCTAAAATGCTCATCTTTGTAGCTGCAGGTTTGTGAGAATTAAGGATTAGGCCTTATCCTCCGGCGTGCTGTTTTTATACCAGTCTACATTACGAGTGAGATACATCGAGGCAGCAAGCGCCACGAACATCAGCGTAGTACCTGCAAGAAGCGCGAAATCTTCCATATTCAGCACACCATACAGGAAGCCAAGAAGCGCAGTTTGGGTAAGGCAAATGCCAACCGTCCAACCACCTGATTTGGTGACCGAATAGGCATAGATGGTCACGAGCCCCACAATAAGCAGCGACGAGACGACATAAGCCGCCGTGAAGGCCATATGCTCCGCCAGCGACAAGAGGCCCATAAAAAACAGGCTAAGGGCAAGGCCGATCAGAATATATTGCACAGGGTGCACCTTGCGGCCCGAAACAACCTCAAACAGGTAGATCACCGCAAAGGTCAGCAGCACAAAAAGCGAACCGTATTTTACGCTGCGGTCTGTGAGGCTGTAGGTGTTGACGGGGTCAATAAAATTGACCGACACAGTATTTGAGACTGGAAGCGGCATACTGCCCGCGAGTATCGGCCCGATGCCTTGCGCGAGGCGCAGCGTTTGCCACCTTGCCTCAAACCCTTCCGCTGTTACGGTGCGGTTAATTGGTGAAAAACGACCATGAAAACCCGGTGACGGCCAAGGTGAAGAAAGCTCGATATCGCTTGTGGTGCCGGAGGGCCAGATATTGAGCGCTTCCATGCCGCGAAGGGAGAAACTGGCTTCCACAGCGAAGGTTGCGCCTGCGCCCATGCCTGCAGCCGAGGCATGCACCCCGCTTTGGTTGTGCTCAAGCCCAGTCGCGGGCTCAATAGGTACTGCCCTACCATTCACCGTCATCACAATGTCGCCCTGCAAGCCCTGCAGGTCACTGAGGTAAAGGCCAACGGTTGCCCCGCTCCAATCGAGCGCTGATTTTTCAACGCCCTGAAAATTTTCAGGAACAACGAAATCAGCGACCATGGTGAGGTTCGCCGTATAAACATTGCTGCTATAAAGCCCGAGGCTACGGCTTTCCACGTCTACCGCGCCTTTGGTGGTCAACTTCTCTGGTAATAGAACCAGTTGCCGCTTCAGCGTTACAAGCTCGCCGGTATTGCGAATTTTCTCAATTGCCTCATAGGGCACAATAAGGACAGGGCCACCAACGGTTTGTTCATGTCCCCAGATTTCACCAATTTTTATCTGGGCTTCAAGGGCTCGTCCGGCGCGTTCATTCACCAGGCTACCAATCATCGAAAGCGGGATAAGCATGATCAACAGCATGAAACCGATAAGAACCGACTTCACGCCATAGCCGTTAAGGAACTGCATAAAACGGCCACTTGTGTCGTTACTGTGGCTATCCCGGTTATCGCTCATGATCTTAGTCTCCCGCCAAACTCCCTCAAGTTTGACAGATAAATCATGGCGTTTTCAAGACTTTGGCTAAGCTTCAGGCGTCTCCGGCAATGCTGGGCCCATACGGGCAAGAGTGCCGTCTTTGAGGATAAGCGTGTGATAGAGCACCCCCACCAAATGCAAGCCCACGAGCGCACTCAACACATACCAACCATAAACATGGATTTCCTCAAACAGGTGGTGAAGGTCCATATCGCGCGCGAACGGTGTCGGGATCACGGTTGCGCCAAACACGGTGATGTCCCACCCAACGGTTAAAAGCGTGAACATGCCCGCCAGCACCACCAGAAAAATAAGCGCATATATAAGCCCGTGTGCCACTTGTGCTATTTTTGCAATATACGCGGGCGTGCCTTCCTCCGGCTTTGGCGTATCGCCTGAGAGGCGAACACCAAGGCGCAGCAGCATGAAGGCAAAGATCAGCGTGCCAAATGACATATGCAAGCGGATAAGCTCGTTTTTATCGTCCCCGCGCGGCATATCTGCGAACACAAGGCCGAGCACCGATTGCCCAATAAGCGCGATAGCCAGAACCCAGTGCAAGGTTTTTGCAGGCCAGCCATAAGCATGTTTGGTGTTTTTCATCGGTGCTCTCCCTTTATTTGCCAGCGGGTTAGAAGCTTCCCGTCCAACTGATGCGTGCTTTCATGTTGCGGCCCGGGTCAACCACACCGGCAAACACGGTTTGCACTTCAGTATCAAACAGGTTGTCGACCCCTAGATCAATACGTAAACCCTTAAGCGTTTCCTTCGGCTGCCAGACAAGGAACAGGTCGACCGTCTCGTAACCCGGGCGCTCGTCCGCCGCGTCGTTGACCTTGTCAAACCTGGCAGCGACATTGGCACGCGCACCGAAACGGGCGTCAATTTCCGGCACTTTCACTTCACCAGAGAGATAAAGCCTGCTGGGCGCCAGCACACCAACATAATCGCCAGTGTCTTTATCCTTGCCGTCTACCGTGCTGTAGGATGCGATCAGGCGTATCCGCTCGCTGTTGTAGATGCCCTCAAGCTCAAAACCCTCAAGCTCTGCGCGGCCTGTGTTGATGTTGCGGCTGGTGCCTGCGTTACAAGTACCGGGCATGCCGGGCACGAAACACGGCAGTGAAAACTCAAAATTCACTTCAAGGTCGATGAGGTCTGTCACGTCAGACTTGAAGTAGGCGCCCTTGAGCGTGAAACGGTCATCGCCTGCAAAAACCCCGGCAAAGTCCACGCCCGCACCAAACTCCCATGTTTTGGAACGCTCAGGCGCCAGGTCGGCGTTGGGGATAAAGAAGTTGGGCGCTTCAAGCCCTGGCCCAAGTGGGATGGTGAAGTGCAGGTCGTCTGCAAATATCTCGTTATATGAGGGCGCGCGGAAAGCTTCATTATAGCTGCCGAATACCATGAACTCGTCAATCGGCCGCCATGTGGCCGCAACCTTTGGCGATGTTTTGCCTTCAGACGTTTCAACATTCTCGCCCACAGCGGTGTTCTTGAAATTGTCATACCGGAAGCCGGGAACCAGAATAAATTCACCGATACCGGTGTCTGCCACCAGTTCCCCCTGCACAAAAAGACCAAGGGTTTTGGCTGTGGCGTCCGGCACACCGCCGCGGCTACCGTCTGTGGTCGCGTTATCGGCGCCAACCTGCTCATCGCGGTAATATTCGCCGCCATACGTGAGCGTGAAACTGGTGTCGGTGCCGAAGTCAAAACGGCTGCGGTTATCGAAACTGATGCCCACCGTCTCCACATCACGGTTGATCACCCGGTCCGTATCAAGGTCACTTTCTTTCACGTTGGCTTTGTTCACATAACCGATGAGCGCAAAATTAACGAGGGTGCTTTCCGGGTTGAAGTCTAGCCCGGCGCGGAAGGTATCGCTCTTGATATCTTTCGCCATCAGGTCGCCCGTATTGTTGCCAAGGCCGTTGTTCGGCTCAACCGCATCGTTGCGATAGCCAAGCCAGCTGCCGGAAAGCTTCAGCGCGTCGGACGCCTGATAGCTCACCTTCGCGATGCCAGAGGCGATGCTGTCATCCGCTTGCAGGTTTGTGCTGTTGCCAAGGGATATATCACCCGAATCGCGCAGGCTAAGGCTTGCAACCGCATCAATCTTGCCGTCACTGCTGCGGCCAAAAAGCGTGGCACCGCGCAGCCACTCATCGTTCATGCCCTGATAGCCTGCGCTGAGGCGGTACCCGGCGTCAGCGTCCTCAGGCAGCAGGTCTGCCGCATCAACGGTGTTGAGCGTGATCACACCGCCGATGGCACCCGAACCATAAAGCGACGAACCACCGCCCCGTACAACCTCGGCTGACTTCAACAGATCAGGCTCGATGAAGAAACGCCCGTCATGGCCGGAGAGGAAACTTTGGCGCACACCGTCAAACAGCACCACAACACCTTCGCCCGCCATACCGCGAATGGCTGGTGTTTGCCCGTTGCGGCGCGGACCACCATCAAACACAAGGCCCGGCACGGAAGCAAAGATGTCCGAGATGCTGGAAGCTACAAGATCGTCAATCTCATCCCGCGAGACAACACTCACCGATGACGGCACTGAAAAAGCCTCAACAGGGTTTTTGGTAGCGCTGACCGTTACTTCGGTAATATCAGCAGCCATTTCCGCCGCTGCCTGATGGGTTGCAAAGACAGAGAGGCCAGCCAGCAAGAGGGCATTTTTTTGTGCGCGGGTCATCATCATGGGTTCCTGATCCTGAGTTTGTTTGGGTTTGAGGCTCAATGCATCGATAGTTGTTGCAATTGATTCTCATTTTTATTATCAGCGTCTTTATGCGATTCAGTTTGCTAATGCAAGTAAGAATCATTATTATAATTGAAACACATTGGCGGGAACCAAACATGACATCTGTATCTTATCTAAGGCCCCTTAAGGCAGCAGTGGCACTTGCGGCTGGCCTTCTGCTCGCGGCATGTAACACCACTGGCCAGGGCGGTGGGCAATCTGTTGCACCGATGGCGGCGGCACCAACGATCTCAGCGGAAAAATTTGAAGCTGACCGCAGGGCTATCCTCGCCATGGTGGGCGACTATAAAGTGACATTCGACTTTCAGGAGACCGTGCCCTTCGTTGCAGGCTATTCCCCGAAAGACCGATACGTTACCGGCGCGCACGAGATGGTGCGGGTGATTGAGGACACAGGCAGTTTCATCAGCCTGCAGCACATTCTTGTGGTGGGTGACGGCAAGGAAATGCCCTTCATGCCCATCAAACACTGGCGGCAGGACTGGCAGTTTGAGCCAACCGAGATCATAGATTTCATTGGCGCCAACACGTGGCAAAAACGGGAAGTAAGCGCAGCGGAGCGCGCGGGCAAATGGGCACAGGTGGTATATCAGGTTGATGATGCACCACGCTATGCCGCGGTTGCCGCGTGGGACCATACCAACGGTATTGCATCCTGGACATCACCGCCAAGCTGGCGCCCGCTGCCCCGCCGTGACGCCACCAAGCGCGACGACTATCACGCAATTATCGCCAGCAATCGGCACGCCATTACACCAAACGGCTGGGTGCATGAGCAGGATAACGCCAAGCTGATCCTCACGGGCGATGCGCCGCAGGTGCTGGTGCATGAAATTGGCGTGAACAGCTATACGCACTTTGATGACTTTGAAACCAAGCTCGGTACCGAATATTGGGAAAAAACCCAAGGATTCTGGCAAGCTATTCGTGACGAATGGACATCCCTGTTCGCGAATAACGACCGTGTCGGCCTCACAATTCAAGGCGAACCGGCGGAAATGTACATGCAGATCCTTGGTATCGCGACAGACGTGGAAACAGGAAAATCCACCACCGAAGCCGCGTCGAAGGAAGCGCTCAAGGTGCTGACAGAATATATCACCACCCAGCCGGGCGCTGTTGCCGACCGCCTGAAAGGCGAAACGGTTGAAGGTGGCGAAGCCTACAGCAGCCGCTAATATACTGATGTACCGGGGAGTTACCCCCTCCCCGGTGCTTTTACGCCCCTTCGCGCATTGGTGCGGATAAAAGCACCTGCTCGCGGCACGCTGTTTCGCTGGTAATTTGGCGAAATCGGCTGTATAAGCCGCGCCCATGAGCACAAGCACACACACATCCAAAGTCGGTTTTGTCTCGCTCGGCTGCCCAAAGGCGCTGGTGGACAGCGAACGCATCCTCACCAAATTGCGGTCTGAGGGCTATGAAATCTCGCCCGAGTATCACGGCGCGGATGTTGTGGTCGTCAATACCTGCGGCTTTATCGATAGCGCGAAGGAAGAAAGCTTCAACGCCATCAAGGAAGCCATGAACGAGAACGGCAAGGTGATTGTAACCGGCTGTTTGGGTGTTGATGAAGGGGCCGTGCGCGAGGTGGTGCCCGGCGTTTTGGCCGTAACCGGCCCGCACCAGTATGAGCAGGTTGTGGGTGAAGTGCACAAAGCCGCGCCCCAGCCCCATGACCCCTATGTGCATCTGGTGCCTGAAGCGGGTCTCCGCCTCACACCGCGCCACTATAGCTACCTCAAGATTTCAGAGGGCTGTAACCACCGCTGTAAATTCTGCATTATCCCAAGCCTTCGAGGCGACCTTGTGAGCCGCCCAATCCGCGCCGTTTTGCGCGAGGCTGAGAAGCTTGTGGAAGCAGGCACGCAGGAACTTCTGGTCATCAGCCAGGACACATCGGCCTACGGCCTTGACCTCAAGCACCAGACGGAAATGTGGAAGGACCGCGAAGTGCGCGCCCATATGACCGACCTCGCGCGCGAGCTTGGCAATCTGGATGCCTGGGTGCGGCTGCATTATGTGTACCCCTACCCGCACGTTGATGACGTGATCCCGCTGATGGCGGAAGGCAAGATTCTGCAGTATCTCGATATCCCGTTCCAGCATGCCAGCCCAAGTGTGCTGCGCGCCATGCGCCGCCCAGCCAATGAAGCCAAGGTGCTTGAGCGTATTGAGAAATGGCGCTCCATTGTGCCTGAGATCGTGCTGCGCTCCACCTTCATTGTAGGTTTCCCTGGTGAAACGGACGCTGACTTTGACTATCTGCTGGACTGGATGCGCGAAGCCAAGCTCGACCGTGTTGGGTGTTTCAAATATGAGCCCGTTGAAGGTGCCGCCGCCAACGCGCTTGAAAATCCTGTGCCGGAAGAATTGAAGCAGGAACGCTGGGAGCGCTTCATGGAAGTGCAGCAGGCAATTTCGGCAGAAAAGCTTAAGGACCGTGTTGACCTTGAAATGGCTGTGCTGATTGATGAGGTCACCGAAGACGGTGCCATCGGCCGTACCTATGCTGACGCACCGGAGATTGACGGGCAGGTCCACCTCAAAGGTGCAACCGAGCTCAGCGAAGGCGACATGGTCATGGCGTTGATCACGGAAAGTGACGACTATGACCTGCACGGCCATGTTGTTGCTGACGAGCCGGAAGACGACGGCTGGGACTGGTAGTCGTTATTCTGCCAGCCCCATCATCCCGGCCCCTGCCACCAGTGAAAACATCAGCCAATGCGGCAAGCGCAGGAACCGCTGCTTGAAGCGAATGATGACCGTTGCGCTTATGATAGCAAGTAGTGCTGACGCCCCCGTTCCCAGATAAGCGAGGCTAAGAGCGCTCGCATCCCCTGCTGCCCAGTAAAAGCCCACAGCAACTGCCAAGTAAAGCAGTGTGAAAGCATGCCAACACCCGTAAAGAACCGTCTTGACGGTATCGTTCAGCTCCGTCGTGGCCAGCATCGGGGCTACGACATGCCGCCCGCCTCTTATGCAGTGCACCAACACCGTGCCAATCACCAAGCTACCGGCTACAATAAAATATGTATTCATTGGTGTTCTCCTTTTCAGCACCGTAGCCACAAACCCGCCTAGGCACGATCCGCCATAATGTCGCATGAAATATATTTGACATAATCAACTATTAACTTGATTATGTCAGTTAAAGGAGCAGCCTGATGCACAACACAGTTCCCAATGACACGGTTTTAGCCATTCGCAGGTTTAATCGCTTTTACACCAAACAGTTTGGTTTTCTGCAGCGCCGGATGCTTGAGAGCACCTATTCGCTGGTGGAATGTCGGGTGATTTACGAGCTGGCACAGCGGGGCGCCACCACCGCCAAGGCGATTGCCGCCTATCTTGGGCTGGACGCCGGATATTTGAGCCGCATCATCAAGCGGTTTGAAGATGAGGGCCTGTTGCACAAGGCACGCAGCAAGGCGGATGGGCGCAGCCGTATGCTGACACTGACCGACAAGGGAACCAAAACCGCAGACGACCTTGCGCACATGGCGAACAGTGATATCGCTGCACGGCTGGAAGCGCTTGATGCCGATACGGTCAAAGACATCACACAGGCCATGTGCAAGCTCGAAAGTGTTCTGGGGGAGACCGAACAGGACAACAAAACCGCCGTCATCCGGTCTCACCGCCCGGGCGATATCGGCTGGGTCATCAAGGCGCACGGCGAAATTTATGACGCTGAATTTAATTTCAACGAGAACTTCGAAGCGCTCGTCGCCCGCATCGCGGCAGATTTTATCAACAGCTACGACCCCAAGGTCGAACATTGCTGGATCGCGGAAGTGAACGGGGAGAATGTGGGCAGCATCTTCCTTGTGAAAGACACGGATGAAGTCGCGAAGCTCAGGCTTCTGCTATTGACCCCAAAAGCACGCGGTTTGGGGCTTGGCAAAAAGCTGGTGGACGAGTGCCTCAACTTTGCGCGCCGGGCCGGATACAAACGTGTTGAGCTATGGACCAATGCCGCCCTACACACCGCACGGCATATCTATGAAAAGGCCGGCTTCAAGCTTGTATCAGAAGATGTGCATGAACATTTCGGGCCACCGCAAACTGGCCAGTATTGGCGACTTGATTTCTAGTTGTTATCTTGGGTGCGCTGTATAGCGGTAGTGTCCACCAATTGGTACCGCCCGGTTTTCTCAAGCGCGAGGAAAGTATTGCGAACCTTGTCTCTCAGCGTCACATCCGTCCCCAAACCGCTGGCAAGATAAAACCCGGCTTTACCCTCTATGCGCATGGCGGGGCGGGTAATGGCCGGGTCAAAACCCTCTTTGCGGCGCAACCGTGCGTTCACAGCTAGGTCACTGACATAGATATCGGCCCGGTTCGCAACCACCATACGGAAATCTTCCGTGCGGCTATTAGCCACCACCACGATATTTTCTTTAGGGATGCCGGTCCAACCCAGCAGATCACAGGTGAGGTCCCCCGTCACACATGCTGCCTGAAACTGGCCGGAAAGAAGCGTCTCTGGCGACACACTTCTGGGGTCGTCCGCCCGCACAAACAGATAGAAGCTGGACGGTGCAAGCGGCACAAGCCAGTCAAATTCTTCCTCACGGTCAGGCGTGCGGGTAATTGTGTAGATAAGAGTGTTTTTTTTGGTTGTCGCGTAGAACATCGCCCGCGCCCAAGGCACGAGCTTTATGGTATAGGACAGCCCGGCAGCCTCAAGGACCTGATGCACCTTCTCGGTTGCAAGCCCTTCCACAACCCCGTCATTTCCCAAGTAATTATAGGGTGGATAGTTCTCTGTGTAGACAACCACATCGTCTGCAGAGGCTGGTGTCACACCAAACCACAAAACAAGCCCCACCAACCAAACAACCATGCCAGGTCGTGACTTTTTCTTCACGCTGTACCCCTGCTACTCAAACCCGCGCACGCGCGAGCTTATCCAACATCTGCCCCGCTTGATGGTAGCTCAGATATCACGCAAATCAAAAAAGTTAATGTATTTGGCTTATATGCCGTTGTCGGCAATCGCTCTTGAAAACACAATAAGCAAGCTATATTCAGAAGATGGCTTCTGCGAGATGAAGCCTATTTAAGCTTGTACTCAGGGCAGGGTGAAATTCCCGACCGGCGGTATTTTCCAGAGTTTTGGAAACAGCCCGCGAGCGCCTATCCTGAAAGCCAGGATAGGGACAGCAGATCCGGTGAGAAACCGGAGCCGACGGTACAGTCCGGATGAGAGAGTGGAAGCAGCAAACCCGCCTCAAAGTCATGAGGTGGCTTGCTCATGTCTGTGGTGGTGCAATTAGTTGGCCCGCCATGGTTCTCTATCAACGCCCTGATTCCTGCTGTTTCAAAAATGGAGACACACAGTGAATCAGACTTCCAAAAACACAACCAACCTAGGCTCGTTTGGCACACCCACTGAGCGGGTTGAGCGTGCCGTCAACCATCTACGTGCTGGTGGCGGCGTCCTTGTGAT
This sequence comes from Kordiimonas sp., assembly GCF_965216265.1. GTDB lineage: Bacteria > Pseudomonadota > Alphaproteobacteria > Sphingomonadales > Kordiimonadaceae > Kordiimonas. Next base: position 1,301,138 of record NZ_OZ244153.1, read on the forward strand.
GGATGATGAAACCCGCGAAAACGAAGGCGACATCATCTTCCCGGCCAGCACCATCACCGAAGCACAGATGGCCCTCCTCATTCGGGAAGGCACAGGCATTGTGTGCCTCGCCATGCCGGATGCACACCTGCAGACACTGGAGTTGCCACAAATGGTCCAAAACAACACGTCCGGCATGGGTACAGCCTTCACCGTTTCAATCGAGGCCAAAGAAGGTGTAACCACCGGCGTATCCGCGGCCGACCGCGTGACCACCATCCGAGCTGCGATTGCACCGGACACCAAACCCCATGACCTGGCCCGCCCCGGTCATGTGTTCCCGCTTCGGGCACACCCCGGTGGTATCACGGCGCGCGCGGGGCATACTGAGGCGTCAATCGACCTTGTTGAGCGGGCGGGTCACCCACCTGCGGCCGTCCTGTGCGAATTGACCAATCCTGACGGCACAATGGCGAGACTGCCCGAAATTGTCACCTTTGCAGAAGTCCACGGCATGCCAGTCGTAACGATTGACGACTTGAAAAGCTATATGGCCAATACTCAGGCACGCGTAGCCTGAAAACGAGGACTTAGTCCTCCAGCCTTACCATCTGGTAGCGTCCGGCTTTCACGAGTCGGGCGTATGCCTTGCGAACCTTGTCACGCAAGTCTTCTGGCACCTGTGTGCCAGCGGCAAGATAAAACCCGCCCCGGCTCTCTATGGTCATGGCCGAGCGAACCACATCGGGCTCCAGCCCTGCATTTTTGAGGTGAGCGGCATTGAAGAATTTGTCGTTGATATAGACATCCGCACGCCCACCCACCACCATATGCGGCAAAGGATACCCATGATTGGGTACCACGATTGTTTTCTCTTTCGGAATTCCGGCCCGCCTTAAATATTCGCACGACAGGCTATTCGTGAGGCAAACACCGATAAATTCACCCGCTGCCAAGGTTTCTGGCGTAACTGGCCGACTATCGTCCGCACGAACGTATAGATGAAATTCTGACCGCCCGATCGGTACTAGCCAGTCAAACAGGTCTTCCCGCTCCGGCGTACGCGCAATGGTATAAATGAAGCTGTTTTCTTCCAGTAGTGCCCGCGCCATCGCACGGGGCCAGGGCACGGCCTTGATCGAATAGTTGATCCCGCTTGCCGCCAACACCTGCCGCACGTTCGCTGTTGCAACACCATCGACAGTGCCATTAGGGCCGGTAAAATTATAGGGCGGAAATTCCTCCGTATAGACGACAGCGTCAGCCGCTGCCCCTTTTGCGCCAAACGCAAAACACACATACGTCAGCATGACCAGAAGTTGGTGTAGCCCCCGCAAACCCTTCTCCCCAGACTGGTGAACTCAATCCTTACTGAGCCTAGCACAGCCCGCGGGTTTCCGCGATAGTGTCGTATAACCCCTACCCGGAACAAAGGGCTTCCGCCTTATGCTGCGAAACCAAGGCACCCGATAAGTGAGCTTACCAGAAAAAGGGACCATTGCGGTAGTTCACGAAAGCTCTGTTTCTTCCATATGATGAGTGCCAGATTCCACAAGCAAAATGACACCGAAAGAGCAGCAGAAAATACCGCCAATTCAATTGCCTCAGGCGAGATTGCAGCCCACACAAAAGCGCTTGCCATCGCGATCAATGCCAGAGTGACGAGATGCCAGCAATAATAGTTGGTGAATTTGGGCACCTGATGAATATCCCGCGCCTTCAATAACGGTGCTGCGATATGGCGCCCACCAAACCAGCAGTGGATGCCACAGATCACAAAGGTGGTGATTCCTGCTGTCATGAAAAAGGTGTTCATTGCCGTTCCTTCGCATCATTTGATGCCTTGACGGTAGCGAACCTATTCCTGCCCCGCCATGAGGCGCAGTGCCGCAGGCCCACCTTAGCAGAAACTACTATGCACCCAGCCGATACTCACCGCCGCGCTCAATCGCCTTTTTATAAGCGGGGCGTGCCTGCATCCTATCCAGGTATGCCTGCAGGTTCGGGAAATACGCGAGTGCGCCACCTGCGGCCGCCGCCTCAAACACAAAGGAAAGTTGAACGTCCGCACCAGTGAATGTGTCCCCCACAAAAAATTCATTTTCGCCCAGCACTTGCGCGAGATACCCGAGGTGGTTCACCGTCTCGCTTTTTATGCGCGGCCCAAGCGGTGCGCCCGCTTCCCCCAAACGCCCAACATAGAGACCAAGCATCAGCGGCAACATGGCAGAGCCTTCCGCATAATGCAGCAGTTCAACATAGGTGTTGTAGAGCGGTGTCTCCGAGGAAGGCGCAAGCTTGCCATCCCCGTAGGTACGGACCACATATTCGACGATTGCGCCTGACTCCGCGATCTTCACGTCGCCATCTTCAAGAACCGGCGACTTGCCAAGAGGGTGCACTTTTTTGAGGCTTTCTGGTGCTAACCTCGTTTCCTTGTCACGCTCATAAAATATGATCTCATAATCCAAAGCCAGCTCTTCCAGAAGCCAGAGAATCCGTTGAGAGCGAGAGTTGTTAAGATGATGAACTTTGATCATGAGCGGGGTCCTCTGTTGCAGTTACGACGCCGAATAACGGCGGCTTACCCAGTTAAATAGGGCGGTCTGTCAATTGACAACCGGGGCCCTCTTTGTAGGCAAACGTCACCGTTCAAATTTCTTAAATTTCGTTGGGCCAGAATACAGCATGTGCTAGTTTTCTCTGCATCGGTGGACGCGGGGTAACCTCCCACACCCACCCAGCGTGGCAATATAATAAGGGCCCATTGAGCAATGACAATCAAGATTGAAGACTATTATCCCAAAGAGACTTTTGACCGGATCAAAGCCTTCGCGGAGGATAAAGAAACCCCCTTCCTTGTCGTTGATACCAAAATCATTGATGCCGCCTATGAAGAGCTGACCGCCGCTTTCCCCATTGCCCGCGTTTTTTATGCGGTCAAGGCAAACCCGGCACCTGAGATCATCAGGCTTCTGAAGGACAAGGGCTCCAATTTCGATATTGCGTCGATCTATGAGCTGGACCGAGTGCTCGAGCTTGGTGTTACACCCGACCGAATCAGCTATGGAAACACGATCAAGAAATCGCGTGATATCCGCTATTTTTATGAGCGCGGCGTGCGCCTGTTTGCCACAGATTCGGAAGATGACCTGCGCAACATCGCAAAAGCTGCGCCTGGCTCACGTGTGTACGCACGCGTGCTGACGGAAGGCACCCATACGGCTGATTGGCCCCTGTCTCGCAAATTTGGCTGCCAGAACGACATGGCGATGGACCTGATGGTGCTCGCACGCGAACTTGGGCTCGAGCCATACGGTATTTCTTTCCATGTGGGTTCCCAACAGCGCGACATTGGTGCGTGGGACGCCGCAATCGCCAAGGTATGCAATATTTTTGAACGCCTGCGCGACGAAGACGGCATCGTTCTCAAGATGATCAATATGGGGGGCGGCTTTCCAGGCAACTATGTCACCCGCGCCCATGACCTTCAGACTTATGCGAACGAGATTACCCGCTTCCTGAAGGAAGACTTTGGCGACGACATGCCCGAAATCATTCTGGAGCCGGGCCGTTCCCTTGTGGCCAATGCCGGCATTCTGGTAAGCGAGGTTGTGTTGATCTCCCGCAAGGCGCGCATGTCGCTGCACCGCTGGGTGTTCACAGATGTTGGTAAATTCTCCGGCCTTATCGAGACAATGGACGAAGCCATCAAATACCCGATCTACACAGAAAAACAGGGTGAATTTGAAGCGTCTATTATTGCAGGCCCAACGTGCGATAGCGCCGATATCATGTATGAGGATACCAAAGTGCAGCTACCGCTGAACCTCGCGATCGGGGACAGGCTCTACTGGTTCTCAACCGGTGCCTACACCACGAGCTACAGCGCCATTGAGTTCAATGGCTTCCCGCCACTACAGGGTTATTATATCTAGGCAACAGACCCTTTACCGCCCAGAATATCTTGCCATCCTATATGGTTGGCGAATAATACTTGCTGGCTAATTGGCCTATGGCCTCACCGGGCTCGTGGTATGGGGGATGATGATGGGAGAGCAGACGCCCGGTTTCAACCGGCTTGCATCCGCAGTTTTGCGGCTGCTCTTCGCGTGCTTTGCTGTTTCTTGCCTGCTCACCTCACCTGCTGCTTCAGAGACCTCTGATAGGTCCCCTAACTTGCTGCCCGGCGCCTGTTATTTCTATACAGAACGGCAAGACGACTTTCCTAATTTGCTGCCTTTGGTGGCCGGTCAAAAATGCGATGGCAAAGTGCAGGCCCGCCGCGACATGGTGTGGCTGTCCATGACACTGCACGAGGTAAAACCCGCCACACATACAAATTATCAACTCATAATGTTCCGTCACTGGGTCGAGCGTGCGGTCATACAGTTGCACTATGCGGACGGCTACATGCAGAGCTATGATGTCGGCCCTCGTGACTTTGACGCCTTCTGGTCTGTTGGAAATTTTGTCAAATTCTCAGCGCCCGCGAGGGAGGCACCCGTTGAGCATATTCTGGTTGGCCTGCAGAACCCGTCATCCATCAAACTGTTCCGGGAAATTCGCTTCACGAAAGACACCGCTTGGCAAAACGATGAGCTAAACGGCCACCTTCTTGTCAGCTTGATCGCAGGCGCCATCCTCGCCATGCTGATCTATAATATTTCGCTGGCGGCCGTGCTTCGGTTTGATTTTCACTTGCATTATTGCCTGTTTCTGTTTTCCATCCTCACTTATATCGTCACCGCCTATGGCTTGGTGGCGCATTATTTCCCCGGCTTGCTGACCGTTGGGCAGCAGATGAACATCACGATTTTTTCGCTGGGATTGAACGGATTAAGCGGCCTGTTTTTCCTTTGCGCCTTTATGGAAAAAGGGTTGCTTTCACAGCGCTGGGCCTTCCTTGCCAGAACGGTGGGCATCATCTTCATGGCCTGCGCACTGCTTTATATCAGCGCGCGTGGTTGGCATGCAGACACTATCGACCTTGTATTCAACCTCATGTCCGGCGTGGGGCTTGTTGTCATCGTCATCATCCTTGCCAGCACCATTCGTAAAGGCAGTCACGCTGCAATCTATTATGCCATCGGCTGGATGCTGCCTGTGTTGGGGGTATGCCTGCGCATCCTGCGTGGCCTTGATATAATTCCTCATTCTGCCTTGGTGGAATACGGGATGCCCATCGGCATGGCACTTGAGACGGTGATCCTCTCCATCGGTATCGCCAACCGCATCAGCCAGATCAGGAAAGAGCGGGACGCAGCGCGCCTGTTGAGCGAGCAAGCCAGTGCCGCCAGCAAAGCGAAATCCGACTTTCTGGCCCGGATGAGCCACGAGATACGCACGCCGATGAACGCGATTATCGGCCTGAGCGAATTGATGGCCACCACCAAACTAAACACGCAACAGCAAAATTACCTCCAGAACATTCAGGTCTCTGGCGATATATTGTTGACCCTGATCAACGACATTCTCGACCTCTCGAAAATTGAAGCTGACAAGCTGGAGCTGGAGAAAATACGCTTCACACCCTCTGAGGTTTTCGACAGTGTCCATACGATCATCGAACCCGCTGCCCGCGCGAAAGGACTGACGCTGACCCTCAAGGGTACAGACACGCTTCCGCCCGCACTGATGGGCGACCCAACACGGCTACGGCAGGTCCTGATCAATCTTGTCAACAACGCGGTTAAATTCACCGATCACGGTGCTGTAGCCGTGCGCGTTGCGGCAAAAGAGGTCGGCGATAAGCTGACGGAAATTTCCTGCAGCGTCCAAGACACCGGGATCGGCGTGAGCCCAGACCAGCAGGAAAAGCTTTTCCGTGCTTTCACGCAGGCCGACGAAACGGTTACCCGCCGGTTTGGCGGCACCGGCCTCGGCCTTGCCATTTGCAAGCAGCTTGTTGAGATGATGGACGGCAAGATATGGGTGGAAAGCGAACCCGGCACAGGCACCACCTTCCATTTCAACGTGCAACTTGCGCACGCGAACATGAGCGCTGCCAACGCACTCACAAAATCGCGCCAAACGGCCGACACCACTGGCGCGAAGTACACTATCTTCAAAAGTGCCCGCATCCTTGTGGCGGAAGACAACCCCATCAACCGCATGATTGCCGCCAAGCTGTTGGAACAAGTTGGGGCGCATTCAGACTTCGCCGTGGACGGCCGCGAAGCATTTGAGAAAGCATCATCTGGTGCCTATGACCTCATACTCATGGACCTTCAGATGCCTGAGATGGACGGCATTGAGGTCACCCGTGCCTTGCGCGAAACCGATAGAGGCGCGCCGGTGCCGATCATTGCGATGACAGCGAACGTTAGCGATGAAGACCGGACCCGCTGCTTCGAAGCTGGCATGAATGCTCACATCCCGAAGCCGTTCAAACCTGAGGAATTTTACGCCGCCATGATGGAATGGCTACCTGAGGGCAGTGACGCGGCGAAGGGCTGATCACAAAAGACCGGTCACCGCGGGGCGTATTGCAGTACCAAGGTCGCAAGTGGCGGCAGTGTGACCATCGCTGAATAAGGCTGGATATGCCACGGCACGGGCTCCGCATCCACGCCGCCCCCATTGCCCACATCGGAACCACCGTAAAATTGCGAGTCTGTATTCAATCGCTCAGCCCAGAAACCTTTGTATGGCATGCCAACACGGTAACCGTGCCGCACGATGGGTGAGAAATTGCACAGCACAAGGCAGGGCTTTGTACCCTCGCCACCCCAGCGCAGAAAAGAAAGCACATTGTCGTCGGCGGCACTTCCGTCAACCCACTGAAAGCCGTCGTCAGTACAGTCTCGGCGGTGCATCGCCGGTGTCTCGCGGTAAAGCCGGTTCAGGTCCCGCACAAGGGACTGGATATTCTTGTGGTCGGCATTCTCAAGCAGGTGCCAATCCAGGCTGTTGTCAGCGTCCCACTCACGCTCCTGCGCGAACTCCCCGCCCATGAACAACAGCTTCTTGCCCGGATGACACCACATAAAGCCATAATAAGCCCGCAGGTTGGCGAACTTTTGCCACCTGTCACCCGGCATACGACCGATCAGCGAACCCTTGCCATGCACCACTTCGTCATGGCTGAGCGGCAACACGTAGTTCTCTGAAAACGCATACTGGATGCCAAATGTCATCTGATGGTGATGATGCTTGCGGTGCACGGGTTCGGTGGACATATATTTGAGCGTGTCGTTCATCCAGCCCATGTTCCACTTGAAGCCAAAGCCGAGCCCCCCATCATAGGTGGGGGCGGAGACTTTAGGGTAAGCGGTCGATTCTTCCGCTACCGTAATGATCCCGTCATTCAGGGCATAAGCACGCTCATTCATTGCCCGCAACAGAGCAATCGCCTCCAGATTCTCGTTGCCGCCATGCTCGTTGGGCAACCATTCCCCATCCTTGCGGCTATAGTCCAGATACAGCATGGACGCCACAGCATCCACACGCAAACCATCCAGATGATATTCCTCAAGCCAGAAGTGCGCGTTGGAGATCAGATAGTTCGCGACCTCACGCCGTCCGAAATTGAAAATGAGCGTGTTCCAGTCGGGGTGACACCCCTTCCTTGGGTCCGCATGCTCAAAAAGATGCGTACCGTCAAATTTCACAAGCCCATGGTCGTCCGCCGGAAAATGGCCGGGCACCCAATCAAGCAACACACCAATCTCGGCCCTGTGGCAGGCATCAACAAATGCCTTGAACTCTGCCGGTGTGCCAAAACGCCGGGTTGGCGAATATAGCCCGACAGGCTGATAGCCCCATGAGCCGTCAAACGGATATTCGGTGATCGGCATCAGCTCGATATGGGTAAAACCAAGGTCTTTCACATAAGGGACCAAGCGCTCCGCCAGCTCCGCATAGCTCAGGTAGGGGTTGTCTGCGTCCCACGTGCGCATCCATGACCCCAGGTGCACCTCATAGATCGACATGGGCGCGTGCATATTCTGGCGCGCACCCCTGCCCGCCATCCATTTACCGTCATCCCAGCCATAGCCAACGATTGTACGCACCACCGAGGCGGTATTGGGCCGATATTCTGTGCCAAATGCAAATGGGTCGGCTTTGAGGGGCAGTTGTTTGCCATCACCCGAGAAAACGCAAAACTTATAGTGCGTGCCGTCGCCGATACCCGGCATGAACAGTTCCCAGATGCCGCTTCCACCCCGGCTGCGCATCACATGCTGCGTGCTGTTCCAGTGGTTGAAATCGCCCACCAGTGCCACATGATGCGCGCCGGGCGCCCACACCGCAAAGGCCGTGCCCATCACACCTTCATGCTCACAAACATGGGCACCAAGGCAGGTATAGGCCCGCTCGTGTGTGCCTTCAGACAGCAAGTGCAAATCAAGGTCCGATATCACCGGGCCAAACTGGTAGGCATCCTGATAGAACCAGCTGTTGCCACCGCTGGTGGCCTTCAGCCTATATCCGTTTTTGGCTTTTGCAGGCGCGAGATAGCCTTCAAAAAGCCCCGCCTCATGGATTTTTGTGAGCGTACCAAGCGGGCGTTTGCCTGCGGGGGTGAAAACCTCAATTTTTTCCGCGCCCAGCGCATAGGTGCGGATAACGCTGCTGTCCGCTTCCACATGCCTGCCAAGGCGGGCAAACGGGTCCGTATGCCGCCCGCTTACAATTGCTTCAATTTCCGCCTGATCCATCACCACTTGGCTCAAAGGCACTGTTTCACCCCTCATCCGGCAGGGCTTTCCAGATATCCTTCGCATATCCACGGATTGTACGATCTGCAGAGAACCAGCCCATATTCGCTGTGTTCAGGATCGCCTTCCGGTGCCAATTGTCAACGTCCTTGAACTCGGCGTCCACTTTGCGCTGGGTTTCCCAGTAAGCGTCAAAGTCTGGCGTTACCTGAAAATAGTCATGGGCCAGCACATTATCCACCACACCCGCAAAGCGTTCCGTATCGCCGTGGGAATAGAACCCCGATGATATCTGCTTCACCACTTCCTGCAGGCGCGGCGTCTCTGAAACCGTCATCCAAGGCTGGCAGCCTTCCTGCTGGCGCCGGGCCACCTCGTCAGCCTCCATGCCGAAGATGAAGATATTGTCGTCACCAACATGGTCCTTGATCTCCACATTCGCGCCGTCAAGTGTGCCGATAGTGAGCGCACCATTAAGCGCAAACTTCATGTTGCCAGTGCCCGACGCTTCAAAGCCTGCGGTTGAGATTTGCTCAGACAGGTCCGCACCGGGGATCAACTCTTCCGCCGCAGAGACATTATAGTTTGGCAGGAACACCACCTTGAGAAGGTCGCCCACATCTTCATCCGCATTCACCTTGGCGGCCACGTCGTTGATCAGCTTGATGATCAGCTTCGCCAGTGTATAGCTTGGTGCCGCCTTGCCTGCGAATATCTTCACCCGCGGTGTCCAGCCAGCGCTCGGGTCTTCCTTGATGGCGTTATAAAGTGCCATGGTCTCAAGCGCATTCAGGAGCTGCCGCTTATACTCGTGAATACGCTTGATTTGCACATCAAAGAGGGAGGTGGGGTTCACCACAATTCCGGTTTGCTGTTTGATGAAGGCGGCGAGATGCACCTTGTTCTCCGCCTTAACTGCTGCAAACTTCTTGCGGAAGGTTTTATCGTCCGCATGCGGTGCAAGCGCGGCAATATGCTCAAGGTCTTTCACCCACGCATCGCCAATTGTCTCCGTAATCAGGTCAGCCAGAAGCGGGTTACACTCATAAAGCCAGCGACGCGGCGTAATGCCGTTGGTTTGGTTCAAAATACGGTCCGGGTAAATTTCATGCAGGTCTTTAAACACTGTCTGTTTCATCAGTTCCGTATGCAGCGCAGACACGCCGTTAACATGGCTTGAGCCAATGAACGCTAGGTTGCCCATGCGAACCCACCCACCGTGGTGGGGGTCAATCGCTTTCATGGGATCGACGTTTTTACCCTCATATTTTGCGGCAACTTCTGCGGCGAACAGGTTGTCAATCTCGCGAATGATCTGCAGGTGGCGCGGCAAGCAACGCTCAAACAATTCCAGCGGCCATTTCTCAAGCGCTTCAGGCAACAGCGTGTGGTTGGTGTAGTGAAGTGTGGCCCGCGCGATCTCGAACGATTCAACAAATTCAAGCCCGTGTTTATCCACTAAAAGCCGCACAAGTTCCGGTACTGCAATTGCCGGGTGGGTGTCGTTAAGCTGCACCGCCGCATATTGCGGCAACTCGTTCCAGTTGGTGTTATCAAGTCTGAAGCGGCGCAGGATATCCTGAAGGCTGGCGGAGGTGAAAAACACTTCCTGTTTGAGACGAAGCTCACGCCCCTCTGCCGTGTGGTCACCGGGGTAGAGAACCTTGGTGATCGATTCCGCAAGCACCTGCTGCTGCGCGGCGGCCATAAATTCACCCTGGTTAAACTGATGCAGGTTCAACACTTCCGCTGACCGTGCAGACCAAAGCCTGAGTGTGTTCACATGTTTGCCGCCCCAACCCGCAATTGGTGTATCAAAGGCACCTGCGAGAATACGTTCCGACGGTGTCCAGATCATTTTACCTGTATTGTCGCGCTGGACCGAACCGCCGAACTCAACTGAATATTCCACTTCAGGGCGCTGGAACTCCCATGCGTTACCAAATACCAGCCAATCTTCCGGTTCTTCAAGCTGCCAGCCATCCTGAAAGCTTTGGCGGAAGATGCCATGCTCATACCGGATGCCGTAGCCAATACCTGCAACACCCACCGTCGCCATCGAATCCATAAAACAGGCCGCCAGGCGCCCAAGGCCACCATTACCCAGCGCCGGGTCTGGCTCAGAGTTCAGAATATCGCTCAAGTTCAAGCCAAGCTCACCGAAAAATTCTTTGGCTTCCTTGATCAAACCCATGTTGGCGATCGCATCCTCAAGCAAGCGACCGATCATGAATTCCATCGATAAATAATAAACCCGCTTCTGTTTGGTTTTATAGATGCGGCGTGTAGTATCCATCCAGCCGTCGACCATCAGGTCGCGAATCGCAAGCGAAAGGGCAACGCACCAATCGCGCTCCACAGCATGGGATTGATCCTTGCCGACCGAGTAAACGAGATGCCTCAATACTGCATCTCCCAGTGTCAGGGCGTTGGCGGGTGTAACGGGCATGTCCAAATCGCGGGTTGTCATATTACTTTAGCCTTGTCGCAGTAGAGGAAACACATTGTGTCGGTAGCGTTCTACCTGAGAGTAAAAAACATTTTGTGACATCTGATTTACAATGGCGGATCAGTTTCTCAAGAAACCAATTCGCAAACATTCTAGCGCTAATATGATTCTTTTATTGCGCAATCGATTGCAGTTTTGCAAGACTATTACAAGCACTGAAGTGCACCGCCAAAACCGAAATTCGGGGGACATGTCTTGAAAACAACAGTATCAGCACCCTACGCGCGTCACACCATGGCTTATGTGCTTGCAGGCGGCCGCGGCAGCCGTTTGAAAGAGCTTACGGATAAACGCGCGAAACCTGCTGTTTATTTTGGCGGCAAAAGCCGCATCATCGATTTTGCCCTCTCGAACGCCATGAATTCAGGCATTCGCCGCATTGGTGTTGCAACACAATATAAAGCGCACAGCCTGATCAAGCACCTGCAACGCGGCTGGAACTTTTACCGGGCTGAACGAAACGAGAGTTTCGACATTCTGCCTGCCTCCCAACGGGTATCTGAAACCCAGTGGTATGAAGGCACAGCGGACGCGGTTTACCAGAACATCGACATCATCGAATCTTACGCCCCCAAATTCATGGTCATTCTGGCGGGCGACCATGTCTATAAAATGGACTATGAGATGATGCTCGAGGAGCATGTGAACTCTGGCGCGGATGTCACCATCGGCTGCCTTGAAGTAACACCAGAAGAAGCCAAAGGCTTTGGTGTCATGCATGTGGATGACGACGACTATGTCACCAATTTCCTTGAAAAACCCGAAAACCCGCCCACCATTCCCGGCAAGCCAAATGCATGCCTCGCATCCATGGGCATCTATGTGTTCGAGACCAAATTTCTGTTCGACCAGTTAAAGCGTGATGCCGCCGACCCGAACTCATCTCGCGATTTTGGCAAGGACATCATTCCTTACCTCGTTGAAAACGCAAAGGTCTTTGCCCACCGTTTTACCAAATCCTGCATTCGCAGCGTACCGGGAGCCGAGGCTTACTGGCGCGATGTCGGCACCGTGGACAGCTACTGGGAAGCAAACCTTGATCTGGCAACCATTGAGCCGGGCCTGAATCTTTATGACCGGGAATGGCCGATCTGGACCTACGCAGAGATCACGCCGCCTGCCAAATTTATCCACGATCAGGAAGGGCGCCGTGGTGCGTCCATCAGCTCGCTTGTGGCGGGTGGCTGCATTGTTTCCGGCAGCCATATCGAACGGTCGCTCTTGTTTACCGGCGTTCACGCACGCTCATACAGCCGCCTTAAGCATGTGGTGGCTCTGCCGTATGTGAACGTCAACCGAGGGGCACGACTGTCCAAATGTGTGATTGATCGCGGCGTTGAAATCCCGCGCGGATTGATTGTGGGGGAAGACCCTGAAGACGATGCGCGCCGTTTCCACCGCACCGAAAAGGGCATCTGCCTGATCACCCAAAAGATGATCGACCGATTGGAGCATGAGGGATGAGCCAAGCGCCCTTGCGCGTGCTGTTTGTTGCGTCGGAATGTTTTCCGCTGATTAAAACGGGGGGCCTCGCGGACGTTATTGGTGCCTTGCCGCGTGCACTTACCGCCGCCGGTGATGACGCACGCGTGCTGTTGCCTGCGTTCCCTGCTGTTAAAAAAGCGGCACTCAAACAGAAAAAAATGTCAGAGATTAAAGACATCATAGGCGGCGATGCCGTGCTTTTGAGCGCCACCGCGCCCACGGGGGTGAAGCTGTATCTGCTTGATGCACCGCATCTGTTTGATATGGAAGGCAACCCTTATCAAGGGACAGACGGCAAGGACCGACCTGACAACCACAAGCGGTTCGCGGCCCTTGCAAAAGTGGGGGCCTCGCTCGCGCATGGCCAGCTTGATGGCAAGTGGCAAGCTGATATTTTGCACGCGCATGACTGGCAGGCGGGGCTCGCGTCTGCGTATCTTTCGCTGCTGCCCGCGCCAAGGCCAAAAACCGTTTTCACAATCCATAACCTTGCCTTTCAGGGCCTGTTCCCAAAAACCACGTTCGCGGGCCTTGGCCTACCGAGCAGCATGTTCAACCAAAGCGGGCTTGAATATTGGGATCAGGTTGGTTTCCTCAAGGCTGGCATCATCTACAGCGACCACACCACCACCGTAAGCCCGACTTATGCGCGGGAAATACAGACAGATGACGGCGGTATGGGACTTGGCGGGCTGCTCAAAAGCCGGGCCGCCCATGTATCTGGCATCACGAACGGCATTGATACCGAGGTCTGGGACCCTGAAGTTGATGCTTCGCTTGCTGCTCCCTTCAGCCTGAAAGTGCCTGCTGGTAAAGCGAAAAACAAAACTGCCCTCCAACAACAGCTGGGGCTGGAGGTGGACAAGGACGCACCACTGTTTTGTGTGATCAGCCGCCTGACCGAACAAAAAGGGCTGGACCTGCTTGCTGGCGCCATCCCGCATATCATTGGCAATGGTGGCCAGTTGGCTGTGCTGGGCACGGGGGACAAAGACCTTGAAGCAGCGTTCCAGAAAGCCAGCCAGAGCCACAAAGGCCATGTTGCCACCGTCATCGGTTATGATGAGCCCTTGGCACACCTTATTCAGGCAGGCGCGGACGCTATTTTCGTCCCGTCCCGCTTTGAGCCGTGCGGCCTGACCCAACTGTGCGCGCTTCGCTACGGCACAGTGCCCATAGTGGCACGGGTTGGCGGGCTGGCCGATACCATCGTTGACACGAATGACGCAGCGCTGATGGCGGGTGCCGGGAACGGTATCCAGTTTTCACCGGTAACCTTTGATAGCCTGATTGCGGCCATCGACCGTTTTTTTGCCCTGTTCCGCGACAAGCGAACCTTCAGTGCCATACGAAAGCGCGGCATGAAACAGGACGTTAGCTGGCAACAACCCGCAGACCGTTACCGGCAGATATATCTGACCCTTTTAAACCATACTAATTAGGGAGACCCTCGTGACATCCTTTGCGCCACCAAGACCGGGAAGCCCCAATGCTCTTGGCGCAACCATTCTGGATGGCGGCACCAACTTCGCGCTGTTTTCCGAAAATGCCACCGGTGTTGAGTTGTGCCTTTTCTCCCCTGACGGCAAACGTGAGTTGTCACGGGTAGCCTTGCCGGAACACACAAATGGTGTGTGGCATGGCTTTATGCCCGACGTGCTGGAAGGCCAGCTATATGGCTACCGGGTGCATGGCCCCTACGCCCCAGAGGACGGCCACAGGTTTAATGCCCATAAATTGCTGATCGACCCCTACACACGCAGGCTTTCCGGGGCTTTCCGCCAACATGACGCGCTTTTTGGCTACGCCACAGCCGCGCCACACACTGACCTCAGTTTCGACACACAAGACAGCGCGCGCTTCATGCCAAAATGTGTTGTCAGCCGCCCGGATTTCCGTTGGGGCAAGGATGCTTCGCCCCAAGTCACGCCTGAGCAAACCGTCATCTATGAGGCTCATGTCAAGGGCGTCAGCCAGCTTCATACCGGTGTGCCGGTCAAGAAACGCGGCACGTTTGAGGGCCTTTCATCGCCTAGGATGCTGGAGCATCTGGTGAAGCTCGGGGTGACAAGCGTTGAGCTTTTACCGGTGCAGGCCTCCTTCTCAGAACCGCGGCTTACCAAGCTGGGGCTCACAAATTATTGGGGCTACAACCCTGTTTCCTATTTCGCGCCAGAAGCCAGTTACCTAGGGCCTGCGGGTGTGCACTCCTTCCAGCGCATGGTGAAAGCGCTCCATAGTGCGGGCATCGAGGTGATTTTGGATGTGGTTTATAACCACACGGCAGAGAGCTGGGAATTGGGGCCAACGCTCTCGTGGCGCGGGATCGACAATAAAAGCTACTACCGGCTGGATGCAGATAACCCACGCTATTATGTGAACGATACGGGATGCGGCAACACGCTCAATACCGACCACCCACGTGTGCTTCAGATGGTGACAGACTCGCTCCGTTTCTGGGTGGAAGAGATGCATGTAGACGGCTTCCGCTTTGACCTTGCAACAACCCCAGCCCGCACACCAGAGGGCTTCAGGGCCGACAGTATTTTCCTGAGCGCCTTGCGGCAGGACCCTGTTTTATCACGCGTGAAACTGATTGCGGAGCCTTGGGATATCGGGCCGGGCGGATATCAGCTTGGCGCCTTCCCGTCCGGCTGGGCAGAATGGAATGACCGTTTCCGCGACAGTGCCCGCGCCTTCTGGCGCGGTAACAACGGCACTGTGCCAGACTTGGCCGCGCGCATGCTCGGCTCCGCCGATTTCTTTGACCATGGCGGTCGCACAGCGCATTCCTCCATCAATTTCATTACCAGCCATGACGGTTTCACTCTCAAGGATACAGCCAACTTCAACGGAAAACACAATGAAGCGAACCTGGAGGAAAATCGTGACGGGCACGGCCATAACCTGAGCGACAACTGCGGCGCAGAAGGGCCCACCGCTGACGTAGTTGTCCTGAAACGCCGTGCCAAACGTGTGCGCAACCTGCTGGTAACGCTCATGACAGCACAGGGTACACCCATGCTGCTCGCGGGTGACGAGATCGGCCACAGCCAGAAAGGCAATAACAACGCCTACTGTCAGGACAATGAAATCACCTGGCTGAATTGGCGCGGCCTTGACCGACAACTGTTAGAGTTTACCCGGCAACTGATCGCGTTCCGGCGCGCGCACCCGGTTTTCAGCCGCAGGCATTTCATGCACGGCAAACACCAAAGCGCACAAGGCATCAAAGACATCACCTGGCTCACAACGACCGGCGATGAGATGACCGATGATCACTGGCGCGATGCAGCCTTGCCCGCCTTTGGTCTCATGCTGTGTGGGTCAGCGGGCGCACCAATGGGGACGGACGGAAAACCGCTCACCGATAGCACCTTCATCGTTTTCATGAACGCTAGCGGGGGCGATCTCACAGTCACCCTGCCCAAGGGCATGACCGGCACCTGTGTGCTCAACACTGCCCAAATAGGTGAAGAGTTTAAAGCGGATGAAACGCCCCGCCAAACCTTCTCGCTCACCGCTGAAAGTGTTGCTATTGTCGCCGTCAAGGAAGAGCCCCGATAGATGAGCTTGAACGCAGATCTGCTGCATGAAGTATGTGAGACCCTTGGGGTCTATCACGGCTATAATAACTTGGCCGGGGACTATATTACCGCAAGCGATGAGACCAAAATTTCCCAGCTCGCAGCGCTCAATATAAACACCTCGAACAACCAAGCCCTTGAGCAAGAGCTCGCCCGCATAACATCAGAGCAGAATGCACCGCTACCAGCCTGCCTGGTCGTTGAGCAGAGGCCCAACATGGCGCTGCCGCTCCAGCGCACTATTGAAGCGCCCGCACCATGGACCATCACGCTGGAAGACGGCGACACCCTCACAGGTGCAACGTCTGGGCACGCGATTGCCACGGGGTGCATCCTCCCGCTTGGCTACCACCAATTGGAAATACGCACCGGCGATTTAGCACAAAGCTGTCCGCTTATTGTCACGCCCGCTCGCACGCTTGATATCTCCAGCCAAACCCACAGGCAGCGGATATGGGGCCTGACTGTCCCGCTTTACGGCCTGACATCCTCGCGCAACTGGGGCATCGGCGACTTTGAAGACCTGGCCGTAATGGCGGAGCGCGCGGCGAAAAAGGGTGCTGACTTTATCGGTCTCAACCCTGTGCATGCGCTATTCCCTTCAGCACCGGAAATGTATAGCCCCTATTCCCCGTCAAGCCGTGAGTTCCTCAATATCATGCATATTGCGCCGGACAGGATTGACGAATTCACCCGCAGCAAAAAGGGACGCATGGCGCTTGATAGCCTTGTAAACTGCCCCGAATACGCGCTGGCGCGCGAAGCTGAGCTGGTGGACTACCAGCGTGTCTACACACTGAAACACACCGCCTTTGAAGCGGCTTTCAGCCTATTCAAGACACTCAGCCCCAACGGCCCACGCCACCGCGCTTTTAGCGCATTTTGCGAACGAAAAGGCACCGCGCTCTCTCGCCACGCGCTGTTCGATGTGATCTTTGAACTTGAACAAACCCGAACAGGTAAAGCCAAGGGCTGGCAGAATTGGCCCGAGGCGCTTCAGGCTCCCCACAACGCCGCCGCAAGGCACGTCGCCGAGCAGCACGCAGACCGGGTTGAATATTATTGTTACCTGCAATGGATAGCCCACGAGCAACTGGCTGAGGCGCAAACCCGCGCGCTGGCCGCAGGCATGCAGGTTGGGCTTTACCTCGACCTTGCAGTTGGCATGGTGCCGGGGGGCGCCGAGGCGTGGGGGGAGAAGAGCGCCATCGTCGGCGGCATGAGCCTTGGTGCACCGGGTGATGCCGCAAATCCGGACGGGCAGAAATGGCATCTGGCGCCGCTTGACCCCATCGCACTGAGGAAATCCGGCTACCGCATTTTCGCCAAAACCCTGCGCGAGGTGATGACAAGCGCCGGGCTTGTGCGTATCGACCATATCCTTGGGCTCAACCGCGCTTTCTGGTGTCCGCTCGACGCAGATTTACCCGGCAACTATATGACCTACCCTCGCGATGAGCTTCTTGGCATCATCGCGCTTGAAAGTGTCAGGAACGCATGCTCGGTTGTTGGCGAAGACCTCGGTACTGTGCCCACGGGCTTTCGCGAGCAGCTTGCTAATAAAGGCTTGATGGGCTGTTCCATCCTCTATTTTGAACGCGAAGGCGAGGCCTTCAAACCTGCCGCGCACTACGACGAAAACCGCTTTGCCTCGATCAACAATCATGACTTTCCGACCCTCAAAGGGTTTTGGGAAGAGGAGGACTTCGGCTGGCGGGAGGCGCTTGGCATCGGCACCAATACGCTGGCACGTGACAGAGGCGCGCGATTTCATGATCGCTGGCTTCTCTTGAAGCTATTGGAAGCGGAAGGTCTTCTGCCTGAGGGTATCTCCCCGGACGCCGCACCTGCGAAACTGTCTGTTGAGCTTGCCGCCGCGGTGCATGCTTTTTTGGCGCAGTCCAACGCGCATACGGTCGCGTTCCAGATCGAGGACCTGTTAGGGCTAAAGAATCAGCCCAACGTTCCCGGCACGACCACAGAACAGCCAAATTGGCGCCGTAAGATCCCCGTCCCTGTTGAGAACACGCTTGAACATCCCCATTCTCGCCGTATCGTCGAGGCGATTAAAATACAAAGGCCGCCCCCCTTCGGAGAATAAAAGCATTATGACGCGCATAGTCAAAATTGAGACAACGCCATTTGCTGGGCAGAAGCCCGGCACCTCGGGCCTGAGGAAGAAGGTAAAAACCTTTAGAGAGCCGCATTATCTGGAGAACTTTGTCCAAAGTATCTTCAACGCGGTTGAGAACATGGAGGGCGCGACGCTCATCCTTGGCGGCGATGGGCGGTACTATAACCGTGATGCGGTCCAGATCATTCTCCGGATGGCGGCGGCAAACGGTGTTGCGCGCATGGTGGTCGGGCAAGGCGGACTTTTATCCACGCCCGCCGCGTCCTGCCTCATTCGCAAGCAAAAAGCAAAAGGCGGCATCATTCTGTCTGCCAGCCACAACCCAGGCGGCCCGGATGAGGATTTCGGCATCAAATATAACAGCGATAATGGCGGCCCTGCACCAGAGGTCATCACCAATGCAATCTATGCTGAAAGCCAAAGCATTCGCGAATACAGAACCCTCGACACTGCGGATATTGAGCTTTCCGAGATAGCGGAACTCTCGCTTGGCGGTATGGCAGTTGAGATTGTCGACCCTGTAAAGGAATACAGGAAGCTGATGAAACGGCTCTTCAACTTCAAGAAGATCAAGAAGCTGTTTAAAAGTGGCTTCCGCCTGCGTTTTGATGCCATGCATGCCATCACAGGCCCCTACGCGCAGGATATTCTTGAGCGTAAGCTTGGTGCGCCAAAAGGCACGGTTATCAACGCTGAACCGCTTGAAGATTTTGGTGGTCATCACCCGGACCCAAACCCCGTGCACGCACGCGCGCTTTTTGATGTGATGTTTGCGCCCGGCGCCCCCGATATGGGCGCAGCGTCTGACGGGGACGGCGACAGAAACATCGTCCTCGGGCGCGGTATCTATGTGGCACCAAGTGATAGCCTTGCGGTACTTGCCGCCAATGCCCATCTCGCACCGGGGTATGAAAATGGTCTGGCAGGTGTTGCCCGGTCCATGCCCACCAGTTGCGCTGTGGACCGTGTGGCCGCAGAAGTTGGCATGCCGTGTTTTGAAACCCCCACTGGCTGGAAATTTTTCGGCAACCTGCTGGATGTAGGAAAAGCCACGCTCTGCGGCGAAGAAAGCGCAGGCACCGGTTCAGACCACGTGCGGGAGAAGGACGGCCTTTGGGCTGTTCTGCTTTGGCTCAATATTCTGGCAGAGCGGCAGGAAAGCATTCAGGAGATTATGCACGCGCACTGGCGTACCTATGGTCGCAACTTCTATTCCCGCCACGACTATGAGGCGGTTGATAGCACCGCCGCCGAGGCGCTCATGACTGCACTGAAGGCTAAACTGGTTACACTGCCGGGGCAATCGGTTGAGGGTGAAACCGTCGCAAGCGCAGATGATTTTACCTATACGGACCCGGTTGACGGCTCGGTTAGCAACAATCAAGGGGTTCGCATTTTATTTGAAAGCGGTGCCCGCGTCGTTTTCAGACTTTCCGGCACAGGAACTGACGGTGCGACACTACGGGTGTATCTGGAGCGTTATGTTGCCGACCCTGAGGAGTTTGAAACCGAAACTCAGGTTGCGCTTGAACGCATCATTAGGGCCGCAGACCAGATCGCCGGCATTTTCCAGCATACGGGACGTAAGGAACCCGACGTGATTTCCTGACACCTCATGCCTTTCGCTTGACCTTTTGACAGGCTACTGCCAGCCTGCTGACGTTTTTTGTCAGTAGGCATGAGTATAATGGCATCATGAGACGCGCAGACCGCCTTTTCCAGATCGTTAGTTTCCTGCAGGGACGGCGTATTGCCATCACCGCGCAGGATATCGCTGATGAATTTGATATTAGCGTGCGAACAGTGTACCGCGACATCCAGGACCTGATCACCACAGGAGTGCCCATTTCTGGCGAAGCCGGTGTGGGCTATATTCTCGACAAAAGCTACTACCTGCCGCCCATGAGTTTTGATGTCAACGAGCTTGAAACCTTGATGCTGGGGGCCGCGATGGTTTCAAGTTGGACTGACGAGAAAATGGCTGCGTCCGCAAAAAGCCTGATTCTCAAGATCAAAAACGTGCTCACCGCCCACGACCGGGAAACCTTCTCCGGCATCGCGCTTTTCGCCCCGCCGTCGCGGGCAAAATTGCCATGGAACATTGATTTCTCATACCTGAGGCAAGCGGTGCGGCATAAAGAAGTGCTGGACCTCAGTTATGCCGACGAAGAAGGCATTGCCACACGGCGGCGGGTCAGGCCGCTATCGCTAGTATTTATTGGCCCCGTCTGGATGATGTTGGCATGGTGCGAGTTGAGGAAAGACTTCCGCCACTTCAGGCTGGACCGCATGCTGAACGCAAGCTCAACCGGTGAGATCTTCACTGATACGGCTGAGACGAGCCTCAAGACTTATCTGGCGCGCCTGAACTATAGGGATGGCCTTAAAGACTAGGCTTCGCCGTATTCAGCGGCGACAAAACGCTCAAGACTGTCAAGACAACCGCTCCAACCCTGATCATGGCTTGCCCGCACCTCGTCAGATGGAAAGCGGGTTTGGGTTAGCACCATTTCTGTCCGGTTTGGAGAAAGCTCCCTGAAATCAAGCTGTACCAGGCTGTGCTCGATGATATGTGAGCTCCAGGTGAAGATAATGCGGTTGTAGCGATTGATCTCCTTATACTCACCGTTCATGGTGTAATCGCCGGTTTTGAGGTGCATGGTCAAGCTATAGCCACCGCCCACCGTAAAGCTGTTCCGGACGGTGCTGTTTTTAACCGGCGTCTGACTCGCAAAAAACCAGCGCGCCATAACAGACGGTTTCGCCCACGCGTCAAATAGTTGGCGCTTGCTGCACGGCATCACACGCTTGATTACAAGTGGTTCCATCTCACTCTCCCCCTGCTTCTTTTATATAAGTCTCAAGCTCATCCAACCGTCCGGCCCAAAACTTGGCGTGGAGCGCAATATAACTGGCAACCGCACGCCAAGCGTCAAAATTCATATGGCAATAGACCTCACGGCCCTGGCGTGATTTGAGCACCAACCCTGCCGTCTCAAGCACAGCGATATTCTTTGATGCGGCACTCATACGCCAACCGCCGATTTTAGCTAGATCCCCAATCGAGCGGGGACCTGCGGCAAGCTCGGCGAGCATTGCCCTCCGGCGCTGGTCAGCCAAGGCCATAAACACGGCATCGAGATGATCTTCATTTTCCATATATGGAAAATATAATGTATCAATTTTAGAATCAAATTAAATTTATGTATATATTTCAATATTATAATGAATATTAAGACATTCCACATATTCACTTTCTATCATATATTCCGCTTCTAAAATGGATGACAGATAGCCAAGAAGGAGAAACATGATGGCGAATATCTGTCACACTTTTAGTACCAACGCACCAAAAGCGAAAATAATGGCCGCTCTTGATACCCTAGAGGGACTTCAAGGCTGGTGGACCGAAACAACCACCGGCGATCCCGCGAAAGGCGGCACGATCAATTTTCGTTTCGGGGAAAACGGCGGGTTCGACATGGTCGTTAAAGAAAACCACGACGGCTTTGTCCTGTGGGAAGTAACCGAAGGGCCGGACGACTGGGTAGGCACCCAACTTGAGTTCAAGATTATCGACGACGACGGCCAAAATCGTTTGATGTTCCGCCATATCGGTTGGGCCGACGAAGCTGGCTTTTTCCATCACTGCTCAACTAAATGGGCGACATTCGTCCTCAGTATGCGCGATCTGGTGGAAACCGGCACGGGGCGCCCCTTCCCCAACGACCTGAAGATCGAAGCAGCCGGCATGTAACCGAGCTGACAGCAAGCATAACTAAAAGCCCGGCATAACAGCCGGGCTTTTCACTAAATGGTAAAACTGATGATAATTACGAGGTGATCGTCTCGCTTACCTGCCAGGTCTGGCCGCCATACATCATCTTCTTGAGCGTTGTATTGCCTTTCACGGCCTGCATTTGCCCAATCACAGCGTCGGTGTAGCTGTGGTCTGCCTGACGCGCATACAGCACACCCATCGCCATCGGCTCATTCGGGTTGCCACCAAGCTCACCCAGCATGCGCGCGAGCTGCAGGTTGGTCTCGTCATGGGTCAAGATATCATCTTCGGTGATACCGTTTTCACCCACAACAACAACCTCAAGCGCAAAAGCCTGCGGGTTAAACCGGATGCCCTTGTTGCCTTCAGCGCCAAACAGCATCTTCTGGCCATGCTCGAGCAGCAGTTGCTTGTCAGCCGCCACGCTCTTCTCTGTGATACCCTGCCAGGCAGAATCGTTATAGACGATACAGTTCTGCAGAATTTCAACAAAGGACGCGCCCTTGAACGCATGCGCCCGTTTGAACACGCCGGGCATATGCTTCTGGGCTGTATCCACCGTGCGGGCCACAAAATGCGCGCCTGAACCCAGCGCAAAGCTGATCGGGTTCAGCGCCGGGTCAACAGAACCTTGCGGCGTTGAAGGGGACCGTGTGCCAAGGTCCGAGGTCGGGGAGTATTGCCCCTTGGTCAAACCGTAAATCTTGTTGTTGAACAGCAGGATATTCAAATCCACATCACGGCGGAGCGCGTGCATCAGGTGGTTACCACCGATCGAGAGACCATCGCCGTCACCGGTTACCACCCAAACATCAAGTTCCGGGTTTGCGAGCTTGAGGCCCGTCGCAACCGCAGGCGCACGCCCGTGAATGGTATGGAAGCCGTATGTATCCATGTAGTAAGGGAAGCGGCTGGAACAGCCGATGCCAGATACAAACACGGTATTCTCGCGGGTGACGCCCATTTCCGGCAGCGTACGCTGCATGCATTTGAGAATGGCATAATCACCACAGCCGGGGCACCAGCGCACTTCCTGATCGCTCGTGAAGTCTTTAATCGTCAGGTCTTTTTTGGGGGCGCTCAATTCGTTCATGGCACCTACTCCCTAATTGCTGGCTTCAGCGCGGATCGCATCCAGGATTTCCTGGATTTTGAACGGCTGGCCCGAAACTTTGTTCAGCGGCTTGGCATCTAACAGGAACTTGTCCCGAAGCACGGTTTTAAGCTGCCCTGTATTCATCTCCGGCACGATGATTTTATCAAATCCTGCCAGAAGGTCACCCAAATTAGCGGGAAACGGATGAAGATAACGGATATGAATGTGTGAAACCTTAAGGCCATCGGCCCGCGCCGCTTTCACAGCTTCCGAGATCGGGCCATAGGTTGACCCCCAGCCTACAACCGCAAGCGTGCCCTTTTCCTCGCCCTGATCCACATCCTGCGCCGGAATATCGTTAGCGATGCCATTAATTTTGGCTGCGCGCGTATCCGTCATTTTCTGGTGGTTCTCAGGGTCATAAGAAATATGGCCGGTGTTATAGCTTTTCTCAATGCCGCCAATACGGTGCTCGGTCCCGCTGATGCCCGGCTTCGGCCAATGGCGTGCTAGCGTTTTTTCATCCCGCTTGAACGGGTTGAACTCAAGCCCCTCTTCCGGCGCTTCCGCAAACTTCACGGTAAACGGCTCGATCGCGTCCAGATCAGGCAGCTTCCAAGGTTCCGCAGCATTGGCGATAAAGCCGTCGGTCAGCAGCATCACCGGCGTCATATATTTAACCGCCAGGCGGCAAGCCTCAATCGCGGCTTCAAAACAGTCGCCCGGACTACGGGTCGAAATAACCGGCAGTGGCGCATCACCGTTACGACCATAAATCGCCTGATAAAGATCAGACTGTTCCGTTTTTGTCGGCAAGCCAGTGGAAGGGCCTCCGCGCTGGCTGTTGATCACGAGAATTGGTAGCTCGGTTGAGATCGCAAGCCCAAGAGCTTCGCCCTTAAGCGCGATACCCGGGCCAGACGAGCTGGTAACACCAAGCGCGCCACCATATGCCGCGCCGATAGCCGCACAAATTGCAGCAATCTCATCTTCCGCCTGGAAGGTCACTACACCCAGCTCTTTCATGTTTGAAAGTGTGTGCAGGATGGGTGACGCTGGCGTGATGGGGTATGAGCCAAGCACGATAGGAAGGCCTGCAAGCTCACCGCCTGCCGCAACGCCCCAGGAAAGCGCCTGGCTGCCGGTTACCGTTTTATAAAGACCCGGCTCAGAGTGTGTCGCGCCGATCTGATAACGTTTGAAGGTCGCAGAAAGTTCAGCCGTCTCACCAAAAGCATGACCAGCATTAAGCGCTGCAACGTTAGAGGCGGCAATGTCTGGTTTCTTGGCAAATTTTTTCTCAAGCCAGTCAATCACAGGCTCACGCTTGCGGCTGAACATCCAGAGCATCATGCCAAGTGTCCACATGTTTTTACAGCGCAGCGCTTCCTTGTTACCAAGGC
Source organism: Kordiimonas sp. (assembly GCF_965216265.1). Taxonomy (GTDB): domain Bacteria; phylum Pseudomonadota; class Alphaproteobacteria; order Sphingomonadales; family Kordiimonadaceae; genus Kordiimonas. Next base: position 1,325,775 of record NZ_OZ244153.1, read on the forward strand.
CATACTCTTTCACCGCTTCAAGCGTCAGCTTTGAGATATCAAGTTCAATAAGTTGGTAAGCATCAAGCTCATGCGTGTCCACAGGGTCAACTTCATAGCCAGCTTTCTGAAGGTTCCGTTTGGTAAATGAGCCCGTATCAACCACCAGCAAGCCACCGGGGCGCAATGTATCGATATTAACTTTGAGGGCCGCCGGGTTCATGGCCACCAGAACATCAGGCCTGTCACCTACCGTCTTGATCGACTTGGCGCCAAAATTGATCTGGAAGGCAGAAACACCGAAGGTGGTGCCCGCAGGCGCCCTGATCTCAGCCGGGAAATCCGGGAAGGTGGCAAGGTCGCTGCCCGACAGCGCGGTCGAGGTTGTGAATTGGCTGCCGGTCAACTGCATGCCGTCGCCGCTATCGCCCGCAAAACGGACAACCGCCGATTCCAAAACCTGTACGTCAGAAGCCATGGATTACTTTTCCTTCAAGTCCGCAGGCAACTCCTAGTCACGCCCGCTGTCAATGCTCTTTGTCACATGTGCGATACAAATAACGATCTTCAAGCCAAAACGCGAAGAAATTTTTCTATCATACGCATGAAACGCATCTATTTTGAGAATATAATTCTACTCATATTCTCAAAACTCTCATTTAACTCGCGCGCGGTGTCCGCATCAGCACAAATTCTTCTGCGCTTGAGGGATGCACCGCAACGGTGGTATCGAACTGCGCTTTGGTCAGCCCCGCCTTGACGGCAATACCAACACCCTGAATGATCTCTGCTGCGTCAGCGCCAATCATGTGCGCACCAACCACTTTGTCAGTAGTTTTGTCAACGATCAATTTGGTAAAAGCCCGCTCGTCCGAGCCACCCAGCGTGTGCTTCATGGGGCGGAAATCGGACGTATAGACTTCCACCTCACCATACTGGGCTTTTGCTTCCTCCTCCGTGAGGCCAACAGTGCCAATCGGCGGCTGCGAAAACACCGCACTCGGCACGGCGTCATGCGCTGGCGACGTGGGCGCTCCCCCAAACACGGTGAGCGCAAACGCGTGGCCTTCCTTGATCGCAACCGGCGTTAACTGCACACGGTCTGTCACGTCACCTACAGCATAGATGCTGCCCACATTGGTTTTGCCGTAGGCATCAACCTTCACGGCGCCCCCTTTAGCAAGCTCCACCCCCGCAGCATCAAGGCCCAGGCCTTCAGTTTTTGGCGTACGGCCGGTGGCATACATCACGGCGTCGGCCTCAAGGGTTGAGCCGTCGGTCAGCGTCAGCACCACTCCAGTAGAAGATTTTTCTATTTTTGTGACGTTCGTATTGGTGCGGAGATCAATACCTTTGCCGCGCATCTCAGTGGCCAACCTGTCACGCAGATCATCATCAAAACCGCGCAATATCTGCTCGCTGCGATAAAGCTGGATCACCTCTGAGCCCATGCCTCGGAAGATGCCCGCGAACTCAACGGCGATATAACCCCCACCCACAATCACAATGCGCTTGGGCTGCTCATCAAGGTGCAGCGCTTCATTGGACGAAATCGCATGCTCAATACCCGGCACGTCTGGCATTTGCGGCCAACCCCCGACAGCAACCAGAATCGTCTTTGCCGTAATCTCGCGGCCATCAACCTCAACGCTGTTCGGGCCTGTCACAGTGGCGCGACCATTGATGATCTCGACACCTGCGCCGTCCAGCGTTTTGATATAGAGACCGTTTAAGCGGTCTATCTCCGCGTCCTTGCGGGCGATCAGCGTCTTCCAGTCGAAGCTGACATCACCAACGCTCCAACCGAACCCCCTGGCCATTTCAAAATCATCAGAAAAGTGAGACGCATATACGAGCAGTTTTTTGGGTACACAGCCGCGGATCACGCAAGTACCGCCAACACGAAATTCTTCCGCCACAGCGACACGCGCGCCAAACCCTGCCGCAATGCGGCTGGCCCGCACACCGCCAGACCCCGCACCAATGACAAAAAGGTCGTAATCAAACTGCATGGACTGCTTTCCTTCAATACTTATAATATTGCATTTGCAACATTAGTAACATCAATTCAATCATTTTCTGGCTTTTGAATATGGGGCGTGGCGAGCCCAAACCAATATGATGCGCCTTCGTGTCGCATCACAATAATATGATGGCGCACGAGGTCCAGCCCTTTAAAATGCTTATGCACGCGCGGCTGCTTCCAACCATTCGGTGAATGCCGCGGTCTGGTTCTGGTTGTGCCGGTCGCTGCGATAGTGCACGTAATATTGCCCCCAGGGCAGTGAATAGCTGAACTGCTTGAGCGGTATTAAATCCCCCACCCGTACCAACCTATCTGCAACAAGATCATTACTCAGGGCAACACCAAACCCGTCAACGGCCGCGCGAGCAGAGATCAGCGCCAGGTTATAGTGCCTTATGTCAAGCGTTGCAGGCGGGCGAAGGCCTTGATGTTGCATCCACAGTGTCCAGTCAGCGCCTTCCTCAGTACTATAAAGTGGCCAATCGAGTAGCGATGCCGGGTCGTGCGGGTCAATCTGATCATAAACCGTTGGCGCACAAACCGGATACCAGCGCCCGTCCCTCAGCTTTCTTGTGACAAACCCTTCGGGCGCAGGCCAGGCACCGATCAGCACGTCATAGTCGTTCGCATCAAAACTGTTCGCCATAACAAAAGTATCAAGCCGGGTAATCACATCAGGGTACGCGGTATTGAAATCATGCAGGCGCGCAACCAGCCATTCAGACGCCACTGACGTCTGCGTCATGATGCGAAGGCTGACCTTTTGTTTGCCTATCAAGTGATCAGTGACCGACGCCATGCGGCTAAAGCAGTCACCCACCACAGATTGGAAGGTGTCGCCCTCAACGGTAAGCGATATTCGCTTACCGTTCCGCACCAACAGCTTTTTGCCCAGAAAATCCTCAAGGGCGCGCACCTGATGGCTAACGGCACTTTGCGTTACACACAGCTCATCTGCCGCACGGCTGAAACTAAGGTGCCGCGCCGTGGCTTCAAAAGCTCGGATCGCTTTTAGGGGTGGCATTTTGTCCATGATATGTATCCGTGAATTTTATTCATGCATTTGTGAAATACTATCATTTCACATCATGATAAATCCTTCATATTGTTAGGCTGAAGCCACTGTCCGCTTCGGCACGACACCAAGGATGCTGAATGACCAATAAAAAACTCGAGACACTGGAGACGGAACGCCTCCGCCTGAGGGAAGCAACGCTGGACGACGCGGCCTTTACGCTCTCCATTTATAACGATTCGGCGTTTCTTGAATTTATCGGAGACAAAAAGCTACGCACGCTGGAAGATGCCCGCCGCTACATCACTGAAAATTTCATCAACAGTTACCGCGCGCACGGCGTTGGGATGTTGGTCGTGGAGTTGAAGGACAGTAATCAGCCAATCGGCTTTTGCGGCCTCCTCAAACGTCCCTATTTTGAAGAACCCGATATCGGCTTTGCTTACCTGCCTGACTATACCTCGAAGGGTTACGGTTATGAGGCCGCGCGCGCAACGCTCAACCACGCCATGGGCAAGCTTGGGCACAAACATATTCAGGCGCTGGTGTCACCAGCCAATGTTCGTTCCATCGGACTCGTCGAAAAACTTGGGTTGCATTACGACCGCGATGATGTACTGCCGGGACAGGAAACTGCGACCAAGATTTTTGCCATCACCGTTTGAAAGCGCGACGTGCTCCAGAGCCAAAAGCCCGAACGCCGCAATGGCGGCTCCGTGCTTGATTTAGGCTATGCCCACCTATATGCTGCGCCGCAACATAAATATTTGGAGCTTTCCCCAATGGATATTACCGGCAAAACCGCGCTCGTGACCGGCGGCGCATCCGGCCTTGGCCGCGCAACTGTTGAGCATTTTGTAAAGAACGGCGCAAATGCTGTCATTCTCGACCTTAATGACAAGCTGGGCGCCGAGCTTGAAGCCAAGCTCGGCAGCGCTGTCACCTACGTCAATACAGACGTTACAGACGAAGCCGCTGTCGCAAATGCCATCAAAATCGCCAAAGATAAATATGGCAGCGTGGATATTGCCGTGAACTGCGCCGGGATCGGAAACCCCCAGAAAATTATCGACCGGGACGGCAACCGTTTTCCGATGGATCATTTCCGCAAGGTAGTGGGCATTAACCTCATCGGCAGCTACAACGTGCTGGCACAAGCAGCCGAAGCCATGCAGTCAAACGAAGCAAACGCAGACGGTGAACGCGGTGTAATCATCAACACTGCGTCTGTTGCGGCGTTTGAAGGACAGATTGGTCAGGCGGCTTATTCGGCATCCAAGGGCGGTATCGTTGGCCTGACCCTGCCTGCTGCGCGCGAATTTTCTCGCCAGGGTATCCGCGTGATGACCATCGCGCCAGGCTTCATCCACACCCCGCTTTTTGATGGTCTGCCTGAAGCTGCCGTTGAAAGCCTGACCAACCAGGTGGTTTTCCCGAAACGCCTCGGTATGCCACAAGAATACGCCAAGCTTGCTGGCCATATCGTTGAAAACGCATACCTGAACGGTGAAACAATCCGCATGGATGCCGCCGCCCGTATGGCTCCAAAATAATAAGCTCCAATCTGGTGAGGCACTGCCTCACCAGTTCTTCCTAGAAAACAAACACATGTGCCCTAAATGATGGAAACAGGTTCGTTACAGGGAGATGGAGATCATGGGGCCACTCAAAGGCATACGCATTTTGGAACTGGTTGGCATTGGCCCCGGTCCGTTTGCCGGCATGATGCTGGCTGACATGGGCGCGGAGCTGATCGCAATCGACCGACCTGGCCCCGCGTCCCCCATGGAAATGAAGGTGGATATCAACCGCCGCGGCAAACGCTCCATCGCGCTCGACCTGAAATCAAAAGAAGGCCGCTCCGCCTTCCTTAAACTGTGCGAAAGCGCCGATGCGCTTTTTGAAGGGTTCCGCCCTGGCGTGATGGAGAAGTTGGGCCTTGGTCCGGATGACGTGCTTAAGGCCAACCCCAAAATCGTCTATGGCCGCATGACAGGCTGGGGGCAAACAGGCCCCCTCTCCAAAACCGCCGGGCATGACATCAACTATATAGCCCTTTCCGGTGCGCTACATGCCATGGGGCCAAAAGATGCTCCGCCGGTCGCCCCGCTCAATCTGGTTGGTGACTATGGCGGCGGCGGCATGATGCTCTCCTTCGGGCTTGTCTGCGGCATTCTGGAAGCGAAAACGTCCGGCAAAGGCCAAGCCATTGATGTCAGCATGGCCGAAGGCTCGTCCGCACTGATGTCTATCTTCCACTCTATGCTCGCCAACCACCGCTGGGCGCCCATGCGAGGCGTGAACCTGCTGGATGGCGGAGCGCATTTCTACGGCACATTCGAGACAAGCGACGGCCACTATGTAAGTTTCGGCGCGATTGAGCCGCATTTCATGCAGGTATTTATAGACAAAACCGGGCTTGATAGCCGCTGGATGCAGAACCACCTGAACCCCGGCGAGTGGCCTGCCCTCAAGGCTGAGCTGACGGAAATTTTCAAAAGCAAAACACTAGAGGAATGGCAGCAACTGCTGGACGGTACAGACGCTTGTTTTGCACCCATACTACCGTTCTGGGAGGCGTATAAACACCCGCATAATCAGGCGCGGGAGAGCTTTATTGAGGTCGACGGCGTGCGCCAGCCTGCCCCCACCCCGCGTTTCTCCCGCACGGAACCTGAGGTCACCCACGGCCCCGCCGTCAAGGGTGCAGACACGGATGAACTACTCAAAAACGCTGGCTATAGTGCGGAAGATATCCAGCACCTCAGGGACACTGGAAAAATCGGTTAAACCTTGGTATGCGCCAGAGCCGCCAGCGCTCGTTCGCGGGAGGCTTTGCGGTCGATAATAGGATGCGGATAATCTTGCCCGAGGGCAATGCCCGCTCCCTCCAGTACCTCACGCGGTGCTTCAAACGGTTTGTGGATATACGCATCTGGGAGTGCCGCAAGCTCGGGTACAAATTCGCGGACATACTCACCACGCTTGTCAAACTTCTCACCCTGCAAAATCGGGTTGAAGATACGGAAATACGGCGCCGCATCCGCGCCACAGCCCGCCACCCACTGCCAACTTGCAGAATTGTTCGCGAGGTCGGCGTCCACCAGCGTATCCCAGAACCAACTGGCACCGTCCCGCCAGTGCCACAACAGGTCTTTCACCAGAAAGGATGCCACAATCATGCGCACCCGGTTGTGCATCCAGCCCGTTTGCCACAGTTGCCGCATACCCGCATCCACGATCGGGAACCCTGTTTGCCCCTTTTGCCAGGCCGCAAGATGCTCTCCCTGCCCGTCCTGCCACGGAAATCGGTTGAAGTTTACTTTCAGCGGGCGCTTTGGCATCTCAGGGAAATGGAACAGCAGGTGTGTACTGAAATCGCGCCAACCAAGTTCGCGCATAAAGGCGTGGATACCGTTACTGGCAGCAGGGTTTGCTTCAGCCGCCGCCATGCTTTGTGCCCATATCCGCCGTACGCTGATCTCACCGTCCACAAGGTACGGAGACAAGCGCGACGTACCATCCACGCCAGGCACGTCACGGGCGCCTGCGTAACCTGCAGCGATTTCATCAAGAAAATGCTCCAGCCTCTCCAGCGCCGCAGCCTCTCCCGGCTGCCATGCCTCGCTGATGGGATCAGCCCAACAGGACGGCTTCGGCTCAAGCCCAAGACTCTCAAGCGGGTCGGTTGCGGGCCATGCAGATGGCGCCGGAATCTGGCTCGGTGCGTCATAGGCATACTGTTCGCCTATCAACTCTTTGGCCTGTCGCCAGAAGGGCGAAAACACCTCATAGGGTTTGCCCGTTTTGGTGACGATCTGTTCTGGCTCAAGCAGCAAGTTTCCGCTGAAACGCCTGCACTCAACACCGGCTGCGGTACAGGTTTCATGAAGCGTTTCCTGCAGCGCACGCCCGTGCGGGCTGTAGCTTCGGTTCATATATATCGCGTCTGCCGCACTTTCACGTAGCAGCGCACCAATGATATCAGACGTGTTACCGTGCCTGATAACCAGCCTGCTGCCCCGCTGTTCCAACTTCCAGCCAAGCTTGGCAAGCGACTGCAGCAGCCACCAACGCCGCGCGCCGCCCGGCGCCCGTGCACCCGCACTCTCGTTATCAAGGATAAATACGGGAACAACCGGCCTGCCAGTCTTGCAAGCCGCCAACAGCGCCGGGTTATCGTCAAGGCGAAGCGCCCCGGCCATCAACACCAAAATCGAACTCACACATACCCCCTCATGGTCTCACCATGAGGGTTTTACGTTAGAGGTCCATGATCCGATCAATATCTTTTGGCAATTGTTTCGGCTTCTCCATAAGCGACACCCCGATGAACAGGATCATGGAAGTGAGCATAGCGAGGAAACCTGGCGAGATAGCGTAAGGTATCGTGATCGAAAACAGCTGGATGCTCAGGTTGATCACGAGGCTTGAGGAGATGGCAACAATAGCCGCCCGGGCACTTGCCTGTTTCCAGTTGAGGCCAATAAGCACAACAGGCACAAGCGCCGCCGCAAACGTGCCCCACCCAAAGGCCCCAAGTATGGCCACAAGCGCGTTGCTCCCATAATAGCTATAAAGCGCAAAGCCCGCTGAAAGCACAGAAAGGCCAACCGTTGCGATACGAGCCCAGAAAAGCTCGTTATCAAGCGAACGACCCCGAATGGCTTTCGGGATATCGTGGATGATGGCCGCCGCGCCGATGTTGAGAAAGCCGTCCGCCGTGGACATGATCGCGGCAAAAAGTCCGGCAAACACAATGCCCGCTAGAAGCGGGTGAGCATATGTGGACAAGAACGCAGGCGCTGCTTCATCAGGTGCACCAAGCGGCATCGCCACATCACCAAGCACAAGGGCCCGCATGACCACGCCCACCGAAATCCACAGCATCGCCGCAATAGCATAGCCGAATATGGTCATCGGCAAGATCACGCGGTTGTCGCTCAGGTTCCGGTTCATCATCATTTTGGTGGCAACGTGGGGTTGGCCCGCAAGCCCAAGGCCAAAGAGGAAAAACCAGCTGAGCGACGCCATGGTGCCAAGCGTGCCAAACGGCATGATGCTTTCGCCGTCTTTTTCAAGTAGTATCTGACTCACCTCTGCAAGCCCACCGTCAAACACTGTTGCAGCCGTCATCACCACCAGCGCGCCAGAGACGATCATCACGATGCCCTGCACAAGGTCGGTGTACACAGACGCGATAATACCGCCGGTGACGCAGTAAAAAATCAACACAGCACTGGAGAGCAGCACACAGGCAAGCAAGCTGATATCCGCCAGCACTTCTGTTGCCGACAGAACGGATTGCAGCACCAGCGCCATCGCAAGAATCTGCGTCGCCAGATACCCCAGCACACCCAAAAGGATCGTGCCCGCAGTAAGTAACCGGGCTGTTTCACTGCCGTACCGCGCGAACACCACATCAGGAAGCGACATGGTATCCCGCACTTCAGCTACCATGCGGATACGCTTGGAGATCAGGTAAAACCCGGTGGCGTACCCAAGGGCCGAACACACCGCCATCCAGATAGAGCTAAGCCCAGTGGCATAAACAAGCCCCGGGCCGCCAACAAAACCAAAACCGGATAGGGTTGACGAGAATACAGCGAGGCTGACAACCACCGGCCCAAGTCCGCGCCCGGCGACAAAGAAGTCACCGGCAGACTTGGTCCTGCGCATCGCCCAAAGACCCACCCAGATACACATCACCATATAAAGCGCAACACAGCCAAGAATAATGGCTTGACGATACTCTTCCATCACTCAGCCCTCTCTTCCGCCTTCAGCTCTTCCACAAGTGCATGGAAAGCAGCTTCATCTTCGGCGGGAAGGAAATACCTGCGGAATGCAAAAACATAAAACAGGTCAAACACCACAAAACTTCCCCATATGCCCCAGAACATCCAGTTCACAGGCACAGGAAAGCCAAACACCACATCCGTCTGCCCGGTTTCCAGATAGGCCTCATATCCGCTGTACAGCATGTACCAGACAAACATGGCGACGCCGGTGAAAGTCGCCAGCGTTAACCTGAGCGTAGTGTCACGACGACGCTCCGCAACGCCCATGTAAAGAAGCGTGCCCGCAAACGCGATCACGGCAATCTGGAAATAGAAGGGGGCCAAGCCGACCGTCGCGAGTCGCGCAGCGCCGTCACCGCCAAGCTTCATACCCGAAATGGTTTCGTGGGCAACACCAACGGCGCCCGGTGGTGGGTCACTTAATAATATGAAGATCGTAATACTGGCTATGGCCAGCAGAAACGCAAACGCAAGATGTATGGCTTTCACGATGGCCTCCCCTCCACCTATTCGGGAGCGAGCCTAGTGGCCTTTGCTGGCCTGGGTCAATAGCCCACATTGCAATTTTTCAACGATCGTTCAATTTTACTGCAAAATATAAGGTTTGATGAGTAGCAAGCTCATGGTGAGCAAGATGAGCCAGGTGCCAAGGGCGGACACAAAACGCCCCATACGCCGCCACGGTGTTGGTGGGCTTTCCACCTTTAGGCACACCGCGTGGATGATACGCGCGAACAAGAGTCCTGTACCAAGCCCGTGCAGTAAAAGCGCACGTGTGTGCGCAAGCTCAAGCACCAAAAACATCAAAAGCATGATGGGCACATGCTCGGTGAAATTTCCGAACACACGGATTCGGGTCGTGAGGTCTGGCTCGCCACCGTCGCCAAACTCGATATCCGCACGAGCACGCGCGAAGGATACCCTGATCGACAGGATCGCCATCAACAGCCCAAAAAGCCCGGTGTATAGAATTGTGAGTGGTATATTGCCCATGCGCCCTGCTCCCCTTCAGATCACAAGGCTATCAAACAAGGCGGTGGGCCAAAAAACAACGAAAAATGTGTTTTAATGCGCCGCTTCCACTGCGGTACGGGCAAGTTCACGCACGAGGCCAAGGTCGATATCGCCGCCTTTACTGCGCGGCGTGATCCATGACCCACCCACAGTCGCAACGTTTGGAAGCGCGCGATAATCAGGGGCCGTATCCACAGAAATGCCACCGGTTGGGCAAAATGTCAGGTCAGGCAACACGCTGCCAACCGCCTTGAGGAAACCGGTTCCGCCTGAGATATTGGCAGGGAAAAATTTCAGTGCCTCAAACCCCCATTCCCGCGCCTGCATGGCTTCTGAAAGCGTGGCAACACCGGGCAGGAACGGCCAGTTGAGCCGCTTCACAGCAGCCGCCAGCTCAGGCGTCAGCCCAGGGCTCACGCCAAATTCCGCCCCCGCCTCAACCGATGCTTCCGCAAGGTCGGGCGTGATCACTGTGCCCGCACCCACACAGGCATCGTCGGGCAAATCCTGTTTCACGGCATTGATGGCTGCTAGTGCTGTGGGGTGCCGGAGCGTAATCTCAAGCACGCTCAAGCCCTCGTCAAAAAGCACGCGGCAAACATTAACCGCTTCTTCTTCGTTCACAAACGCCAGCACCGGAATGACCGGTGATTTTTTCAGTACCGCGACAACGTCAGACATGATTATTCCCATCCCGCAAAAACAGAAGCCCCACCACTCGCCGGGCCCACAAGCGCACGCATACCAGAGAAAAGATTACGCCCAAATGTTTCAGGCGTTTGAAGGCCGCCCGATGGTGTGCGTTTTTCAAACTCTTCCTTGTCCACAAGAAGCTCCAAGACACCATTCTCCGCGTCAAGGCGGATCATGTCCCCGTGCTGCACACGTGCGATCGGGCCACCGTTCGCCGCCTCAGGTGTAACATGAATGGCGGCAGGCACTTTACCAGACGCGCCAGACATCCGGCCATCTGTCACCAGCGCGACCTTGAAGCCCTTATCCTGCAGCACACCAAGGCTTGGCGTAAGCTTGTGCAGCTCAGGCATACCGTTGGACTTTGGCCCCTGGAAGCGGATAACCGCGATGAAGTCCCGCTCAAGCTCGCCTGCTTTATAGGCTTTAAGAAGATCATCCTGATCCTCGAACACGATGGCAGGGGCCTCAACAAACCTGTGCTCTGGCTTCACTGCAGAAACTTTCATCACCGCTTCACCAAGCGCACCGTTGAACACAGCCAAACCGCCTGTTGGCTGGAAAGGCTTGTCGATCTTGCGCAGGATCATCTCATCTCCCGGCTGGTCAGGCGACAAACGCCACGTCAGCTTGCCACCAACAACTGCGGGCATTTCACTGAATGGCCGCAAACCGCGCCCCAAAATCGTTTCCACATCTTCGTGCAACAAACCACCGGCCAGTAATTCCCTGATCACGAACGGCGTACCGCCCGCTTCGTGGAAGGCATTCACATCTGCCGTACCGTTTGGATACACCCGCGCGAGCAGCGGTATAATCTCGGATAAATCAGCAAAATCCCGCCATGTAAGCTGTATACCCGCTGCCGCCGCAATGGCCACAATATGCAAGGTGTGGTTGGTTGAACCACCGGTCGCGAGCAAGCCGATCGCGCCGTTGATCACTGATTCTACCGTTACCATTTCAGCAAGGCCGACACCGTTTTTTGCCTCGGAAAGCGCTACGATACGCTCGGACGCTGCCACATCAAGCGCCTCCCGCACACCATCACCGGGTGCAAAGAAGCTGCTGCCAGGCAGTTGCAGGCCCATCATCTCCAACATCATCTGGTTGGAGTTTGCAGTGCCGTAAAACGTACAGGTGCCTGGACTATGGTACGCGCGACTTTCGCTTTGCAGAAGCTCTTCCCGGCCCACTTCGCCCTTGGCGAACTGTTGCCGCACTTTGGCCTTTTCGCCGTTCGATATACCAGTGGGCATTGGCCCTGCTGGCACAAAAACAAATGGCAGGTGCCCAAACGCGATAGCGCCGATAAGAAGTCCGGGCACGATCTTGTCGCAGATGCCGAACAAAAGCCCGCCGTCAAAGACGTTATGGCTCATGGCAATACCCGTTGCCATGGCGATCACTTCCCGGCTGAAGAGCGACATTTCCATGCCTGGCTGGCCTTGGGTCACACCATCACACATGGCCGGCACACCGCCCGCCATTTGCGCTACGCCGCCCGCATTGATGACGGCGTTTTTCACTTCATCCAGTTTCGCGTGATAGGGCTGGTGAGCAGACAGCATGTCGTTATAGGCGCTGACAATGCCGATATTGACCATGCCTTCCTGCATCAGCTTTTCTTTTTCAGCTTCCGAGCAGGCAGCGATGGCGTGGGCCAGGTTGCCACAAGAAAGATGCGGGCGCGCAGGCCCGGCGTCACGCATGGCCTGAATGTTCGCGAGGTATGCGGCGCGGCTTTTCTCGGACCGCTTGTGCACACGCGCGGTAATTTCGGCTAGTTTTGGATGGGTCATGTTACGCTCCCGTCGTTACAGACAGCGGGTACACCCGAAACATCAGGGCGCCCAGTATACAGTTATGTCAGCCATTTGGGCGAGGCGCGCAATTGGCAGATGCGTATCTGTCGCCAGCGCACGTTCAAGCACCTGTTTTTTCTCAAGCCCCGTAATCATCAGGGCGACGTGCTGCGCGGCCGCTATCGTTGCGGCTGTCAGGCTCATCCGGTCAAGCTCGTCACCGGTAACATCGCTTCTTTTCGCCTTGAGCGCTGCACATGGTGACATGTTTGTTGTCGCCATCGCATCTTCAAGGCCTTCCGCCTCAGGGAAAAGGGAAGCGGTATGCCCGTCTGGCCCCATGCCCAAGAGAACACTTGCGAACGGCAGCGACAAGCCCGAATAGCGTTTATTTACGTCCGCCACCGCATCAAAGGGGTTTGCATGCTTGGTTTTCATGCCCAGGAAATGCGCTTCCGCAGCCAACTTCTGGGCCAGTGCGTTCCGCATGAAAGTTTCATTGCTGCGCGGGTGGTCAGTCTCCACCCAGCGCTCATCAACAAGTGCTACCTGAATATCTTCCCACGCGAGCGGTGCTTCGGCCATCGCTTCAAAAAGTGGTTTTGGCGTCGATCCACCAGACACGGCCCACGCGGCACGCCCCTGTTTCTTGATCGCGCGCATCAGCGCTTCGGACGTATCTTCCTCAAGCGCGTCAACCATTTCCGCGCGGGTTTCAAAGGTGCACCAGGTTATCACTTGGCCACCTTCCTGCCGCTGGTTTCGTGGAACCACTCCCGTCGGTCACGGGTCATCAGGTCATGCGCTTCGTAAGGGCCCCAAGTGCCAGCCTGATAGCTTTCAGGTGGCTCGTCTGAGCTTTCCCAATGTTCGATAATACGGTCAACCCAGCGCCAGGCATGCTCAACCTCGTCACGGTGCACAAAGAGGCTCTGGTCCCCGCGAGCGGCATCGAGAATAAGCCTGAGATAAGGCCCCAGACGGATCACATCGTCGCCGGTCACGTCGAGGTTCATCTCAACTTCCTTGAGTGCCTCTGACTTGGCACTATGGTTTTTCACCATCATCCTGAGCGCCAGATGATCCTCCGGCTGCAGGCGAATAATAAACCGGTTCGGGCTCAGGTTCGACCCCCAGTTCGGGTGCGGCGCGTGCGGCACCGGCTTGAACTGGATCACAATCTCGGCAAACCGGTCCGGCAGGCGTTTGCCCGTACGCAGGTAAAACGGCACACCGGCCCACCGCCAATTCTCGATATGCGCTTTAAGCGCTACAAAAGTTTCGGTGCTGCTTGGTTGCTCAAGCTCAAGGTCGTCAGCGTAGCTGCCAACAGCCGACCCATGCATGGCGCCAGACTGATACTGCGCGCGCACAACATTACGGTCAATCTCGGCACCCGAAAGTGGCTTCAATGATTTCAGAACTTTAAGCTTTTCATCACGGATGCTGTCGGCGTCCAGTCGCGCTGGCGGCTCCATCGCCACAAGGCAGAGAAGCTGCAGCAGGTGGTTCTGCACCATATCGCGCATGGCCCCCGTGCCTTCATAGAACCCCGCACGGCCCTGCACGCCCTGATCCTCTGCGATGGTGATCTGGATATGGTCGATGGTGCGACCACTCCAAAGCTCTTCAAATAGAATGTTGGAAAAACGCAGCGCCAGAAGGTTCTGCACTGCCTCTTTCCCAAGGTAATGGTCGATGCGGAAGGTTTGGTCTTCTCCGAACGCACGGCCAACATCATCATTGATGGCTTGCGCGCTGGCAAGATCATGACCCAGTGGTTTTTCAAGCACTACGCGGGCGCGCTTACTGTTCAGACCATACTGGCCAAGCAGCTCACACGTGCTGGTGAAAAGCCCGGGCGGGATCGCAAGAAAATGCACAAGTGGTCTGTCGTCATCACCGGCGAGTGAAGCCTTGAGGCTTTCCCAGTCGTCACCGCCTTTGGTGAGCCCAAGCTCAACCATGGACACCATGGACGAAAATGTTTTCAAGTGATCTTTGCTGACGTCGCATGCTGGCTGCGACTCGTCGAATACCTCTTTGAGCCAATCGTGCACCGAGCCCTCAAGGCCGGAACGCGAGGTCAGATATATGCGACTGTCGGCCGACACGCGGCCCGCGACAAAGCCCGCGAACAGAGCCGGCAAGAGCTTGCGCCGCGAGAGGTCGCCGCCACCACCAAAGATGACCAAATCGAAAACATCTACCATTATAATCTTCCCAAAAATTACTCGCGCCGGACCCTACTTTCATTTGACACCGCTGTCAATTTCACAATGGCATCCCTGCGAGAATGCTTCCTATTCCTGACAATAAAGGAATTTATTTGTAACGGCGAGCGCTAATGATCTTATTTTGGTATTTAATTGGTATTATAGTTGTGATAGAGATGTATGCATCTTGAAGACAAGGAACATATTCGATGGCTCTTTCCGCTTTGATCGGACCGCTTGATGGCTCCAGCCCACTGCCAAAGTACCAGCAGTTGGCACGCGCTATTGAACGCGCTATTGAGCGCGGCGCACTGCCCAAGGGTGATGCGCTACCGCCGGAGCGGGATATCGCGAGCGACATGCTGGTCTCCCGTATCACGGTAAGGAAAGCGCTGGACGGTCTCGTTCAACACGGTCTTCTGGATCGCAAACAGGGTGCTGGCACCTTTGTGTCGGGCCGGGTTGAAAAACCTTTTTCGCGGCTGTCTTCTTTTTCGGAAGATATGGCCGGACGCGGCTGGAAAGCACATAGCGAATGGGTCGCGCGCTCAGAAGGCGTGATCACACCTGAAGAAAGCCTGAATCTGGGCCTTGGCCCCGGCACACGGGTTTTTCGTTTCACCCGTATCCGGTTTGCCGACAACACGCCCATGGCGCTTGAAACCTCTATCGTGCCAGCCTTCGCACTGCCGGGCTTGGACGCGGTTGAAACATCGCTTTATACCGCGCTTGAAGCCACAGGCCACAGGCCGGTGCGCGCGCTTCAGCGCCTGCGCGCCATCATCTTCACCGAAAAACAGGCCACAGACCTTGGCGTGAGCGCGGGCGACGCCGGTCTCTTTATTGAACGCCGTGGTTTCCTCGCAAACGGCACCACGGTGGAAGTGACCCAATCCCATTATCGCGGCGACGCTTATGATTTTGTCGCCGAACTGCATGCATGAGTAAGGAAGTAGCGATGACAGTACAAACCGCC
The DNA here is from genome assembly GCF_965216265.1 of Kordiimonas sp. Classification (GTDB taxonomy): domain Bacteria; phylum Pseudomonadota; class Alphaproteobacteria; order Sphingomonadales; family Kordiimonadaceae; genus Kordiimonas. The sequence continues at coordinate 1,341,300 of NZ_OZ244153.1, forward strand.
CTCAAGCCCGACAGCACCTTGATGTTCAGCGAAGCCCGCGAGGCAGGCCATGTTGTTGCCCGCCAGCTCGCCGAAAACGAACCGCTGATGGTGGAGCTTGGGGAACGCCTGCGGGCCCTCAAACCTCGTGCTGTGGTCACTTGCGCGCGCGGCAGTTCAGACCACGCGGCCATGTACGGCAAATATGTAATTGAAACAAAAGCAGGGCTTCTTGTCTCCTCAGCCGCGCCTTCTGTCAGCTCCGTTTATGCGGCCAAACAAATGCTTGAGGGCACACTTTTTATTGCTATCTCGCAGTCAGGCAAGAGCCCAGACCTGGTACGCACGGCAGAAGCCGCGAAAGCTGCGGGTGCTTTTGTCGTAGCACTTGTGAACGTAACAGCCTCCCCACTGGCAGACCTGGCTGATGCTGTTGTGCCCCTGCACGCCGGGCCGGAGAAAAGCGTTGCTGCTACCAAAAGCTATATTGCATCCCTGAGTGCCATCCTGCAGTTGGTTGCCTACTGGCAGGATGACGTGGAACTGAAAGCCGCCCTCACCGCCCTACCCCGCCACCTGAGCGCCGCATGGGCCTGTGAATGGGGCGCCGCTGTTGAAACTTTGCTTGAAGCCCGCAACTTCTTTGTGGTTGGCCGGGGTGCCGGATTTGGTATTGCGCTTGAAGCCGCGCTCAAGTTCAAGGAAACCTGTGGCCTGCACGCGGAAGCCTATTCGGCGGCTGAGGTCAAACACGGCCCCATGGCGATCGTGAATGAAGGTTTTCCGGTTCTGGTGTTCAGTCAAAACGATGCCACACGCGGCGGTGTTGAAGATATCGTGCATGATTTTACCGGCCGAGGCGCCAAGGTCATGACCGCTGGCTTCAAAGCCGACGGTGCCGCACCGCTCGCAAGCGTTGAGGGTGCTGATCCGCTGATCGAGCCAATCCTTTTTATCCAGAGCTTTTACCGCATGGCGAACGCGCTTTCCATCGCGCGTGGTTATAACCCGGATGAACCACCACACCTCAATAAAGTAACGGAGACCGTGTGATGGCATTTGCGCTTACAGATGCCCGTATGTTCATTGGCCCACGCTGGACCGATGAAATCGCGCTCATCATTGAAGGCGACACCATCAAAAGCCTCATGAAAGTATCGGAAGTTCCAGCTGAAATGGAACGCATCTCACTGGGTGGCAATATACTGACACCGGGTTTTATCGATACCCAAGTGAACGGTGGCGGCGGTGTGCTATTTAATGACGCACCCACCGTGGACGGCATTATAAAAATTGCTGAAGCACACCGCGCGTTTGGCACCACCGCCATGCTGCCAACACTTATCAGCGATGACCTTTCAGTGGTAGACCGCGCCATGCGCGCGACCGGAGAAGCGATTGAAGCTGGGGTACCCGGCATCCTCGGTATCCATATTGAAGGCCCGTTTCTGAATGTAAAAAAGAAGGGTGTGCACGACCCGCAAAAATTCCGCACCATTGATGAAGATGCTTTCTCGCTGCTGACGTCGCTCAAGCGTGGCATCACGCATGTGACAATCGCGCCAGAGCGCACAACGCCAGAGATGATCCGCCGCCTGACGGACGCAGGTGTTATCCTCTCGGCTGGGCATACGGCGGCGAGTTATGAGGATACAAACACAGCCCTCAAGGCCGGACTCAAGGGTTTCACTCACCTCTATAACGCCATGACCGCGCTTGAAAGCCGGGCACCGGGCGTGGTGGGCGCGGCCCTTGAAAGCCGTAGCGCCTATGCGGGCATCATTGTGGACGGCTTTCACGTTCACAAAGCCAGCCTCAATGTAGCGCTGCACGCCAAAGGCGCGGACCACCTGATGCTGGTGACAGACGCCATGCCGTGTGTGGGCGCGGACGACCCGAACTTTATCCTGCAAGGCCGCCCCATCACGGTGGAGAACGGCAAAGCAACTGCGCCAGACGGCACGCTCGCGGGCTCAGCGCTTGATATGGCGAGTGCCGTGAAAAACACGCATGAGATGCTGGGCGTTTCGCTTGATGCGGCACTCCGTATGGCGAGCGGTACGCCAGCGGCCTTTCTGGGCCTTTCAAAAACATACGGCAGCCTGCACGCAGGTGCGCGCGCCGACCTGGTACTGCTTAATGACAATGTCGAGGTCCAGGGGGTTTGGATCGGCGGCACACATTACAAGACCAAACAACAATAACGGGAAAATAGGAGGGCGTTATGGAAGCGGCATTACCCGTCGAGGAAAAACCGACAAGCACGGTCATACCCATGGCTATCATCGGTGTGTTGTTCTTTATTTTCGGGTTCGTGACCTGGTTGAACGGATCTCTGATCCCGTTTTTGCAGATCATCTGTGACCTCAACGAATTTCAGGCGCTGTTTGTAACCTTCGCCTTTTATATCGCCTATACGGTGATGGCGCTGCCGATGGCGAGTGTGCTGGCCCGCACAGGCTACCGGAACGGCATGGCGCTTGGGCTTGCGATCATGGTGGTAGGCATTTTGATGTTCATCCCCGCCGCGCTCACCGCCAATTACCTCTTTTTCCTGAGCGGGCTTTTTGTTCTGGGCACTGGCCTGACCATATTGCAAACCGCCTCCAACCCCTATGTTGTGATGGTTGGCCCCAAGGAAAGCGCCGCCATGCGCATCTCCATCATGGGTATCATCAACAAGGGTGCGGGTGTTGTGGCGCCTATCGTGTTCACGGCGTTGATCCTTGCCGATCTGGGCGATATGGCACATGACGGTGCAGCCGCCATGTCTGAAGCGGAAATTCAGGAACTGTCGAACCGCCTGATCATGCCCTATATTTATATGGCGATTGTGCTTTTCCTGCTCATTGGCCTCGTCAAATTTTCACCGTTGCCCCATATCGACCCGGAGGAAGACCTGAGCGAAGGCGCAAGTAAGAGAACCAGCGTGGTACAGTTCCCGCAAGTGATCCTCGGTGCTGTTGCCCTCTTCGCTTATGTGGGCGTTGAAGTGATCGCGGGCGACACCATTGGCCTGTTTGGTAAAAACATTGGTGTGGCGCACTTCGGCACCCTCACAAGTTACACCATGGTGTTCATGGTGATCGGCTATCTGATCGGTGTCACCTGTATCCCGCGCTTCTTTAGCCAACAACGTGCCCTTCTCGGCTCGGCGATTGCAGGCTGTCTGTGTGTGCTGGGTATTGTCTTCACGTCACCTTCATCAACAGCGATTGCGGATGTGCTCATCGGCTGGGCGGGCGTTCCAACGGTGCCAAACCCGGTGATGTTTGTGGCGCTGATGGGGCTAGCGCACGCGCTCGTTTGGCCTGCGGTTTGGCCGCTCGCGCTTGAAGGGCTCGGCAAGTTCACGGCCCAGGGGTCAGCGCTCCTGATCATGGGCATTTCGGGCGGGGCGATCCTGCCGCTTGTCCTTGGCAAGCTGTCCACCAGCCTCGGAGACATGCAAGCCTCCTATTGGATGGCGCTGCCGTGTTACCTCTTCATTCTCTACTACGCTGTTGCGGGCTACAAACTGCGCTCGTGGGGCAGCAAGTAGAGATTACAACGCTTGAGAACCCCCAGACTTTCAAGCCAAAAGGCCGCGGAGAAATCCGCGGCCTTTTCATTTACCGTCCCTCGAGCCTAGCTCTTTTTCACGAACTCGGACTTCAGCCCCATCTGGCCAATACCGGGCATCTTGCAGTCGATATCATGGTCACCGCCTACAAGGCGGATGCCCTTCACCTTGGTGCCAACCTTGACAATGCTGGACGAGCCCTTGACCTTGAGGTCCTTGATTACGGTGACATCGTCGCCGTCGCTCAAGATATTACCAACAGAATCCTTAACCACCAGCGTGTCATCATCTTGTACGCCTTCAGCGCCCGGTGTCCATTCATGCGCGCATTCAGGGCATATGAGCAGCGCGCCGTCTTCATACACATACGGGCTGTTGCATTTTGGGCAGGGCGGCAATTCGCTCATGGTTATTCCTTTGATGTTTGACGCCGGTATAAAGCGCCGCACCGCAAAGCACAAAGGAAATTACCCTCCCAGCCACCTCCCATTGCCACGGGTTGACTCTACTGCCTGATAATTATATGTTGATATCAACCTAATTATAGAAAAACGGAGTTACGACATGACATATGTGGATGGTTATCTGCTCGCTGTAGCGAACGCCAAGAAAGCGGACTATCAAGCGCTGGCAGAATCTGCCGCTGTGATTTTCAAGGAGCATGGTGCGCTAAGCGTGGTTGAAACCTGGGCGGACGATGTACCGGAAGGCAAGGTTACTTCCTTCCCGATGGCGGTAAAACTTGAAGAAGGCGAGAGCGTTGTCTTTTCCTGGATCACTTGGCCGGACCGCGCGACGCGCGACAGTGGCATGAAAAAAGCCATGGAAGACCCACGCATGGACATGGACCCATCAAACATGCCATTTGACGGCCAACGCATGATCTTTGGTGGGTTTGAAGCTGTTCTCGAAGCCTAAAAGCACCTAAGGAGGAATGCCATGAAACTCAAAGCCCCTATCATGCCGTGCCTCTGGTTCGATGGCCAGGCGGAGGAAGCGGCAAAGTTTTATACCTCGGTCTTCGCAGATTCGAAAGTCACCAACATCTCCTATTACCCTGAGGCAGGGCAGGACAAACACGGCCAGGCACCCGGCAGGGTCATGACCGTCGTATTCGAGCTGAACGGGCACCAGTTCATGGGCCTGAACGGCGGACCCCATTTTAAGTTTAGCGAAGCGATCTCCCTGTGCGTCATGTGCGAAAATCAGGAGGAGATTGACTATTTCTGGGATGCCTTGACCGCAGATGGCGGCATGGAAGTGGAGTGTGGCTGGCTCAAGGATAAGTTCGGCCTGTCATGGCAGGTCATGCCCGCCAATATCGCGGAACTTATCGGCGGAGACCCGGAACGGTCCAGCCGGGTTATGCAAGTGGTGATGAGTTCAAAAAAACTGAACATCGCCGCGATGGAAGCGGCCTAAAATTACACCGCAACAGTGCAATCAAAAAGGGGTGGCATATGCCACCCCTTTGTTTTTGACTTATTCGCCTTTAGTGAGCTGCACCCAGTCAATGGCCCACAGAGGCTCATAATGGTTGGCCGCAACCCGGAAACAGAGCGCTTTTGCGTCAGGCGCAGGTTTGATCGCACCCTCAAGCGTGGTAACACCAAAACTTGCTGTTGCAGGGGCGAGCGGCAAGCGCGCGAGCTCTTCCCCATCACAGACATCCTTGTAAACCACAATCTCGCCCGTATCGGTTTCCGGCTCTGCCAGCTTGACCGAATTGATCAGATCACCGATCTGGAAATTATACGGCAGGTTGCCAACACTCACTTCAAGCCCTGTCACGCCTTCCATATCCGGGTTTTCATAAATCCAGCAAGGTTCAACAATATCGACGAGGAAATTGGCGCGCTTGCCCTCCTTGGGGTAATCGTCGTCCAGCTTGATAGCGAGGGCAGCGGAACATAGCTTCAACTCATCATCTTCGCGGCGCAGGAAAGCCCGCTCGCTCAGCACACTCATGCGCGGTCTTGAAAGTTTCTCAGCGCCATAGAAGGCCGCAGCGGTCACCGTCTCACCCATCGGCAGGGTCATAGGCCCGTCATAAAGTGGTGATGTGGCGCTTGGCTCTTCACCGCTCAGCGTATACCGAATGTCGCCCTTACCGGACTGTGTTTTCATCGCGAGCAGCACTTGCCCGCCAGTATCCGGCTTGGCATCAAATTGCACCGCATAGGCGCTGTCGGCGGGCTCAAGCCCCAGGGCCCTCAATCGCGCCATATGTGGCATCAGCCGTTTGGCGAAATCCTGATAGTCATGTGTATGCTCAGGCGACCACACGGTCTCTGCCAGCGCCAGCATGCGCGGGAACGCCATATGTTCAACCCGCGCTTCCGTGCGCATATGCTCTGTAAACACGGTGACCTGTGCGCCAAGCACGGCTTTGGTTTCTTCCTCAGACAAGCCCTCGAGCGGATCAAACTCATAGATGTCCTTGAGCGTCTGCACATGCTCACGCCCGGGCGGTTCATCGGTCATATAGCTCTGGCGGTAATCGGTATAATAGATCGGGCTTGGCGCCATCACTACTTGCCTACCAGCCTTTGCTGCCTCAACACCGCCTTTGGTGCCGCGCCATGACATAATGGCAGAATCGGCGATTGAGCCACCTTCTAGTATCTCATCCCACCCGATCAGGCGGCGGCCACGCTCTGCCAGATAATTGGCAAAGTGACGTGTGAAATAAGATTGGATTTCGTGCACGTCTTCAATACCGAGATCTTCCATGCGTTCCTTGATGCGGGCGGAATTTTTCCACTGTTTGGTGGAAACTTCGTCGCCACCAATATGGACAAACTTGCTTGGAAACAGCGCGAGCGTTTCATCCATCACATCTTCAAGGAAGGCAATGGTCTCATCCTCCAGATTGAAGGTGCTGTAATAGATGCCCCAGTCGGACGATACCGCCGCCACAGGTTCCGTACCAAACTGCGGATAAGCTGCCACCGCTGCGGAAGCGTGACCCGGCAGGTCAATTTCCGGCATCACCGTGATGAAACGTTCCGCCGCATAGGCCACCACTTCGCGCACCTGATCCTGCGTATAATAACCACCATAAAGCCTGGGCTCACCAGTTGCGGGGTCGATGTCTGCCATCGGGGCGGCGCCCGCTGGCACACGCCATGCGCCCACGTCTGTCAGCTTGGGGTATTTCTTGACCTCGATGCGCCAACCCTGATCATCGGTCAAATGCCAATGAAAGACATTCATCTTGTGCACGGCCATCCAGTCGATGAAATCTTTGACAAAATCAACACTGCGGAAGTGACGGCTAACATCAAGCATCGCACCCCGCCACGCCATGCGCGGTTCATCGCTTATGCTCACAAAAGGCATGGCAAACTCGCCCTCACCTGCCGCTTGTGCCAGTTGCCAGAGCGACAGCGCACCGTAGAAGAAACCTTCAGGGCTCGCCGCGATAATATCGGCTCCGCGCGCACCCACATGAAGGCTGTAACCTTCCTTTGGCATATCCATTTTCGCAGGCGTGAAGCGAATGCCTTCGAGCGCCTCGTCGCCTTCAACCACCACAAGGTTAAGCCCTGTTGTGGTGCGCAGTTTGTCGCTCAGGTATTGCGCGACGGGAAGCAGCTCAAGTTGACCCGCAGGCACGTTGATGGTCGTGCCTTCCTCAAGCACGTAAGCGCCGTCCTGCGCATCCAGTGCAGCAGGTTTTGGTATGATCGCCGTACTGAGCGCGCCAACACTCGCTGCGGGTTGGTTGGCGGAAAACCCCACATAGGCCGCAACCGCTACAACCGCAGAAAAACCAACTAACTTCCAGTTCATTATCTCATCCCCCGAACACGGCGGGCACCAGGCCTAATGCCCGCACCCGAAAAACTCTCAAACTCGACCTCAAAAAAATGGGCGGTGCAGTGTCCTACACCGCCCAGTTCCCCAATAATCAGCCGATAACGACTGATTGGCTGGAAAGCGAGCCATAGGCGGGAGGTCGAGTGCCGCAAGCCCACTACCAACTCAGGTGGGCACACAAGACTGCGCCCAACTTCAAACTCCCTACATTTTCAGCCTGTCAAGGAACGCGCCATGCGGCATTGTCGCCGCCAGTGCGTTTTCCCTCATCAGCTTCATTTGGGAAAAAAGACTATCCGCCGCGCCCGCATCCATCTGGAAGGTAAGCGCGGGGTAATGCTGCATGCCGTAAAGGATGTAGCGGTAATTCTCATCTGAGAAGGTTGTTGAAAAACTGCCCGCCAGATCATGGAACTCACAGATTTTATGTTTCCAGATCTCAAGCTGGTTTTCAAGCCACGGTGTATGTTTCACGGTTGCCTGTGCCGCGCACCAGAAGTCGCTGTCGTCACGGTCGCTCAGGCAATAATGCAGCACAATAAACTGCTTCAGGTCCTGATAAAAACCGCGCATCAGCCGGTTAAAACTATCCCGGTTCGCCTGGCTGGTTTGCCGCGCCAGGAGGTGTGTGCCCATCAGGCCCGCCGCCAAGTTGATCAGGTGCAGACCAGTGGATTCAAGTGGTTCGATAAACCCGCCAGCGAGCCCGGTGGCGATACAGTTGCCAATCCAGAACTCTTCCCGGCAACCTACCTTCATATTGAGGTGGGTACATTTCAAAACATTGGATTGTGGGCCAAGAAATGCCCTCAGCTCAGCTTCCGCTTCATCGCTTGAGATACGGTTGCCGTCATACACATAGCCCGTACCCTGCCTGTTGGTGAGGTCGATCTGCCACGACCACCCGTTGGAAAGTGCTGTAGCAACTGTGTAAGGGTTGGGCACCTCACCATCTGCGAGATCACGTTGGATCGCGACCGCCTTATTGCATGGCAGGGCGTCCGTAAATGAGTTCCAATTACCGGGTTTGAGCTTCTCAATCAGCAGGCCACGGAAGCCGGTGCAGTCGATAAACATATCACCCTGATACTGTGTGTCGCCCGTATGCACGGCCACGATATTCTCGCTTTCAACACTCACATCTGTAACAGTGGCCTCAACATGATGCACGCCCGCCTCTACCGCTTTGCCGCGCAGAAAGCGCGCCAAAAGCGTTGCATCAATATGGTAGCCGTAAGGCACCACACCCTGATACGGGGCCGAGTTTGGCCCCTTTGGCCCGTGACCTTCTTTTATGAGCGCGGCGCTTAAACTCACACCCTCGTCATAGCGCTCCTTCGCGTCACGTCCTGTCACCATCCAGGCGCTGGACATATCAAGCCCACGGCCAAGACGAACCTGCTCAAACGGGTGAAAATATTCGTGTGTTTTGCCGCCTATTGGCTTCATCCAGTCGCGGAACATGATGCCGGTCTTGAGCGTGCCGTTTGTGGCGCGCAACAACTCACTCTCATCAAGCCCCATGGCTGCAAAGAAAAAGCGCACGCTGTGCACGGTGGCTTCGCCCACGCCGATAATGCCAATATCCGGGCTTTCAATCACCGTGATGTCGAAGTTCTTTTGGTCCTGATTAAACAGCCGATTGAGGTAAAGCGCCGTCATCCAACCGGCAGAGCCACCGCCCACAATCACCATTGATCTCATGTTGTTCTCAAGCATGCCGCGCGCCTAAATCTCGCTAAGGCCGTATTCTTTGATACGGTCAAGAAGGAGCCGATGTTTCGGCAATTCGCGCACAACCTGTTCGGCGGTCGCATTCATCTGGCGGAAAATGCTCACCGCTGTATCCGTGTCCGGGTAGCGGTAGCTGATCGCGTCCATTCTGGTCTCGAACCCCATGCCGTAAAGCACATAGAGGTAGTTCTCCAAATTGAAGACGGATAGCTTGGACGAAAAATCATACGGGCTGGGTGGCTGGTGCCGCCAGACCTCTAGGCTCTCCTGCAAACTTTCTGGGATGGTCTCTTCCCGCCGGTTATCCCTCCAAAAGGCGCTATCGTCCCGCCGTGATAAGCAATAGTGCAGCTTGATGAAATCGATCACCCTATCCCAGGCTTGGCGCACACGACCATTGAAGCGGTCTGCGATCACATCCATTGCCCCGCGTGTTGGCGGGAACTGTTCTGCCAGCATGCGGGCCGTGGCGTCATACACAAGGATGCCCGTGGCCTCAAGCGGCTCAACAAACCCCTGCGACAGGCCTATGGCAACACAGTTTTTGACCCAATATTTTTCCCGGTAGCCGATCCGCATCGGGATACGGCGACAGCTAACTTCATCCGCCATGTCACCCACCGTGGCGCGCAGATACTCACGCAGCACTTCTTCGGCGCGTTCATCGCTGGTGTGCTTGGCGCTATACACATACCCGGTGCCGCGCCGCGCAGAGAGACCAATATCCCATATCCAGCCTGCTTCCCTGGCTGTTGCAATTGTATAGCTCGGGATCGGTGCATCCTTAGCGGTATAGGGCACCTGGACCGCGAGCGCGGTATCCACAAAAAGGATGTCATCCTTGGGGATGAAACCAACACCCAGCTTCTGCTCAATCAACAGAGCGGCAAACCCCGTACAGTCAACAAAAAGGTCGGCACTCAGCTCACCGGCATCGTCGGTTTGAACGGCGCGGATATCACCGTCCTCAGATAGTTTCACATCCGTAACATTCGAGAGAATGTGGTGAACACCGAGCTTTTCAGTCGCATGTTTGGTCAGGAAGGCTGCGAACTTTGCAGCGTCCAGATGATAGGCGTAATTAACAAGACCATCATATTCCGCATGCACCATCTGTTTAGGACCTAACCCCGCTTCACAGATTTTTCCCTGCACGGATACCGCGTCCACAAATGAAGCATTACCCGCCTGCCCCATCAGCCAATAGGGCGTGGGGTCAACCATCTGTCGCTCGGGATAGTCAAACACATGGTGGTAGGCATTGCTGTCTTTGCTGGCCGGGTCATCGATCCAGTCAACAAATTTGATGCTTTGCTTGAAGGTGACGTCGCACTCGCGGATAAAATCCGTCTCGCGAATACCAAGGTGCGCCAGCGTCTGCCGAATAGCAGGCACGGTACCTTCCCCCACACCGATGGTGGGAATATTGGCGGACTCGATAAGGGTAACTTTAACCCCGTCAGGGCTATTGCTTTTGAGGCTACGGGCAAGATGACATGCAGAAAGCCAACCGGCGGTTCCACCACCAACGATCAGCACCTCTTTGATGCGACGCTCTTTTGCCTCCTCTTTCTTCATGCACGTCCTGCCCGAAATTCCCTAGCTTTGTAGTTCTGTTTTGATTTTGGCCAAGCGCCCGATCTGGTTAACCGAGATCATGTGCGCATAGATAGCAGGCAAAAAGCCGCGTTTTTTGAGGTCCATAAACTTGTCATCGGGAAGTGCGTTCAGCTTGTCTTCGTCAATGACATAAAGGCCGTTCAGGTTCACCCGGCTCTCTTCAATGGTCACGCCCACAGTGCGTTCAACCAGAAGGTCCAATTGACGGACAATGGCGATAAAGCCACCGGTCACCTGGCTTTTCTCAAAGAAGTCGATCACCCCTTCCTTGCGCTTGACGAGATAGTCGCTTTCCGACTTATCATCATTATAAAGCGCCACACCTTCGCCACACAGCACACTGTCTTCGTCGATGCCCAGCATCAGCTGTTCATGATTATCGGCATTTGGAATGAGACGGAATGGTGCGTGCCTGATAATGGATGGCACATAAACCGACTGCCATTTTCCGTCCTGCAGCAGCAGGTTTTCTTTTGGCTTGAGGCCCAGCATGGCGACAACCTGAAAATGCCCTGTGTTCGCGTCTTTCACAAAGACGATGGGCATATCCGTGCTGGCGCCAACAAATTCGTGCACAACAAGGGGGATGATATGTTCGTTCTGGATGATGCTGAAGTCAGTCACATCCTTAACTTTTAGGTTGGCGTGCTGATCTTGATGCAGTGGTACGACGCGCGTCACTCGGTGCTCCCATACAATAAATTAGGTTGATCAGCAGACCCTATAGTGAGTTGGTGAAAAAGGGGAGTCCGACTCCCCTTTTTCTTCGACTTGATATTAGAGCTTGAAGCTCACACCCAGCGTGATGCGGCGAGCCATCTCAAACTCATAGAGCGGGAAGCCACCCGTGAAGCCGCTGTTAGGCGTGTCTTGCACGTTGTTACCAAACTGCTTGGAGCGATCCTCAAGAAGGTTGTTCACATCGAGATTGACCGAAATCTGCGGTGTAACAAACCAGGAAGCGCTCATATCGAGGCTGCCGAATGGCTCGTGCAGACGGTTGCCGTATGAACCGCTTTCGCGCAGCATGTAGCTGGAGCGCCAGTTGTAGGCAACACGAGCCTGGAACACTTCGTTCTCATAATAGCCTGCCACATTATAGGAATGCTTCGAGCTATCGCTGAGGTACGGGTTACCGTCAACAAAGGTGTCCTCGTCCGTTGAAGTATCGGTGAAGGTATAGTTGGCAATTGCGCCAAAACCGTTACCGAAGTCTTGCTGGAACTGAGCTTCAAAACCCTTGATGCTTGCCGCTTTACCGTTGATTTTTTCCTGCACGGTCCAACCAGCAGCACGCTCGTCGTCTTGTGGCAGGTCAAACGGAATCTCGCCCGCGTTTGCATGATACTCGGTGAAGTTCACGAAGTTCTTCACGTCTTTCATGAACACACCAACTGAGAACAGCGACCCTTCAGCAAAATACCACTCAAGGCCAATATCAAACTGGTTAGCAACAAATGGTTTCAGGCCGACGTTACCAACAATCCAGAACTGGTTGTTTGGCAGGTCGTCATTACTACCTGTAACGTTCGGGTTAACGTACATGTCCACATATTGTGGACGTGCCATTACCCGTGCCGCAGAACCACGCAGGATGACATCATCTGCGAGATCAATGGCAAGGTTGAAGCTTGGCAGGATTTCTGAGTAGCTTGCGTCCGCTTCAGTTTGAACACCATCAAGATAGTAGGTGGATGTTGCATCTGTGTGAGCGTAACGCACACCAACATTACCGCGGAAGCCATCACCTTCAAACTCTGCCATCAGGTAAGCTGAAAGGTTTTTCTCGTCGATCTCGCTATAAGAGCCGAGATCTTCGTTTTCACCGGTGATGCTGGCTTTCGCCCACTCTTTCAGGGCATCGGCGTCTGCCTGAAGCATCTGATAATCACCAGCGCCAATATCAAGCGTCTCACCCATGATCCCGCTGGTGGAAATCACCGGGTTGAAGCCCGCTGCCTGCACATACTCAAACCGGCGGCTTGTGGAATTGTGATCAGCGTACTTGAGGCCACCTTTCAGCGTATGAATAAGGCCGTAGTCTACATCAACTTCAAGGTCAGCCTGCAGATAGCTTTCTTTGTCAGTCTTTGGTGTCCGGTTGAAGTTCGGGCCGGTGCCCATAGCCAGTGAGCCTGGGTCATAGGTTGAAATATCAAACCCGTTAGTATCCCATGTCTGGCCACCGCCGGTGAAGTCGTAGGTGCCGCCAGGAACAGCCGCGCCGCCTGAACCGTCATCAACAACCATCTCAAAGTCGGTGCCGCCTGTAGATGTGGTGTGTCCACCCTGTACATCAAGGCGATAACCGTCACCGGCATACTCAAACGTCAGGTCATAAACGCTGGAGTTCATGGTCGCTTCACGCGGACGTGCCTGATAGTAAGCCAAAGCGATAGGACCGCGAACTGGCGTGCCGTTCAGCATGTCGCTTTCGGGTACATCAACACCAGACCAGGACGTGTTGCCTTGCGTCAGCCACAGTGCATAGTTGGTGTTGTCTGCCCGCATTTTCATGTCCATATAGTTGGCCACGATATTCAGGTTTTCAGACGGCTGGTATTGCATGGTGGCCGTAATGGCGGAACGCTTGCGGTCCTGCACAAACGCAACCGGGCCTGCACCCCACTCCCAGAACGCTTCGTTACCTTGGCGCTGCAGATGACGACGTTGGTAAACGCCGGATACGAGAACACCGAAGTTCTCAGCTTCGTTTTTCCAGCTCATCAGGCCGGAGAACTGAGGATCGATCTTGTCGCTGTCATTCTGGTGCTGGCCTTCAACCGAGCCATAGATGCTGAGTGAATCCATATCAAGCGGCTTGCGGGTGTTGATAACAACCGTACCACCGATGCCGCCTTCAGCCAGATCAGCCTGCGCACTTTTGTAAACTTCGATGTTGCCCACAAGTTCTGATGGCAGCAGCTCGTAGTTGAAGCTCCGCTTCGCAGGCTCAAGCACGAACCAACCGGTGGAAGCCACGTTCTGGCCGTTCAGTGTCGTGAGCGTCAGCTCGTTACCAGCACCACGGATCGATACCGCGGCACCCTCGCCAAACTGGCGCTGGATGGTAACACCCGGAACGCGCTGTAGTGATTCAGCGACGTTTTTATCAGGGAATTTACCGATATCTTCCGCTGAAATCGCATCAACGAGTGCTGTGCTGTTCCGTTTTACCGCAAGGCTTTGCTTGAGCGAGCCACGGATACCGGTCACAACAATTTCGTCCAACTCTTCAAACGAACTTTCAGCTGCCGCACCATCCTGAGCATATGCCGCTGTGGCACTGCCAAGAATAGCCAACGCGCTGACTGACTGATAGAATGTCTTCTTGCTTAATCGCATGTTTTCCTCCTGGTTCCCACTTTATCGGACGGCACCACTCCCAATTTGGCATCCGTCACAATTTCTTCACTTCTTGACTACCCACATCACCAAACCATCAACGCCCATTGGCGTATGATGTACTTAGCGAATCCATGTACCAGCCAGCGGCGCCAATCACGCCCAACTGACCATGCTCAATGAGATTGACCGGGATCGCTTCCAAAAAGGGACGCATGTCCCCTTTTGCAGTGAAGCGGTCCATAAACCGGCTCTCAATGAGGAAATTCCGAATTTTTGGCAGAATGCCACCGGCGAGATAAAGCCCGCCGCGCGCGCCGTAACTCAGCGCAAAGTTTCCAGATGCACTGCCCAACATCTCGCAAAACAGCGAAAGAGCCTCAACCGCAGGCTTGTCCGTGCCCGCAACTGCGGCTTCGGAAATAGCTTCCGGGCTATTGAGCGTCACCGTCCGGTCATTGATCTCGGCCAGTGCGTTATAAAGATTAAGAAGGCCGGGACCTGAGAGCACATGCTCCACATTCGCGAAACCATATTTGGCGCGGAGATACTTGAAAATTTCAAGCTCAAGGTCTGTCTCCGGGCTCAGGCCCGCCTGCCCTGCTTCTGTATTCAGCGCCACCGGGCCAGCGTGACCCTGTAGCAATACCGAGGCACCAAGCCCGGTGCCCGGCCCCAGCACTGCAACGGCGCCTTGCTCCGGGCGAACAGCACGGCGGTTCATCACCACCACGTCGGCCGGGTTGAGATAAAGGGTGCCATATGCCACCGCGACAAAATCATTGATCGCGCAAATCTCATTCAGGCCGAGGCGCTGGCGAATGTCCGCAAGCGATACCCGCCACGGCAGGTTACCGGCGATCAGGTCGTCGCCCATGAAATAACCGGCACTTGCGATCGCCGCACCGCGGATCTGGCTGCAATCCATGTCACCGAGGAAAGTGTCAAGGATTGAAGTCAGGCCGTCAAAATCGGCATTCCTGAATTTGTGATATTTGCAGACACTGAGCGGCCGCGCCGTACGGTCGGACCGCGAGATGAGGCTGAGCCTGGAGTGGGTGCCACCAATATCCGCAGCAATAACAGGAGCTGTGTCAGCCATGCCCCACCTCCATGCATCCGCGTCGGATATATTTAAACAGATACTCAAACACAAACCCTCCCCAGGCTCATAAGAACAACACGCTGTTCAGTTTAGGTCCCCGTCTCTGTGTCGGGCGGTCCATACTTCCACCCCCGGAAGGGCGGGGTGGAAGCACGGCTTCCGGCCCTGGAAACGCCACAGAGAACTATTATGAGTAAGACCAAAAATGACAACGTTGTCCAACAAAAAGTTCAAAAAATGTTCACGTTGTCATTTTTTATGACATCGTTATCACCATTAAGTGATTGAAAATCAGATGAAATCCTAAATTCCTGACGAGTTGGTCAACATGACAACGTTGACTGTCCGCCGGGCGCGGGCCATAAAGAGTTCAGGATATTTTCAAGGGAGAATCGGGCAAACAAAGCCTGATCAGGTAATCTCAGCAGCCGAAACTCGGCGCTATACAGATAGGGTGCTTCTCATTGTCAAAAGCCACCATCAAGGACGTTGCGCGGGTCGCTGAAGTTTCGCTCAAGACCGTTTCCCGAGTGATCAACAATGAGCCTACGGTCAAGGACGCCACACGCAAGAAAGTGCAGGCCGTCATCAGCGACCTTCGCTACCAGCCGGATATGTCGGCTCGTAACCTGCGCGGCAACAAATCATACGCCATTGGCCTCGTCTACGATAACCCTAACCCCTATTATGTGGTTGATGTGCAGGAAGGTGTGCTGCAAGCGTGCCGCGAACTGGGCTACAGCCTGCAAATTCACCCCTGCAATGCCAAAACCGGCAATATCGTTGAGGAGCTGTCTGATCTCGCGCTTACCTCGCGCCTTGCGGGCCTTGTGATTGCTCCCCCTATTTCAGAGGATGACGCCGTTATCGAAGCACTGCATGCGCGCGGCGTGCATCTGGTGCGGATCATCTCTGCCTCCTCGCCACCCGGCGGTGCCACACCCTGTGTGTATGTGAACGACCGGGCTGCGGCGCACTCGGTTACTGAGCATCTCATTGAGAAGGGCCACAAACGCATCGCCTTTTTGTGGGGGGAAGAAGAACACCACTCAAGCGGTGAGCGTTACGCAGGCTACCGCACCGCGCTTGAAGAGCACGGCATCAACGTCGATAGCGCTCTGGCACTTGAAGGCCGTTATAGCTTTGATAGCGGTTTCCAGCGTGCCACCAAACTTCTGGCTTCCAAAAACCCGCCAAGCGCGATCTTTGGCTGTAACGATGAAATCGCTGCGGGCGCTTTGACCGCAGCCAAGTCACTAGGCCTCAATGTGCCCGGTGATGTGGCGATAGCAGGGTTTGAGAACAGCCCCTTCTCCAAACATGCACAGCCACCGCTTACCACTGCCGCGCAATCGATCGGCGATATTGCCAAACAGGCGATGATGCTGCTGGTGGCGGAGCTGCGGCCGCAAGCCGTGGGCGAAGAGCATGCAAAAGCAAAAAGCGAATTTGTGCCGGAACTGATCCCCCGCGCCTCAACGGACCAGACTGTGAGCTGACGGAGCCACGGCGAAATCTTGCTTCAGGTAAAATCAAACGTGATAGCATCTGCGCTTCACACGCTCCGGTAGCCCCGGCACTATCTCGCAGGCAATGAAGCGGCCACAGCATTTTTGGCCCCTAGCTTTTCCACCAGAAATTCCACAACAACACGTACGCTCGGCAGTTCGCTTCGCAGTGGTGGCAAGAGCAGAGTCGTAGTGACCTCGCCCGCATGCCAGTCTGGTAATATGACCTGAAGCCTTCGATCTTTCACCATCCCATGGCAGAACGACCATGGAAGGCTCGTAAACCCTAGCCCCGCTGCCGCAGCCTCCAGAAGCACCAGGGATTCGTCTGCAGAAAATCGTGGGATAGGTGAAACCTGTACATGATCCCCGCCACCGACCCGACAAAGTTTGAGGGTAGTGGCAGACACAGAGGACATAATCGCGTGATGCTGTGCCAGATCATCGGGCGTAGTAGGCATACCAGTATGCTCCAGATAGGACGGAGCAGCCACCAACACAATCGGCTCTGTAGACACTTTGCGCTGTATTAGGCCAGAGCTTGGTAACGGCTCAAAGTGGCTGCGCACCGCGATATCAAATCCTTCCTGCACGATGTCCACCATACGGTCGCTCGCGTGCAGCACCACATGAAGCGCTGGATATGCAAACGCCAACGCGGGAAGCTGCTCGGCGAGATAAAACTGTGCGGTCGGCATTGATGAGGTCATCCGCACCATCCCGCTCGGGGCGCTGGTCCGGCTTCGCACCGCAATCTCTGCACTTTCCGCCTCGATCAACGCCGCGCGGGCGTGCTCGAAATAAGCTCGGCCCACATCTGTCAGGCTGAAGCTCCGCGACGTGCGCTGGATAAGGCGGGTGCCAAGGCGGGTCTCGAGGGCCGCAACCCGCTTGCTGATCGTGGATTTGGGAAGGTTAAGTTTCCGTCCCGCAGGCGCAAACCCCCCGTGTTCGACCGCGCGCACAAAATAATACAGGTCATTCAAATGCAACATAGCTTTCTCTCATCGTCTTCATATGCAGACTTTAAGAGGAAATATAGAGGTCTATCAGATCATCGTCTACATATAGATATTGTTGACACAGTAACTTTGGTCAACAAAACAATGAGGATATGATGACACCAGTACTTTTCTATGGCGTGCCTGAAGGCTGTTCTTTTGGATCAATCGTGGCCCTTGAGTGGCTCGGCAAACCCTATCGTCTTTGCCGTATTGAGATGATGGATGGAAGCGTTATGAACGACTTTTCAAGCATCAACACGGTGGCGGAAACTCCGTCCTACATAACAGAAGACGGCCGCATCATTCACGAAAGCGCCGCCATTCTGGCTCACATCGGTGCACGTAGCACGGGGTACAGCAAAGGCTTTGTTCGGGGGGGCCGCGAAACAGATACCCTGAATGAGATGCTTGCTTTTCTCAACACCAGTTTCTTCGGTGCCTTCAGCCCGCTTTGGCACACTCTGGAGCATGAGATGAGCGAGACAGAAAAATCGGTTCTAACGGCTTACGGCAAAACACTTGTGCAAAAAGCCCATGCTGACCTGCAGCGGAAACTGAACGGCCGTCAATGGCTTGCAGGGCTTAATCCAACAATCGCCGACGCCTATTTCATGGGCCTTGCTCGCTGGGCTGATTTTCATAGTGCAGCGTCGCGAGAGGATTACCCCGCCCTCAACCGTCTATATGAACGCCTGGAAGGTGACCCCGCAGTCAAATTTGCGCACGCGATCGAAGAAGGCACCGATATCGCCGTTAGCAGCGCTTTTCAAGGTCACATCAGCCTAGAAGAAGCTCAAGCCCTTATAAAACCGTAACAGGTATGCTTATCCCTGCACCGCGCAGGGATAAGCTCCCACTTTAACCAAACGCACCGGCTTTGAGCGCGATCAGGCCGCTGATCTCAAGCACAAGGCCATAGGCAACCTCAAGCTTGTCGAAAATCTCCCGGTGCGCTGTGGCGTAACCTGAAGACGCACCGCCCTCATAGGTGGTGTCTTCACCATATACTTCGTCATGGCTTTCAAATGGCGCTTCAGGGAAAATCTTCCGAAGCTGCGCCACCGTGTCTGGCACCTCAAGGTGCAACAGCTCAACAAGAAGCTCCTCGAGCGAGAAATCAAACCGCGTACTGAAGCGGGGAATTTCCATCGCCTTGAGGAAGATATACTGGATGAGACCAATCCGTATCTGGTGCAGCTCAAACAGCTCTGCATCCGGCGCCACCGTATCAAACGCTGCCATCATGGCGTCATCGTCCACACAGTCTGTGAGCGTGCCAGCATCCCGGCGCATCTTGCGGATACAGGCATCCACTGCGTCCGCCTCAAACAGATTCTCGAGAAGTTTGGACAGGCGGCGCAACTGCTCACGCCGCTCAGCCGACGGTGTCTCATCAGACCGGTCCAGCCAATAACCGGGGCTTAGAAGCTTTGCATACGCCTCAATCACACCCACGTCCGAGCGCGCGAGTGCGTTCACCGCCAAGCTTGTCACCATCTGCAAGCGCGCCGATTTTGCATGCAGCGCCTCAAACATGTCAGGCGAGCGTGCGATGGCTGTGCCAAGGCCCGCGCAGCTGTTGGCTAGATAACCAAGCTGTTGCAGCACCGCATTGTGCGGGATGGCCCTGATCTGGGAGATACGCTCAAGCCGCTGGTGCATGGCGCCACCTGCCTGACGCCGAAGCGAGCGCGAGCCGGTTGGGTACAGGAGGCTCCGGCCAATGCCGTCAATCAGCCGCACATAGCCTTTGTGGTCGGTGAGGTGCTCCTGATACTCAACAAGAGTAAGGAAGAAATCTAGCGACCAACCTTTTTCTTCATAAAAGGGGTCATCCTCCGCATTATATTTATCAAACCGCACTTCGAGGAAATCCGTGAGCGTGGCAAGCGCCGTATCTTCCGCGAGGAACCACAGGAAACCTTCACCGCCCTGGAAGCTGACCTCGTGTTTCTCAGGCTGCTCAAGTTCCGCCAGCCACTGGCGCACGCGCGGCGGCTGGGTATAGAGGAAACGCTTTTTGAGGCTTTCAGGATAAGCACCCCGCCCGATGCTTTCGCCGTGGGTGTCGAAAAACAGTAGCTGCACATCACCAAGTCCGCGTGCTTTCCACAGCCGAATGACCCGAAGCTTGAAACGTTCAATGGCAAGCGTGGCGGCAGGCTGGCCGATATAACGACCACTGTCTGAGAAGCCGAGCTGCAGGCAGAAGCGCCCCTGCTTTTTGATATACTCAAGGAAATGAGGGTTATCCACCAGTTCTGCGATCACCCTGTCACCGCGCTCAAGCCCGATCGCGGTTTCAAATAGCGGGGAGATTTCCACATGGTTCTCAACACCAAACAGCTTGGCATAATACAGCGCGGTCAGGAGCGTGAAAGGTGTGTCCGATTCCGCCACCAGCATGCGAATGCGCGTTGCGGCGTCAAAGTGTTTCATGAACTGCGCTGCGGTCATAAACACGCGCTTGGCCGTGGTTTTCTCGCGCGACAGTGTGCCATAGTGAATGCTTTGCGGCTTGACCGTATCAAGCTTCTCAGAGATGGCGGCCAGGAAATGCCGCCGGGTCGCCGACTGGTCCGGCGACTTGGTCATCTGAATTTCAGGGCCGATGGCGTTGTGAAGCTGCGCTGCGTTCAGCCGGAAATGGATGTGTGAGAGGCCAAGCCCGATAGAGCGCCACTCCGTATAAAGCGTCGCGGCAGCGCACCAGCCATCTTTTTCAAGCTCAAGCGCGAGTAGTTTTTCAAACGCGTCACCAATACGAGCAGACGCCGCTTCCTTGCGGGACTGGTTCTCGACCGCCAGCTGGTTCAGCTTGCCAAGGCTACCACCATCGCGCTGGTGTTCCTCCAATGTGCGCATGCCCATTTCAAAGCAGGAGCGCAAATCTTCAAACCCGGCGCGGATCGTGGCCCAATATTGCCCCGCCTCGCCCGAAAAATCTGTCTGGCCCGCAAGGCCAACACATTCCGCAAGCCCTGCAAGCGCTGAGCGATAACGGAACAAAAGCCCGAGCGACCAGTCGATATCCGTACGGCCATCAAGGTCGAAACCAACCCAGCTTGCCACTGTGGCAAGGCGCGGGCGCAAAGTTTTATAATCATCCGGATACAGTTCTGACGCCACACGGAACACAATGCCGTATAAGCGGCGAATAGCGCGGCGGATATTGCCAACAGCGAGCCCGGCATAATCCAGCTCTTCATGCAGCGTGGGCGACCGGGTCGGGTGTACTGTACCCACCTCAAGGTTCGCGGTTGCTGCCGCCACCGCATCCGGTCCGCCCGATACAGCACCAAGGTAGGACCGCGCATATGTCCATGCTGTGTCGGAAAGCGAGAAGGTCGGGTGCGCCGTGATCACGATGCCCGCGAGCTCATCCTCAAGCTGGGCACGAAAAGTATCAAACGGCACAAGCTCGCCATCTTCACCCTCGGCAAAACGGCGCACAAGGGCGTTGAGCCGTGCTTCATTCTCTGGCTTCGAGATT
Organism: Kordiimonas sp.; assembly: GCF_965216265.1. Lineage (GTDB taxonomy): Bacteria > Pseudomonadota > Alphaproteobacteria > Sphingomonadales > Kordiimonadaceae > Kordiimonas. The sequence continues at coordinate 1,362,472 of NZ_OZ244153.1, forward strand.
GTCGTCCACTGGGCCGACAGGGCACCAAGGCGGCCATCAAGACAGCGTTTACCCCGCGCGGAAAGATCGTTCGAGAGAGCAGCCAAATCCTGGGTTCCATCCATAAGGCGCGCCGCAATATCAAACGCGGCAGATAGGTGCTGTCGGCGTGCTTCGCTTTTACCTTGGCCAGGATGGTCAAACATAATTTGTCCCTCATTTGTTTTGGATTTTGTGATGTCATTAGCTGACACCGCTGTCAAATTGGCGCTTTTGTACCAGAACCAGCCGCGATGTCACCTAATAAAATGTCTCAATACGCCCTATTTTGGCATATTTTATTACAAACACGCACTAAATAGCGCTGCTTTATGCGGATTCTGCGGTTTCCGTCCCAATTTCTATTTTGAGGTTCCACAAACGCACTATGACACGAACCATAGGAAGAAGAGCACCAACACAAGGCCTCCCCAGAAATTTCCAATTAACCTCTGCCCCTTACGCCTTCTTCCAGACCGGGTCGTCGGCATTCCTGTTCGTTGGGCGACCTTGCTCTTCAGGTTACGTTTCGCACTTTTAAATGGGTTCATTTAATCCCCCACACGGCTTCTTTCCGCCTAATAGCTACGCTTGAACAGCAGCATATAGGTCGCCGGCACAAAAAACAGGGTTAACACAGATGCGAAGGCCAACCCAAACATCATCACCACGGCGAGCGGCTCCCAAAGCGGCCCCCCAAACAGGTAAAGCGGCAACAGGCCCACGACGGTGGTGATGGAGGTCAGCAATATGGGCCGCATGCGTTTCCCGCTCGCGATCACCACCGCATCCATCAGCTTGTGATATTCGAGCTCGATATCAATCTGGTCAACCAGCACAATGGCGTTGTTGATGATAATGCCAGCAAGGCTGATAAGTCCCAGTGTCGCGAAGAATGACATGGGCTGACCGGTGATGAGAAGCCCGATCGGCACGCCCACAAGAATAAGCGGCACGCTCATGAAAATAATCGCGATACGGCGGAAGCTGTTGAACTGGTACATCACCGCCACAATCATCAACAGCACTGCAAACGGCAACCCCGCACCAAGCTTGCCGTATATCTCGGACGAGTCTTTCAACTCACCCCCGATGGTGACCTCATAGCCCGGCTCCAGCGGCAGGGCGTCGATGCCCTCTTTGACCAAAGCGTACAGTTCCGCCGCCGTATGATCCGGGCTTTTTGCGGTGACCGTAATGGTCGGCTGCTGGTTCTTGCGCCAGGTTTGCGAATATTCAAGCGAGGGCCTAAGCACCGCCGTTTGCTCAAGCGCCACCATGTTGGTGTCACTTGGCAGAATGATGTTGAGAAGGTCTTCAATGCTGTCACGGTCACGCTCAAGCGCACGCACCACAATGGGGATTGTGCTGTCATCATCGCGGAAGCTTGAAATCTCGAACCCATCAAAATAGGCATTCAGGTTTTGCGCCAGCGTTTGGGACGACATATTGAGCCGCCGGGCTTTATCCTGGTCGACCTCAATCACCATTTTGACCAGCTTTTCACCCCAGTCGCTTTCATTTTGCGCAATGCCAGGCACATCCGCGAACATGCGTTCAACCCGCCGCCCTAAAAGCAGCAAGGGTTCATGCTCCGGCCCCGAAATCTCAACCTTCACCTGCCCGCTTTCACTGGCGCCCATGGCAAGCCGCTTGATGGTGAAGCGCGCGTCCGGCACTTCTTCAAAAAAATGCTTCTTGGCACGGCCCGCAAACACGGCTGCAGCCTCGGGCGATGTGGCGTTCACGAGAATGAAGGCTGTGGAGGGTGATGGGTCAACCGGGTTGAGGCTCAAATAAAACCGCGGGCCGCCCTCGCCCACATAAATGATATGATCGCTCACCTCAGGGTTCACACCTGCGTCGCTAACCCAGTCAGACACCTCAAGCGCTACACGCTCGGTTGCTTCAAAGTGCGCACTTTTGGGCATGTCGAGGTAGATCAGCACCTCATTGCGGTCACTGAGCGGGAACATTTCATTCGGCAGTACAGTAAAAAGCTGCCCCATCGCCACCACAAGACCGTACGCCCCAATCACTACAAATGCTGCAACACGAAGCGCCGGTTTCAGCATGCGCTGATAGCGCTGCACATACTCGGGCGCCGGGGCCTCGACCCGCTCTTCTGCTTGCTCTTCTGTTTGCTGGCGGGTGGTACGCTTCCTCAACACTCGCGCGCAAATAAGCGGCAGGAAATACATCGCCGTGATCCATGACCCGATAAGCGTGAGCGCGAGCACAGCACCGAGCGAGAAGGCATACTCCCCCTCAGAACCGTCAATCAGGAAAAACGGCGTGAAGGCAAATATGGTGGTGAGCGACGACACCAGAAGCGGCACCGCAAACTGGCTGCCTGCCTTGAGGGCTGCATCCCGCCGGGTGCTGCCGCCATCGATCCGGCTGAGGATATCCTCCACAATCACCACGCCGTTATCCACGAGAAGACCGAGCGAGATGATCACCGCCGCAATGGATACCTGCTCAAGCGCGATGCCCAGTACCTTCATACCAATAAGCGCAAACATCACCGCAAACGGCACGATGGATGCGATCACCATGCCCGAGCGAAGGCCAAGGAAAGCAAGCACCACGATCAATACCACAATGAAGGTTTGCCCCACGTTCGAGAGCGCGCCCACCACGGTTTTGTGCACTTCACTGGGCTGATAGGTGGCGAAGTTCAGCTCAAACCCGATGGGCAGGGTTTGCTCAAACGCGCGGGTCGCATCCGTCAGCCGCTCACCCACATCCGCGATGTCATAGCCTGGCTGCATCTGCACACCCACCACGAGTGCGGGGCGACCATTATAATAGGTGCGGTTTTCGGGCGGGGAAACAAACCCGCGCCGCACGGTCAGCAGGTCTTTCAGCCGGATGAAATCATCACTGCCTGAAGGGCGCGTGAGCATATTCTCGATCTCGGCCACGCTTTTAAAATCGCCAGTAGCTTCCAGAAGGATAGACGCGCCTTCCGCGTTAATCTCACCTGCGGGCAACACCACGTTCTGGTTCTGCAGGTCACTGATCAGCGTATTCAACTGACCTCCGATCGCCTTGAAACGCCGGGCGTCCAGCTCGAGCCAGATACGTTCTTCCTGCACCCCGTAAAGCTGAACTTTGGCGATACCGTCAACGGTATAGAGCGTGCGTTGCAGGTCTTTTGCCGCATCTTCCATCTCACGGTAGTTGAAACCCTCCGCTGTCATGGCGATGGAGGCGATGGTCACCTCGCCAAAATCTGTATTCACAAACGGCCCGTGCGCGCCTTCCGGCAGCTCGCGGCTGATGTCGTTCATCTTGTCTCTGAGCGATTGCCAGATCGGCTCCAGATTTGTCACTTCATCCTTCAGTTCCACATAGGTGCGCATGCGCCCTGTGGTCAGAATGGTGCGAATTTCCTTCACCTCCGCAATCTCGCGGATCTTGCGTTCCACTTTCTCGGTGACGAGGTTTTCAATGCGCCCCGGTGGCATGCCCGGATAAAGCGCAGACACAATCGCCGTGCGGATGGTGATCTCGGGCGACTCGCGCTTGGCAAAATCTTTATAAAGCAGAAGCCCGCTAAGGATGAGTGCAGCCATCAACAGAAAAGTGAACTGGCTGCGGCCAAGGCCCAGTTTGGTGAGGAAGGTCATCGCATACCTCCCTTAATGGCTGCTGGCAGGCAGACGGCGGACTTTCTGCCCGTCATGCAGGTACGATACCCCGGCGGAGGCGATCAGCTCGCCGTCTTTCAGCCCCTCAACCACGATGATCATATTATCGCGTACACCGGCGGTCATCACCGTGCGTGCTTTCACGGTCGAGGTCGCCTCGTCAAACACATAAACCTGCGCAGTGCCGCCGTCATGCTGACGTACAGATTCGCCTCGCCGCAGGGTTTCAGACTGCTCGAGCGCAAAACAGCGCACCGGCACAAGAAAACCCACATCGCCAGACAACAGGCCCACGTTCAGCGACACTTCCGCCGCCATGCCAGCCTTCACGCCCTCATGCTCTTCTTCCAGAATAACAACAGCGGGAAAGGCAGACACCTGCCCGGCACGCGAGCCCAATTCCTTGATGCGGCCTTTCAGCGTCACGTCCTCGAGGTCAGTGACCGCCACGCGGGCTTCATCACCTGTAGCCAGCGCGTTGATCACGGTCGCGGGCACACTGAACTCTACTTCAAACGCATTCAGGCTATAAAGCGTGAGCACAGATTGCCCCGCCGATACGTTGGCGAACGACTTGGCATCCACGCTGGAGATCACCCCGTCAAACGGTGCCTTGAGCACAGATTTCTCCAGCCGTTCCCCGGCGATCGCCAGCTGCTGGCGCGCCTGTTCCGTCTGGGCCTCCGCGCTTTTATAGGCGTTGTCAGCGCTATCATAAGCGGCTTTTGTCACATTGCCTGACTTCAGCAGCGCGGCCTTGCGTTCAAAATCCGTGCGGGCGTTCGAGAGGCTCGCTTCTGCCTGCCCAAGGGCAGCCCGAGCCTGCTGCAGTTCAAAATTCAGTGTGGTGGGGTCGAGGCGCAGGAGCGGCTGCCCCGCCTCCACTCTGCTGCCCACTTCAAGCGTTACTTCGCTGAGTTGCCCCCCGATCTCGAACGACAGTTTGCTCTCATCCGCAGGCTGGATCACGCTTGGGTAACGCCTGACCATATTGTCCGCCGTGGCGGATACCTCAAAAACCTTCAGGCCGCGTACAGGCTGCTCGGTTTCCGTGGCGTTTTTACTGTCACAAGCGCCAAGCACAAAAAGCGGCACCAGAAGGGCCGCAACCCGAACGGCTATTTGGGGTCGGAAGAGTGTCATAAGCTGGGCCTTCTTTGTGAAAGGTGGAGCGGAAAAACGAGACCAAAAAGAATTGAGGAGCGATGATACACCGCTCCTCGTTACAGTTCAAACAAGTGCCTGAGGTGGCGCCTTTATTTGCCAAGCTCGGTTGGCATCGCTGGCGCGTCTGGCCGCTTGATCGGTGTGTAAGCCTCAAGGTCCTTGAGGATTTCCTCAATCGCGCGCTCAAGCTGTGGGTCACGGCCCGCGTTGATGGCGTCTGGTGCCTGCTCAATCTCGATATCTGGGCTCACACCTTCGTTCTCCACCCGCCATTCACCGTCTGGCGTGTAGAAGCGGAAGAAAGGCACCGCGAGCCAGCCGCCGTCCACAAGGCCGGGGTTAGCGGAAATACCGATCAACCCGCCCCATGTGCGTTTGCCAACCAACTTGCCAAGCCCCATACGGCTGAAAGCATAGGGGAGGAAATCACCGCCTGAACCAGCATCCTGGTCAATCAGCATCACCTTGGGGCCATAAATAGCACCGCCCGGCGTATCGAACGTGAGGCCGTCGCGATCTTTCCAGCTGGAGAGATACGTCCGGCTCAACACATCGGTGATATAGTTGGCCGCTTGCCCGCCGCTGTTCTGGCGCTCGTCAACGATGATGGCTTTTTTGTCCACCTGAGCGAAGAACATGCGGTTGAAATAGGTGAAACCAGCCCCCGCTGTGTTGGGCAGGTAAACATAGGCCACCTTGCCGTCCGTGGCATTCTCAACCTGTTTGCGGCGGCTTTCCACCCAGGCCCAGTGGCGGAGGTCACTGTCGTCATCAATGGGTTCAACCACAATATCGCGCGCATCTGCCCCGTCAGCTGATTTCGCAAGCTTGAGCGTTACCTGCTTGCCCGCTGTGCCCTCAAGAAACGCGTTGATGTTGTCGCCCGCTGTCAGCGTGCGGCCGTTAACAGCCAGGATGAAATCACCCTCATTCGCGCCAATGCCGGGGATGGCAAGTGGCGCTGTCAGGAACGGATTCCAGCGCTCACCGGTATAGATCTTCTTGATCCGGTACCGGCCATCTTCAATGGCCAGATCAGCGCCCAGAAGGCCTCCACCCACACCACGTTCACGGTGCACATCACCACCGCCAACACGGTTATGGCCCACCTGCAATTCGCCGATCATTTCAACCATCAGCTCGTTGAGGTCCTCGCGGCGGCCCACATGGTCAACCAGCGGGCGGTAACGGTCATAAACGCCCTGCCAGTCAATGCCGTGCAGGTTGGGGTCATAAAAATACTCCTGCTCCATACGCCATACATCGGTGAAGATTTGTGCCCACTCAGCGCGTGGGTTCACATAGCTTTTCACGTCTGACATATTGAGCGCATTACCTTGTGGGCGCGCGCCAGCATCAGCCACCATCAGGCGGCCCCCAGCCCCCATGACCAGTAGCTTTTTACCGTCTGCCGAAAGGCTATAGTCGCTCACCCGGTCAAAGGCGGAATCGGCGTCTTTGCCCTTGAAGTTGAAACGCATCAGCGTATCAACCGCGCTGGTGTCCGTATCCGGCAGTTCGCGGCTCACGCCCGGTTGGCGGCGTTCCATGAAGAAAAGCGCACCGTCGGACGCCACCTCAAGGCTGTCATAGGCTTTTTCGGCCACAGGCAGCGCGATGATGCGCGACGTCAACCCTTCAAGGTCTATCGCAGGCACCTTCGGCTCATCCGCTTTGTCTTCCCCCTCCGAGGCCTCATTGCCTTCGCTGTCTTCGTCGGTGTCTTTGTCGTCCGTATCCTCAGTCTCGTCGGTTTTCACCGTTTCATCGCCGGGTTTTGGCAACATGGGTGAAGCACCGTCCGCCTGCAGGATAGCGACGTAAAGCCCAAAGCGCAGCGGCCGCTCCTGCGTGGACATATCAAGCCCTACCTGGCTTGGACCCGAATTTGTGGACGCCGCGAAATAGAGGTATTTACCGTCAGGGCTAAATGCGGGAGCATCCGCATGGCTCAGCCCATCGGTCACAGCCACGCTCTCACCACTTTCAAAATCATGCAGCATGATGCGGCCAAAATAGTTGGCCCCGGTTTTGGTATAGGCCAGCCACCGCCCGTCTTTGGAAAGCGACACCCCGAAACCCGAGCGGCGCTCATCGGTGTCGATCAAGGTGCGGTCACCGGTTGTCACGTCAATGGCAAAAAGGTTGAGGTGGTTGTCACTATAGATGATGCGGCTGCCGTCACCGCCCCAAAGCAACAGGTCATAATAGCCCGTGTCACCCAAATCCAGCGTGCGGCTTTCTCCCATGCCGGTCTGGTCAGCGATCACAAGCCTATGCACACCGCCTTCGTCCGAGATATAGGCAAGATCACCACCTTTTGGTGACCAAAGGCCGGCGCTTTCGCGCACACCGTCGGTTGCGGTGATGTTGCGGGTGCTGCCGTCTTCCGTCGGTACGGTGAAGATGTCGCCGCGCGCTGTCACAATCGCGCGCGTACCGGTTGGGGAAAGGGCTGCGTTTTCAAGTGAACGCGAGGCATCTTTCCAGCCGGGTTGCAGTTGTGGCAGGTCTGGCTTGATGGAGATTTTAATCTCCTTCGCGCGGCCTCCGCTTGTTTTCATCTCATAAAGCCTGCCGCCTGCTTCATAGACCAGCTTGTCGCCATAACCGCTTGCATTGCGAATATCCCACACACTGTTTTCGGTCAGCTGCTTCACAGCTTTTGAGCGGGTGTCATATTCAAAAAGGTTCGCGGCACCGTCCGCACGGTCAGAGACAAAATAAACCTTGTCTCCAAGCCAGATCGGGTTGCTGTCGCTCGCATTCTCGTGCGGAATTTCTTCCCATGCGCCGCTCGTTATATCATAAAGCCACACAGGCGGTGTGGTGCCACCCCGGTGCTGCCGCCAGCCGCTGGAGCCGCGATAGGCTTTGGTGTGAGGCCGGTAGGCAAGGCGCTTGCCATCAGGCGACCATGTGCCTTCGGCCACCAGTGCGTCCATCACCTTCACCGGGTATCCGCCGTTTGTTGAAACCTGATAGGCTTGTGCGCTGCGCCCGATGGCTACTTCCCGGCGGGAGGTGAAAAGCACTTCCCCGCCCGACACGTTCCAGCCCTGCACTACGTCGTCTTCCGGGTGATAGGTCAGCCGTTTTGGCTGCCCGCCGCCGGCGGAGATGACATAAACATCTGCGTTGTTGCCATATTCCGCCGTAAAGGCGACCCACTTGCCGTCAGGTGACAGATGCGGGCTTCCTTCATCTGCCGGGTGCGATGTCAGCCGTCTCGCGTCTTTACCATCGCGGTCCGCGATCCAGATATCCCCGGCATACACAAACGCCAGCTTGTCTTTCGAGACCGATGGCTCGCGCAGCAGAAGTGTTTCACCATCTGCCGCCACACCCTGTGCCGCAGCGCCTGCCAGAAGGGTCGTTGATAGGATCAGCGCTGAAAATGCGCCTCGCAGTCGTGTCATAGATAGGCTCCCCATTTTTTCTGTGGGGGAGCGTAGCGGATAAAAGTATGAGCGTCTAGCGCTCGGCTCGCGTCGAGCCGCGTAGCATTAACTCAAACTCGATCTTTATTTCTTCTGCATTTTCATAGGCTTGTGCACGGCCTGCCGCGATAGCACCCAAGATAACTTCCGTTGCCTGCCGCCCCATGGCGCGGATCGGCTGCCGCACGGTCGTCAGCCCCGGCCACACCTGACGCGAGAGTGGTGTATCATCAAAACCGGCCACTGCCAGCATGGACGGCACGTCAATCTTGCGCTCATGGGCCTCAAAAATCACCGCTGCTGCCATGTCATCGTTTGACGCAAAAATTGCGGTGGGTCGGTTGGGCATATCAAGAAGTTCAATCGCCGCTTTCTGGCCTGAACCAAAATCAAAATACCCCTGTTTCACACACTCAGGCGCAACAGGCAGGCCAGCGCCTTTCATGGCGCGCATAAAACCAGCCTCCCGCAGGCTGCTGGCATAGTGGTCCGGGTGGCCTTTGATAAAGCCGATGTTTTTGTGCCCGCCTGCTATCAGATGCTGCGCCATCTGGAAGGCTGCTTCTTCCTCATCAATCAGGGCCGCGGGCGCGTCCCCTGTACCGCGGGATGACACAACAACCGCCGGGATGTTCTGCTCCTTCAGCGCATCAAGCAGAGCTGCGCTATCGGTCAGCGGCGGGGTGACAATCACCCCGTCAATGAATGCCTGGCGCACCCAGTGCACTACCGTGTCCACCATATCTTCATCATGAAAAGACACCGGGTTGAGCGCGAGGCCATAACCTTTTTCATGGCAGGCTTCCAGTACACCGCCCTGCAGATTGGCGAGATAACTGGGGCTCGGGTTGTCATACAGTAACCCGATCATATAGGACCGGCGCGCCGCAAGGCCACGCGCCGACTGGTTTGGCCGGTAGTTCAGTTCCTTGATGGCCGCATCCACTTTTTCTTTGGTTGCGGCGCGCACGTTCGGCTCCCGGTTTACTACCCGGGAGACCGTTTTGATCGAAACACCTGCCTTTTTGGCCACGTCGTCGATGGTTACTGAGCGCATGTGGCCCCCTTTACCCATATTTGCATCCGTTCTCTGATAGCCGGGTAATCAGGAAAAATAAATCCACATTACGCCAATAAGGACAAGAACACCGATACTGGCCCACTTGGCTTGAGGGGTTGCCCCCACCGCAGCCGCGCCGCGTGCAGACATGGTAAGCCCTGCAACTTTCTCTTCTTCCGGCTCATCTGTCAGCAAGCTCACTATCACAAGAACCGCAACACAGATCAGGAACAGGAAGATCGCAACATGCAGGAAGTTGAAAGTAGCCAGCGAGTAGAGCACACCATCAAGGCTGTCCTTGTTGGCTTCAAGCACCAAGCGGCTTACACCCAGCACAAGGCCTGTCATCAGGGACGCCAGCGCACCAGTTGCGTTTGCGCGTTTCCACAAAATACCGATAAGGAACACGGCGGCGATGGGCGGTGAAATATAAGCCTGCACACTTTGGATATAAGTGTAGATCTTGTCCGAGATCAGCTCCATCAGCGGAATCCACGCCATGCCGAGGATCACCATGATAATGGTGGCAACCTGCCCCACCCGCTTGAGGTGATGGTCAGATGACGCTGGTTTGATACGCTGGTAAATATCCATGGTAAAAACGGTGGAACAGCTGTTGAACACGCTGGAGAGCGAGCTCATCAGTGCCGCCAGAAGACCCGCAACCACAAGGCCTTTAACACCCACCGGCAACAAGGCTCCCATCAATGCGGGCAGCGCCTGGTCAGGCTGGTCAAGCGTGATCATGCCTTTTTCGGCGAGCGCCATGGCAATAATGCCCGGCACCACAAAAATGAAGATGGGCAGTTGCTTCAGGTAAGCAGCAAAGATCGTACCCTTGCGCGCATCGTCCTGGCTTTTGGCCGACAGCACACGCTGCACGATATATTGGTCTGTACACCAGTACCAAATGCCAAGGATAGGCGCACCGAACAGAATACCTGTCCATGGGAATTCAGGGTCTGTCATCGGGCGCCACAGGCTGAAGGCTTCTTCGCCAACGGTGGCGCGCAACTCACCCCAACCGCCAACGGCCTGAAGTCCGAACCATGTCACGGCAATGGCACCGCCAAGCAGCACAAACATCTGCACAAGGTCAGTATAGAGCACAGCACGAAGCCCGCCCCAAACCGTATAGATGGCTGTTGCGACCACCACAATGGTGGCCCCTGTCCAGAAATCGATGCCCATCAGGGTTTCAAACACCAGGCCGCCCGCCATGACAGTGACGGAGATTTTGGTGAGGATATACCCCGCGACCGAAATGACCGCCAGATAAGTGCGTGAGCCCTGCGAATACCGCCGCTCAAGAAACTCCGGCATCGTGAACACGCCTGAGGCAATGTAAAACGGCACAAAAAGCCACCCGAGAAGCAGGAGCACAAGACCCGCGATAATTTCAAACTGCGCCACCGGCACACCAGAGGAAGCACCCGTGCCAGCAAGGCCGATCAGGTGCTCTGACCCGATGTTGGAAGCAAAAAGCGAGGCACCGATCACAAACCAGCCGACGTTACGACCCGCAAGGAAGAAGTCTTCCGACTCGCCGCCTTTGCGTTCCTGCCGCCCGGCCCAGATAGCCACACCAAATATGATGACAAAATAGATGGCGAGAACGCCCCAGTCGATGGATCCCATCGCTCACTCCCCTAGAATCTTATATATTTAAGAACCTTATGTATTTTCCGGCACCTGCTTGAACACACTGAATATACAGCTCGCTCGCAGCCCGGAACTTCCCGGAGGGGAGCATATAGCCATAGTGACAGCGCTGTCAATAAAGCGATCACCAATGCAACCACGGTGAAGGGCAATGCACCCCGCCATATGCCTGCCTTAAAAAAATATGATACTAAAAAGGATGCTGGAGAAATGACGGAGCGGAAAACACGATGAAAACGAGAAACTTTTGGCTCACTGCCCTTGCGGCCGGAATGCTGTTTGCCTGCTCCGATGAAAAAGCCGCCGAGGAAAACAAAGACGGCATACCTGATGAGGTGAGCGAAACCGAGACGCCTAAAAGCCCAGTGCCCGAAGTCAGCGCCGGGCGGGTTGAAGTGATCACCGGTTTCCGCTCTGAGCAGATCGGCCCCCGCACCGTGCACATCTGGGTGCCTGAGGGATATGATGAGCGAAAAAGCTATTCAGTGCTTTATATGCATGACGGGCAGATGTTGTTTGATGCCAGCAGCAGCTGGAACAAGCAGGAATGGGGTGTTGATGAAGTTGCCACCAAGCTGATGCGCGAAGGCAAGATCGAAGACCTGATGGTAGTGGGCGTCTTTAACGCCGGGCAACTGCGCCACAAAGAATATTTCCCTGAAAAAGCATATTATATGCTGCCGCGCGAGAAGCAGGAAAGCCTCTATGGGTTTGAGAGCGACCAACTGATGGCGGACGAATATCTCAAATTTCTGGTCAAGGAACTCAAGCCCTATATCGACCGCAACTATGCCACCCGGCCAGACGCTGCCCATACTGCGGTGATGGGCTCAAGCATGGGTGGGCTGATATCGCTTTATGCCATCAGTGAATATCCGGATGTTTTTGGCGGCGCAGGCTGTATGTCCACCCACTGGCCCGGTGTTGACCCTGAAGACATGGACGGCGTGCCCGAGGCGTTCCTCGACTATATGAAAGGCCACCTGCCTGCGCCTGAGGACCACAAAATCTATTTCGACCATGGTGACCAGACGCTGGATGCCCATTACCCGCCCTTGCAGGAAAAGGTGGATGCCCTGATGGCGGAGAAAGGGTTCACGCCTGCGAGCTGGGTGACAGTCGCAGCGCCTGGCGCGGCGCACAATGAGGAAGCATGGAACGCGCGACTGCCCGGCGCACTCACGTTTTTGTTCGGAAAATAGGTCTGCTCGGAAAATAAGGTCTGTTCGAGAAACAGGGAATCAGCTTAAGGGATATCGTGGGCGTCAATGTTGCTTTGCGCGTCCTCGGTTGAAGGGCTTTCCGCCCAGAAACCCGCAACTGCACGTCGGCCAACAGACTGTTCCATCTCCAGCACATACCGCACGGCAGATTTATAAGGTTCCTCAAGGCCGATGACCTCGTCAGGCGCCACTGTCATGCGCACTCCCTTGCCGTGCAGCCGCCACGCATTGGGCGTACAAAACACGTGCAAGGGGCGCTCTGGCGTCGTCACGACATAATAGGGAACGTTCGAGACAATCGGGATATGACGTGAATAGCGCACGCTATAGAAGCTGCAGCTTTCAAAATCCTGCGGGCCGATCATGCCGCCGATAATGCAATCCGTAAAACTGGTGTCCTGCACACAGGAGCCTTCAAAGCTCGTACAGGTCATGTTGCAGGCGATGAACTCGGTTTGGTCCACATCGCATGCGGAAAAAGACGCACCTGAAAAATCGCACTTGAAGAAGATGGCGCCAGAGAGAATCAGCAGGTGAAAGTGGGCTTCTGAAAAATCGCAATTCACAAAAATCGTGTCGGACCACCGAAGGACACTTTTCACTTTCAGCGCGGTGATGTTTTCCTGCGCGAACTGCTCCCCCATCACCAGTTTATGGGAGGGGAACATGTTGGTTAGCGTCTTGAGGTCCATACTCACTGCTACTCCGGGCAAAGACGAGGTTTAAGGATCAGGTGTCGATGAATCACAGCGTAACGCCCTTTTGTGTGAAAACAGTAAACAGTTGATTCAATTTTTAACCATTTATTGAGCGATATATCAAGAACACAGCCGCCAAACACGCAAATATCTGCATAAACCGCTGCTTTAATTGCATATTGTATATAAATTAGCCTATATGCAGGGGGGAATGCATTTATAAAAAATTCGGGTAGGAGTTTTCAATGGCGGGCACACAAAAGCTGGCGCGTAAATCGCTGGCCGTGCAGGTTGCAGATGCCCTGAGGGAGATGATCCTCAGGGGTGAGTTTGAACAAGGCGAACAGCTACGGCAAGACGATATTGCCCAGCGCCTTGGTGTCAGCCGCATCCCGCTCCGTGAAGCTTACCAGCAGTTGGAAGCCGAAGGTCTTGTGGTAAACGTGCCTTATAAAGGCACCATCGTCTCCCGCCTTTCCACGGACGAGATCACCGAATATTTTGACATCCGCGCGACCCTTGAGGCCGAACTTCTCGCCAGCGCGATCGACCATCTGGATGAAGACGTGATCAGCAAAGCCCGCAAACTGGCGGAGCGCATGAACACCTCGAACCCCTCGCGGCGCGGTGAGCTGAACTGGCAAATGCATGAAGTGATCTACACGGAAGCCAACCGCCCCATTACGCTTGAGATGGTGAAAAAAATTCACGACAATCTGGACCGCTATGTGCGTATCCAGCTCTCGCTTTCGGAAGGCAACCGTGACCGCGCCAACGAGGAACATGAACGCCTGATCACGCTATGTGAACAGCGCCGCAAAAACGAGGCCGTCGGCCTTCTCAAAGACCATATCAATGGCGCGCGGGACGACCTTGTCGCTTACCTCCGTGATCACGATAAATAACAAACAGCAGGATTTTGATGATGTCAGACGCAGCCCGGCTTACCGCCCTCCGGCAAGAAATGGCGGCCAAAGGTTATGACGCTTTCCTCGTCCCGCTCGCGGACGCACACCAGGGTGAATATATCGCGCCGTGCGACAAGCGGCTGAAATGGCTTACCGGCTTCACTGGCTCTGCTGGCATAGGATTGGTGCGTGCGCATGACGCCGCCATTTTTGTTGATGGCCGCTATACGGTGCAGGTCGCGCGCGAGGTAGACCTCAAGACCTTCTCGCACCAACACCTGCACAATAACCCACCCGCCAAATGGCTGCGGGCTAATGCGGGCAAAGGCGAGTGCATTGCTTATGATCCATGGCTGCATACGCCCGCACAGGTGAAGGCGCTGGAGACGGAGGTGACGGCCGTCGGCGCAAAGCTGATCGCGGTGGAGCAAAACCCCATTGATACTATTTGGCATGACAGGCCCGCCCGCCCGATGGCCGATGTGATTGCTTACCCTGAGGAAATGGCGGGCGAGAGCGCGCCTGAGCGCCGCCAACGAATCGGCAAGATAGTATCAGATGCGGGCGCTGACCGGCTGGTGCTGACCCTGCCTGACAATATGGCGTGGCTGATGAATGTGCGCGGCGGTGATGTGGCCTATAACCCCATGCCGCAGGGTTTTATTATCCTGGCAGCAAATGGCAAGGCTGACTGGTTTATCGACGATACGAAGCTGGCCCGCGCCCGCACGGATATCAATCTTGAGGGTGTTACAGTCCACGCGCCCGGCACTTTCCTCACCACACTTGCTGATTATGCAAACACGCATGAGACCATCTGGATCGACGGCAACTGGTGCCCCGCCATCTGCGCACAAACGGTAGTGCGCGCAGGCGGGACCGTGCATGACGCGCCCGACCCGGTGCTACGCGCCAAAGCCCACAAAAACACGGCTGAAATGTCCGCCATGCGAGCCGCCAACGCGCGCGACAGCGTGGCGTGGGTGAAGTTCCTGCACTGGCTGGAGGGGAACGCCGCAAGCCGCGCCAATGCTGGCAACCCGATCACGGAGCTTGAAGCGGCAGACGCCATCCTCGGCTACCGCAAGGAAGCCAACCAGTTCATGGAACCAAGCTTTGAAAGCATCTCAGCCACAGACGGCAACGCCGCCCTGTGCCACTATGCCCCAACCAAAGATGCGCAAGCGAGTGTGGGCGCGGACAGCACCTATCTGCTGGATAGTGGCGGCCAGTATCTGGACGGCACCACAGACACCACACGCTCTGTGCCCATTGGTAAAATCAGCGATGAATACCGCGACCGCTATACCCGTGTGCTCAAGGGCCATATAGCACTGGCGCAACTTCGTTTCCCCAAGGGCACCAAAGGCCACCATATTGACGCGGTTGCCCGCATCCCACTTTGGCAGGCCGGGCTTGATTATGACCACGGCACCGGCCACGGCGTGGGCGTTTGCCTCAGCGTACATGAAGGGCCGCAGCGCATTGGCAAAGCGATAAACGATGTTGAGTTATCGGCGGGCATGACCATCACCAACGAACCCGGCTATTACGAAGCTGACAAGTTTGGCATTCGCATTGAAAACCTGTGCGAGATTGTGGAAGGGGAAGACGGCTTCCTTGAACTGAATGACCTCACGCTCGTGCCCATTGATACACGCCCGATTGATTTTTCCATGCTCACGAAAGCCGAGGTTGATTGGCTGAACGCCTATCACGCCCGCGTGCGGGCTGAGCTGATGCCGCAAGTAAATGGCGCGGATGCAGATTGGCTCACCCGCGCCACTGAACCGGTATAATAACCTTAACCGCTTACACTGACCGGATGTAGGCGGTTTTCACGGTGGTATAGAACTCCCGCGCATAAGCGCCCTGTTCGCGGCTGCCGTAGCTTGAGCCTTTACGCCCGCCAAACGGTACGTGATAATCCACCCCTGCGGTCGGCAGGTTCACCATCACCATGCCCGCTTCTGCGTTGCGCTTAAAGTCGGTCGCATATTCAAGCGACGATGTGCAAATACCAGACGACAAGCCAAACTCGCAGTCATTCGCCACCCGAAGTGCTTCTTTATAGTCCTTCACCTTCACAACACTGGCCACCGGGCCGAACACTTCTTCCCGGTTGATGGTCATATCAGGCGTGGTGTTGGTGATCAGCGCCGGGCTCATGTAAAAACCGTCACCACCTATCAGTTCACCACCGCACGCCAACGTGCCGCCTTCTGCCACCGCCTGTTCCACATAGCGCATGTTGCTATCAAGCTGGCCCTTGTCCACCACCGGCCCGATCTGGGTCTCAGCCTTGAGCGCATCACCAACCCGCAGCTTGGCGGTTGCTTCCGTAAGCGCGGCGATAAAACGGTCATGGATACCTTCCGTCACAATCAAACGGGAGGATGCCGTACAGCGCTGGCCGGTTGAGAAAAAAGCACCCTGAAGCGCGCAATCAACAGCAACATCGAGGTTGGCGTCATCCAGCACCACAAGCGGGTTTTTGCCGCCCATCTCAAGCTGAACCTTGGCGCCGCGCGCAGCGGCTTTCGCGAGAATATCACGCCCCGTGGGCACGCTGCCGGTGAAGCTGATGCCATCAATGCCGTCTGAATTCACGATCGCATCGCCCACCACGCGGCCAGAGCCCATCACCAGATTAAACACGCCCTTAGGCAAGCCTGCTTGCGCAATGATATCTGCGAGCGCCCAAGCGGAACCGGGCACAAGCCCTGCGGGTTTGAACACCACGCAGTTTCCGTAAGCAAGCGCGGGCGCAATCTTCCACGCAGGGATCGCAATGGGGAAGTTCCACGGTGTGATCATGCCAATCACGCCCAAGGGTTCACGGGTCAGTTCAACCCCCATGCCGGGGCGGGTAGACGGCAGCGCTTCACCACCCGGGCGCAGGGTTTCACCTGCAAAAAACTTGAATATCTGGCCCGCGCGTGCAACCTCGCCAATGCCTTCAGCGCGGGTTTTGCCTTCTTCGCGTGACAGCAGCTCGCCAAGCTCTTCCTTGCGTGCCAGAAGCTGGGTGCCGATATAATCAAGCGCATCGAACCGCGCCTGAATGCCAGACCGTGCCCAGCCATGCGCCGCCGCGTTTGCGGCTGAGATCGCCGCTTGCGTCTGCTCCCGGCTGGCTTGCGCATACTCGCCAATCACATCCGCTGTGTTTGATGGGTTTATGTTCTGGACGTAGCTCTCGCCTTCAACCCATGCGCCGTCGATATAATTATAAAACTTGTCCACTGTCGTCTCCCTCCAGACGGTTGAGTGTGTATCTCAGATAACCTGAAATCCGTGCGGGAATGGCTCCCCGTCGTCCACGAATATAGTGTTGATGCCGGTCATGTAAGCCATCCCTTCTATAGACGGGATGATACCGGGCAGGTCACCCACTTTTGTTTCTTTTACCACACCGCCCTTGAAGCGGCTGCCGATGATGCTTTCATGGATGAAACTGTCACCCACATTCAAACGCCCGCGCGCCACCAGTTGCGCCATCCGGGCCGATGTGCCGGTACCGCAGGGCGAACGGTCGATGGCTTTTTCACCATAAAATACCGCGTTGCGACCATCCGCGCCTTCGCCCGGCATGCCTGTCCACATAACATGGCTACAGCCCTTTACCGTGGTGTCTTCCGCGTGGGCAATGGTGACAGCTTCGTTCACCAGTCGGCGCACGGTGGGGCTATAGCGCAGGATATCGCCGGGGGTGATATGCTCAAGCCCCAGATAGTTTTCCTGCGGCTCAATGACCGCATAAAAATTACCGCCATAAGCCACATCAAGGCGGATAGTGCCAAGGCCCGGCACATCAATTTCCACATCCCGGTGCGCAAGGTATGAGCCCACATTGGTGATGCACACACTTGTCACCTTGTCGCCGTCGCGCTCATAGCGCACAGCCACCCGGCCAGCGGGCACTTCAAGGCTCAGCTCGCCTGGGGTGCGCGGTTTGATCAGGCCATGCTCGAGCCCCATGGTCACAGTGCCGATAAGCCCGTGGCCGCACATGGGCAAGGCCCCGCTTGTCTCAATAAAGAGGATCGCCGCGTCCGCATCGCTGGCAATCGCGGGGTAGATAATCGCGCCTGACATCAGGTCATGGCCGCGTGGCTCCAGCACCAGCGCGCGGCGTATCCAGTCATGATGCGCAATAAAATCCTGCCGCCGGGCGCTCATGGTTTCACCCCTGAGCGTCGGCACCGCACCAGAGACCACACGCACGGGGTTGCCGCCCGTGTGGCCATCGATGCACAGGAAGGTATGGCGCGCCATGTTTACGCGGCCTTCGTGAGGTCAGCGGGCAATGTGGGGCGTGCATCCACCGCAGCCTGTGTTACCGCCTGCACATAGGCCCGCTCTTCGCCTTCAAGCATCATGCGGGGCGCGCGCACAACTTCAGACCCACGGCCCATGATCTCTTCCACCAGCTTGATGCACTGCACAAGTGTCGGGATGGTGTCGAGATCCAGGAGCGGCATGAACCAGCGGTAAATTTCAAGCGCTTCTTCATAGCGCCCGGCTTTGGCGAGGTTATAGATAGCAACACTTTCGCGCGGGAAAGCGTTGGTGAGGCCAGACACCCAGCCCTGAGCACCCAGCATCAGGGATTCAAGCGCGATATCATCTACCCCACTAAAGATAGTAAACCGGTCACCAAAAGCGTTGTGCAGGTCGATGATGCGGCGGGTGTCCTCGGTCGATTCCTTCACAGCAACAAGGTTTTCGATCTTTGCCAACTCCGTCATCGTCTCGATCTTGATATCGATCTTGTAGGAAACCGGATTGTTATAGATCATGATCGGAAGATTGGTGGCTGCTGCCACCGTCTTGAAGTGCGAAATAATCTCACTCGGTTGGGCTTGGTATACCATGGCGGGCAGCACCATCAGCCCGTCTGCGCCAATGGTTTCAGCGTCGCTTGCGTATGCGGCAGCCGCTTTTGGCGTAAATTCCGCAACACCGGACAAGAGCGGCACGCGGCCACCCACCACTTCCACTGCCGCCTTCAATACAGACCGTTTTTCCTTCGCACTCAGGGAACAGTTTTCGCCTACAGTGCCAAGCGCGATGATGCCGTGCACCCCGTCCTTGATCAGGCCGTCAATCACCCGCTGGGTAGCCTCCAGATCAAGGCTTTCATCCTTTTTAAACTGCGTTGTGGTGGCAGGGAAAACGCCGGACCAGTCGATCATCTTTTTATCCTTCCAGATAAGAGCCAAAACAAAAAAGCGAGCAGGGAAGCCGACCCTCAACCTTCACACATGAAGGCGGGAATGGGGTGCACCAAACCAGAAGGGCCAAAATGGTGCGCAGCCTCCCCGCTCGCCAAGCGGGCTTGGCCGGGTTGTTGTTCGCCAGCCCCCGGCTTCAAGCCCAAATCCTGAATTGCGTATATTGTATACAATATGCTATTGCAAGAAAAAATGGGCAGAGTTGGAGTTGGTGCTGTGGCCAAAGAAGAGATCATCATCATCGGGGGTGGCATTATCGGCATCACCACTGCGCTTGAACTACAGGCGGCGGGCCACGGTGTTCTCGTGATCAACCGTGGGGGTGTGGGCAGTGGCTGCTCCTATGGCAACGCGGGGCATATAGCGGCGGAACATATCTTCCCACTCGCAACACCTGCGCTCCTCAGCGCCCTGCCCGGCCTGCTGCTTCAGCCCAATGGCCCAGTGAGCCTTCGTTGGCGATATATGCTGGGGCTGATGCCGTGGCTTGTGCGTTTCATATTATCCGCCCGGCCTGCTGTGGTGAAGCGCAGCACCGAAGCCATCGCGGGGTTGAATGCGGGTGCCGTGGCCGCATACCAAAACCTTGATGCGCGTTTTGGCCTTGATGGTCTTTTGAAGCGTGAGGGTACGCTGGTGGCTTACGCGCGGGAGAAGAACCTGGCTGGTGCCGCGCGGGAGCAAGCGGCCCTTGCCGATTTTGACGTTGAAAGCGCGCTGTGGGACGGGACCACCCTCCGGCATTTTGACCCGGCCCTGAACCCGCGCCTGAAGGGTGGGCTGTATTTCCCGAACTCTGCGCACATAAGCGACCCCTATGCCCTCACTCAAACCCTGATGGCCCATTTCCTGAAGCTCGGCGGCAGGATTGAAACGGCTGATATCACCCATATTGAAAGCAGCAAAGATTGCACGACGATCTGCTCAGCAGACCAAACATGGCAGGCGGCAAAAGTAGTGATCGCGGCGGGGGCCTTCTCTCACCTGCTGGCTCGGCAGCTTGGATATAAAATCCCGCTTGAGACCGAACGCGGTTATCATCTCGATATCCCGCACCCCAGCATAAACCCCCGTGTTCCCACAACTTTTTTTGAAAAACGCTTTGTCGCCACACCCATGCACCACACTCAAACGGCAGTTTTACGACTGGCTGGCCGTGTTGAATTTGGTGGGCTGGATGCGAAAATGACTGAAAAACAAGCACTTGCGCTGGTGCCGCTGGGGCAGGAATTACTGCCGGATTTGCGAGGTGACTACCGCCACACTCGCGCCACGGAAACCGTCACACATTCACCACCAAATGCCACACCTGGGGGCATCAGGCCGTGGATGGGGTTTCGCCCCACCCTGCCCGACAGCCTGCCCGTGATGGGGCCAGCGCCGGGGCACGCAAATATCTATTTTTGCTTTGGGCATCAACACCTTGGCTTAACCCAGGCGGCGGTGAGCGCGCAGTTGATGCTGGATGTTATTGAAGGCCGTGCGGCGGTTTTGGATATCCACCCCTTCCGGGCTGATCGTTTCTAGACCGTAATGAGTATTGTGGGCGCACTATTCCGCCAGCGGGTCGATATAGTCGCCTTCACCAAGGCCTTCAAGCGAGGCGCGGAAACGTTCAACCGTATGGTCAGCCTTGTCCGTATTGTCAAACTCGGCAACATGGAAAAGCGCGTCACCCTCGTTCACAATCGGCAGGTTTGTGCGCCCGATAACAACACCTTCCTGCGTTGCCTTGATCTCCACCTGCTCATCACCCAACAGGTCAGACAGATAGGCAAGCCTGTCGCCTGCTTCCACCCGTGTACCCAGCCGGATCGGCTCCCTGATGAGGCCGGAACGCGCGCCCCTGACCCAGTGTGAGCTATCTGCCTCCAGCGTCACGTGCGGCCTGCGTTTCACCTCGCGCTTGATCATGCCAATGGCGCCAAGCACGTTGAGGATACCCCGCACCCCGGCGCTCACTGCCAGCTTGTCAAACCGCAGCGCTTCCCCTGCTTCATACAGCAGTACAGGGATGCCCTTCTCGACCGCATAGCCACGCAAACTGCCGTCGCGCAAGCTCGCATTTACAATCACCGGTGTGTTAAAAGCACGAGCCAGCTTGGCTGTCTCCGCGTCCGCCATATTGGCGCGAATGTGCGGAAAGTTGGTGCGGTGGTTCGAGCCTGTGTGCAGGTCGATGCCATAATCAGACCGGTCAATAATCTGCTTCCTGAACACATGGGCCACGCGGGAGGTGAGCGAGCCATGCTCCGAGCCCGGGAAACCCCGGTTAAGGTCGCGCCGGTCCGGCATATAGCGGGTATGATGCAGGAAACCGTAGACGTTCACCACCGGCACACATAATAGCGTGCCCCGGATACGGTTCAGCGATTTCTGCTTAAGGAGCTGGCGGATGATCTCGATACCGTTGATCTCATCACCGTGGATGGCCGCATTGATGAAAACTGTGGGGCCATCCTTTTTGCCATGGATCACATGAAGCGGCATGGACAGCGGCGTATAACGCGACTGCCCCGGCATGGAAAGCGACATGGAGACCCGGTTGCCCGGTTGCACCTTTTGTCCTGCAATTTCAAAAGGCGCGCGTGTTTTCATGGGTTAGCCTTTGCCTTTGGTCTGGGTGCGATTCGGTTTCGCATTTGCTTCGATAAATTCGATGATCTTGCCCGCAACGTCAATCCCCGTTGCTTTCTCGATCCCCTCAAGCCCGGGAGAAGAGTTTACCTCCATAATCACCGGGCCGTGGTTGGAACGCAGCATATCAACACCCGCAACATTCAGCCCCATAACCTTGGCTGCTCGCACGGCTGTGGATCGTTCCTCAGGCGTAATTTTTATGGTGCGGGAAGAGCCACCCCGGTGCAGGTTGGAGCGGAACTCACCGTCCGCGCCCTTGCGCATCATCGAGGCGATCACCTTGCCGCCAACCACAAGGCAGCGGATATCCTGAGCTTTGGCTTCCTTGATATATTCCTGCACGAGGATATTGGCCTTCAGCTTGCCAAACGCCTGGATCATGGAGCGCGCGGCATCCATGGTATCCGCTAGCACAACACCCACGCCCTGTGTGCCTTCGAGAAGCTTGATCACCACCGGCGTACCGCCAACCATATCGATCAGGTCTTCGGCTTCGCTGGTAGCATGCGCAAAGGCCGTCAGCGGCAAGCCGATGCCGCGGCGGGAGAGAAGCTGGAACGAGCGCAGCTTGTCGCGGGAGCGTGTGATGGCAACAGATTCGTTCAAGGGATATATGCCCTGCACCTCAAACTGGCGCAACACGGCGGTACCAAATGATGTGATGGACGCGCCGATCCGCGGGATAACAGCATCATAACCTTCAACGATATCACCCCTGTAGCGCATCTCCGGTCGGTGCGAGGCAATGTTGATATAGACCTTGAGCGTATCGATGGGATCCATCGTGTGGCCACGTTTTTCAGCGGCCTCAATGAGCCGGACGTGGGAGTATAAATTGGCGTTACGGGTCAGGAGCGCGATACGCATTTTCCAAAATCCTTATTGTTGCCACCGGTCATCATCAGGTTCGCCAAGGCCGTAAGACAGGCCACTATCAACCAGATAACGCTTTGCAAGCGCTTGCCGGCCAACCAGAAGGCGGAACCCCATTTCGTCCCGATTTGTTAGTGTCAGCTCAATTTTCTGGACAAATGGCCCCAGCACGAGCGGCGTGGAAACCACCAGCCGCTTCTGCACAACACCATTTGAACTTTTTATCTCGCGCTCACCCACAATGGGGGCAGCGCACTTAATCTCTGGTTTCCTGTGCCGTTGCACGGGATGCACAAAAAACTCGGCCCATGGCGCACCGTCCCGCATGACTTTCTTGATGCGGTACGCGTGCAGGGCTGATGTTTTTGCGCCAGTGTCGATTTTCGCCTTGATGTTGGCGATTGAGAATTCCGGCAATCCCGCCCATTCCCGCC
Organism: Kordiimonas sp.; assembly: GCF_965216265.1. Lineage (GTDB taxonomy): Bacteria > Pseudomonadota > Alphaproteobacteria > Sphingomonadales > Kordiimonadaceae > Kordiimonas. The sequence goes on from NZ_OZ244153.1 coordinate 1,385,488, forward strand.
ATCCAACAATCAACTTGCTTTTCATAAAGCGATCTCCAAGAGCGGCAAGGAAACTCGATCAATTATCTTACCGCGCAGTATCGCCGAACCGGCGCTGCCTCTATCTGAATTCTGACAACATTAGAAGCCAAATGTTTCATTGAGCAACAAAGAGTTGAAACTGAATACAAATACGCCCGGTTTTGAGCCGCTTCTCGGGTCGAACTTGATGGTGCATTGTCACAGTGTACCCTCTATCGGGCACAGGTTTACACAGCGTGGAAGCCCAAGGCATGGCGCGACTCTACCGCGAGCGGCCTCGCGTTACAACCGCACTGGCTATCAGTGATGGTTTTCCGGCAGGTTGCCCATAATTTTGCAAATATTGCAAAAATAACCTCGTATAATTTGTTGATATTTATAGATTACTACAAACGACGCTGCATATAATGCCGATAATATGAATATATTTTCATAATTTGCATTGATTTTTGCAATGACGCCGGTATCCTTCCAAGGAACCTGACTTCAGGGGCTCCCTATGAGCTGCTGAGCCTGGTTTCCTGAATTAGGGGCCTCTGTAGCCAACTGCCTATCCTCTCCCATCCAAGGCAGGCATTTGGTAAAGAGCATTCCTCCACCCTGGCAGCACATCTGCCGGGGTGTTTTTTTGCCAGCACTCGTCATCAAGCCTTGTGGAAAAATGGTTACTGTGTAACATCGCGAAAAACCATAAAGCGAGGGTTACAAATGATGAAATTTCTGTTTCTGCTTTGCGCGCTGCTGGGCACTGCGGTCCATGCGCAACAGGGTAACACATACCTGAAATGGAACATTGATCACACACAGCGCACACCGCGCCCTGCCTATCCGCTGACAACAGAGCAAGCCGCCGTCATTGATCACTACTCGCTGGTGTACGACCCGCAGGGACGCCTCACTCAGGTAACTTTTTTTCATGAAGGTCAGCCAAGCCCAGCCGGTGACTTTGGGGCCGCGATACTTACCTTCGCGTACGCGGCAGACAAAACAGTCGAGGCTTACCAGGATGTTGGGGGCGAGCCTGTCGCTGTGAATGGCGTCCTGCGCAAAATATATCACCATGGCCCATTAGGCTTCTGGGATCGCCTGACCTTTGAAACTGAAGACGGCACAGACATGACCGGAGATGGTTACAGTGAAGTGCATGTGACGCGTGATAGTGAAGGGCGCGTGGTGACGGAAACACGCTTTGACAAAAACGGGAACATCGTACCTGAACATAACGGCTTTGATCGCGCCTCTTTTGCTTATGACGCAAACGATATGGCACTATACCGGCGATTTGAGAACGCTGATGGCACACTCAAAAATGGCCGCCTGGGCTATGCGGGCGTTTTCTTTGAATTCGACCAATATGGTAATTTTCTAAATGAAGAAGCCCAGGACGCCAGCGGAAACCTCGCGCCCATGTCTGCTGGATTCAGCCGCATCGAATGGCGCGATTTTAACAGTTTTGGCAAACCGGCCCGGGTCAATTATTTCGACGCCGAATCCAGGCCTTATGCGCCCTACGCCTTTTCAACCCGCACTTATACACAAGCCATGCAACGCGACAGCGTCGCCTATTTTGACCAACACAGTCTCCCCACGATGCATCCAGCCGGGTTCCACCGCGTGGAGTATCACTACGGCGAAGGTGGCATCATTGAACGCAAGCTCTTTGACGCCGACGGGATACCTGTTACCAGCAGATAGCTTTCATGTCCTAAAGGACAGCAGAGCCAATCAGCGCTGCATATTTGGCCGTGATCAGGTTTACTGAAATACGGTCCAGGTACGGCTGCATGGGGCCTTTGGCAACAAAGCGGCGCAGCAGGTCGCTTGACGATACCATGGTCATGATCTTGGGCAGGATGCCACCGCCGAGGAATACGCCGCCGGTTGCGCCGTGCGCGAGGGCAATGTTACCGGCGGAACTGCCAACGATCGAGAGGAACAGTTGCACCGCACGCGTGCAAGACGGCGCACCGCCCTCACCCGCCAGTTTGGTGATTTCTGCAGGCGATAGCCCACGATCACCACTACCGCCATAATCAACCAGAAAACGGTGAATGCGAGCGATCCCCTCCCCGCACAGGAAGGTTTCAACAGACACATGGCCCATTTCTGCACGTAGGTGTTCTGTCAGGTCGTGCTCAAGCCGGGTAGACGGCGCAAAAGCCATGTTACCGCCCTCGGTAGGGACAGTGATCCATTCATTCTCAACAGGCACCAGAAGGGCAACCCCAAAACCGGTGCCCGGCCCCATAACAGAGATCGGGCCTTTGCTATCTTCAGTACCTTTTTTTAGCTGAATATAGTCGGTGCCTTCTTCAAGAAACTGACAGGCACCAGCAAGCGCTCCAAAATCGTTCAACAGCTTCACGCTCTCGAGCCGGTGGTCCGTCTCAAGCACACCGGCATCCGCCTGCCAACCAAGGTTGGTAAGCCTGCCATGGCGTGCTGTGGTGGGGCCTGCGATCGCAAGGCGTGCCATCTTGGGGCGCTCTGCCCCCAGTTGGCCAATATACTGGCCAAGCATCGGGCTAACGCCGGAAGAATCTGCACAGGGGAACACCGAAACTTTTTCAATGTGAGGTTTTTTTTCGCCCTCAATAAAGCGGGCAATCCCAAACCGTCCATTGGTGCCGCCAATATCGGCAACAATACACGTTTCAGTGTTTGACATAACGATCCCTTCCCCGGCGCAACTCAACACCATACTGCGCCAACCTCAACACGGGGGCCCTAAACTTCCCATTTAAGCCCCTTATGACCAATAGTGTTCTGTGTCTTTACCTTTGAAAGACAGCGCTGTCAATTCAGTAACGACGGGGCTTTTCGCAAACCTTTCGGAGCGCGCAATCCTTCGCCTCAGCAGAAAAACAGACCATAACGCCGCGTGCGACTTGATTCAGGCGCCCTAGTTTGCTGTGGTACGGATGGTGGGCGACCGCCCCAAAAAGAGTTTGAGGGGAAACATTGTGAAGCGTTTGGTTTTGGCAGCGCTGCTTTTAGCGACAGCTGCGTGTCAAAATACGCATACCCGGCAGCAGACCGCGCTGCAATTCATGCGCGTGGGGCCGGTGCCCGAGAGCGATGTTTCAGGCAAATGCGGGCTCAGCCTCAAAGCGCGGTCGAGGCCTTTTCCGTCCCGCGATGCGACCGTTTTTTTTCAGGAAACCGGAGAAACTGGCGCCCTGATTGCGCTGGACGGCGCGAGCCACGCCCTCCTTCAAACACGAGCGACCCGCGATACATTTGACGGCTTTCCAAGCCTGCAGGTGTTTGAAGCGCGAGACATGACCGCGCGCCTCTCCCTCCGACCTGCGCGATCGGATGAGGAAAAAGCGACAGGCACGCATATTGGTGTGCTGATGATCAATAAAACCGATGGCTGGTCGACAACCATACCGGTTTCCGGCACCATAGCCTGCAAATGAGCGCACCAGATATAACAACAGACGTCCTGATCATTGGTGGCGGCATCAACGGTGCCGGCATCGCGCGGGACGGTGTTGGCCGCGGCCTTTCCGTTACACTGGTGGAACAAAATGATCTGGCGAGCGCGACCTCAAGCGCCAGCTCCAAACTTATTCACGGCGGCCTGCGGTATCTGGAGCATTATGAGTTTCGCCTCGTGCGGGAAAGCCTGCAGGAACGCGAAATCCTGATGGGCATGGCCCCGCATCTTATCCACCCCATGCGGTTCATATTACCGTACCATAAAGGGCTCAGGCCCGCTTTTATCCTGCGCCTGGGGCTCTGGCTCTATGACCATATCGGGGGGCGCAAAAAACTGCCCGCCACCCGCACCCTGAACCTGCGGCGGTGCCCGCAGGGTGAACCGCTGAAGGATGACTTTAAAAAAGGTTTTGAATATTCAGACTGCTGGGTAGACGACAGCCGCTTGGTGATCGCCAATGCGCGGGATGCAGCCGACCGCGGTGCCACCATTTTGACTCGCCATAAATTCCTGCGCGCGAGTGTGGAAGGCGGTTTCTGGCTAGCGGAAATTGAAACCCCAGCCCGTAAACGCATCACCATCAAGGCACGAAGCTTGATCAACGCAGCGGGGCCGTGGGTTGATGCAGTTCAGGAACACTTGCCGGTAGATAGCGGGCGTGTGACCAACATGCGCCTTGTTAAAGGCAGCCATATTGTGGTGCCAAAGCTTTATGACGGCGAGCAAGCTTTCACGTTTCAGGGCAGCGACGGACGCGTGGTTTTTGCCATCCCTTACCGCGACAAATATACCATGATCGGCACGACCGATGTGCCCTTCACTGAAGACCCCGCCCGGGTACGTATTGACGACGAGGAGATAGAATATCTCTGCGCGCTGGCGTCTGACTATTTCAAATCAGCGATAACACCGGAGCAAGTGGTTTGGAGCTTCTCTGGTGTGCGCCCGCTATATGATGACGGGGCCAAAAATGCCTCCAAACTTACCCGCGATTATGTGCTGGACCTTGAAGCCAAAAATGGCGCGCCACCGTTTCTCAGCATCTATGGTGGCAAGGTCACAACATACAGGCGGCTGGCTGAAGATGTGTTTGAAAAGCTGCACCCTTATCTGCACGCCAAGGGGGATTGGACGGCAGGTGTGGCGCTACCGGGCGGTGATTTCCCCGGTGGTGACTTTGAGGCATTATACACGGCCATGCAGGCAAAGCTGGATTGGCTGAACCCTACCGTTCTAAGGCGCTTGTGCCTTGCATACGGTACAGCCGTTGAGCGTGCGACAGGCGGCGCTGTCAGCATAGGCGACCTCGGCCAGCATTTTGGTGCGGGCCTGTATAAAGCAGAAGTACGGTATCTGATGAGCGAAGAATGGGCGCACACGGCAGACGATGTGCTGTGGCGGCGCAGCAAGCTAGGGCTCGCCCTCACCGCCGCGGAACAGAAAACCCTGGCGGACTGGATGGCGGCACAGCCAGCCCCCTAAGTCACCCTAGGCAGAGAAAGCCTGCGCAGCCTTCACCGCGCGGTGCCACTTCTCGATTTGCGCTTTGCGCGTATCACCACCTGCTTCCGGATCAAAGCGTCGATCTGTCTGCCAATTCGCACGCAGATCATCCAGCGAGCCGTATATGCCCGCCTTAAGCCCAGCGAGATAAGCCGCACCAAGCGCTGTGGTTTCCATCACCACGGGCCGGTCCACCTGCAGCCCAAGCGTGTTTGAAAGCGTTTGAACCATCCAGTCGTTCGCCACCATGCCGCCGTCTACCCTGAGCACAGAGGGCGTGATCCCGTCTTCCGCCATGGCACTGAAAAGGTCATGCGTCTGAAAACACACGGCTTCAAGTGTGGCGCGCACAATCTCTGCCCGTGTGGTGCCGCGTGTCATGCCGAAGATCGCCGCGCGCACGTCCGGGTCCCAGTGCGGTGCACCAAGCCCGGTAAATGCGGGCACCATATAAACTCCGCCGCTATGCGCAACGGAGGTGGCGAGCTTTTCACTTTCCTTGGCGCTTTCAATAATTTTAATGCCGTCCCTGAGCCACTGCACCGCAGCACCCGCAATGAAGATGGAGCCCTCAAGCGCGTATGTGGTTTCCCCCTTCAGCCGGTAGGCCACTGTGGTGAGCAGCCGGTTCTGGGAGGGCACAAATTTGGTGCCCGTGTTCATCAACACAAAACAGCCGGTGCCATAGGTGCTTTTGATCGCGCCAACATCAAAACAGCATTGGCCAATGGCCGCTGCCTGCTGGTCGCCCGCCACCCCAAGAATAGGGATGCTGCGACCAAAAAGCTCTGGCGCTGTCACACCAAATTCCGCCGCGCTGTCCAGCACATCCGGCAACACAGAAGCTGGCACGTTAAAAAGCTTTAAAAGCTCATCGTCCCATTCCTGAGTGCGAATGTTGAACAGGCTGGTGCGGCTCGCATTGGTAGCGTCGGTGGCATGTACCTTCCCGCCTGTGAGCTTCAATATCAGGAAGCTGTCGATCGTGCCCCACGCCAGCTTGCCTGCGTCAGCACTTGCCCGCGCGCCAGACACATTGTCCAGCATCCACGCCACTTTGGTGGCGGAAAAATAGGGGTCGAGTAGCAGGCCGGTTTTATCCTGCACGGCCTCTTCCGCGCCGTCGGCCTTGAGCTTGCGGCAAACATCTGCCGTGCGCCTGTCCTGCCACACAATTGCACGGTGCAGCGGCTTACCGGTATCACGGTCCCACAGAACAGAGGTTTCGCGCTGGTTGGTGATGCCGATGGCTACAACACGGTGGCCCTGCGCCTCGGCTTCCTTTAATGCGGCCTGCGCGGTCTCAAGGCTTGTTTGCCATATCTCATCCGCGTCATGCTCCACCCAGCCGTCATCCGGATAATGCTGCGAAAATTCCTGCTGCGCGCTGGCAATAATATCCCCCGCTTTACCAAACACGATGGCACGACTGCTGGTCGTGCCCTGGTCCATCGCGAGGATGCAATCAGATTGTTGTGTCGTCATAAAAACATGTCCCCCGAATAAGGCAGGCATAGTGCCTACGCTGACCGGAGGACAGTTTGGCATCACTTGCGCCCGCCTTCAACAGCCGGGCGCAGCGGGCGCTATTTTGCTGGCGTGAAGCGAACGGCCATGCCGCCACCGGGCGCCAGCGGCAGGTCAAGCGCATCAGCGGCCGTGACCTTTCTGCTCTCAATCACCATGGCGTAGGGGTTGGTATCCCAATCTGCATCCGGGCCGTCACGATAAATCTCCGCTTTATACGCCTGCCCCGGCGTGAGGAAATCAAGCTTCACGGATAGCGTGCGAGCTTCCTCATTGGTGAGACTGCCAAGAAACCAGTCTTCGCTGCCCTTTGCTTTGCGCGCGAAGGTCACATATTCACCAATCTCTCCGTTCAGCGCGATGCTTTCAGACCAGTCTGTGGGCACATCGCGAATAAACTGGAAAGCATCAAGCCGTGCTTCGTAATTTTCCGGCAGGTCCGCCGCCATCTGGATCGGGCTATAGATCACCACATAAAGCGAAAGCTGTTTCGCGAGCGTGGTACGCACACGGTCATTTGGCTGCGCTTCCTCGAATAGGAGATCAAAGATGCCGGGCGTGAAATCCATCGGGCCAGACAACATGCGTGTGTATGGCAGTACTGCCGTATGGCTGGGCGGGTTGCCGGGGGACCCCCAGGCGTTATATTCCTGCCCACGCGCGCCTTCCCGCGCCAGCCAGTTTGGATAGGTACGGCGCAGGCCTGTATCCTTGATCGGCTCATGGGCGTTGATCGAGATTTTATGCTTCGCAGCTTCTATGAGTACACGCTCGTGGTGCTGACTCATGAACTGGCCGTCGTGCCACTCGTAAACTGCGTTGCCGTCTTCATCCAGGCGCTTGATATCGCCCGCGTGCGCCACATACCCGGTTTTTACCTGCGCGATGCCGTTTTTAGCAAACAAGGCAAAGCTGTCTGCCATTTGGTTTTCATAGTTTGTTACGCTGCCGGAAGTTTCATGATGCCCGATGATACGTACGCCGCGTTCCCGTGCGTACTGGCCCAGTTCATCAAAGTCATAATCCGGGTAGGGTTTGGTGAAATTGAACACGTCTCCGTTATGGAACCAGTCACCGTCCCAGCCTTCGTTCCAGCCTTCGACCAGTACACCGTCAAAACCATATTTTGCCGCGAAGTCGATATAGCGCTTGGTGTTTTCTGTTGTTGCACCGTGGATTGGGCCAGACCCCCAGCTTTCAACACCCAAGTGCATGCCCCACCAGATGCCGACATATTTACCCGGCTGCACCCATGAAACATCGCCCAGCTTGTTGGGCTCATTCAGGTTCAAAATGAGGTTTGAGTTCAAGAGACCGGTTGCTGCTTCCGCAATCTGGATCGTGCGCCACGGTGTTACGAACGCACCCTCTTGCCGCACCTTCACACCATCCGGCCCGGGGGCCAGGTTCGCCTTGAATGTAGTAGCGTGGCTTTTCTCAAGCGACATGCCGGAATAGTTGGTCAGCGCCGCTTCATGGACCGATATATGCAGCCCGTCATCCCGGCGCATGGTGATTGGCGTGTGCGCCATAGGCACCTGATGCAACTGGGTTTCGTTGTAGACATACTCATATCGGTTCCACCAGCGCGCCGGCATCCACCACACGCGCGCCTCTTCCGCGAAGGCAAATTCGGTGATCTCGTCCGTGATGCCTATTTTGCCAAAACCGCTATCAGCAGGCACGTCGTAGCGGAAACCAAGGCCGTCATCAAACACCCGAAAAATAACATTCAGGTACCGCTTCGGGCCCTTTTGTTCCGTAACCGTAACCTTCAGCTCGTTAAAGTGATTGCGAACCGTCTCACGCTCGCCCCACGGCAGCGTCCATGTCTCATCACCAGACGTCTCCGCAGCCCCGGTAATGCTCAGACCATCGTCAAAGCCGTCCGCTTCCGACAGCCGAAAACCAAGGCGAGACGGCGCCAGCACCGGTTTTCCTTTATAAGAAACCTCATAGTAGAGCCGATCGCTATCGGCGCTGACAGTTACAGAAATCTCGCCGTTTGGTGACGACACCATCGCGGGCTCATCCGCGAGCAGCGCCGATGTTCCAACCACGACAAACAGAAATAAAGTGAATAGACGCAAAATCATTGAAAACCCCTCAACCATCGTGAAGCGTGCCACACCGTTCGCTCGGAACTGTGAGACGCCAGATTACCACATTCACGCTTCGCCCGAGGGGCCCGGGTCTTGTTTTATATTGGAAGCGACCTTGGGGAGAGCACCGGATAGCCGGTCAATCCTTCCCACGTTCGGTGTAGGAATATTTGACAGCGCTGTCAACAATTATGCCATGAACGTGTTATAAAAGCTCTGAGGCCAAAACCTGCTCGGGTGGATCCCCCGGCCGCGCCGATATGCCACCCTCGATGACTGACCGCAACACTGCTGCCAGATAACGAGCCATCCGTTCCTGCCGCACCGTATCCCACACCAATCGATTGTTGATCGCGACCATCGCACCCACCACGTTTTTCCGCACCCCGTGTTTGGCTAGGGTATGGGTCACAGTAGCTGACGGCTCAAACGGCCAATCATTTTGCACACTATAGCTTTTGTCGTGCTCAATAGCGGTGATCAGCGACCCTGCAAGCCTGTCATCCTGGCCCCCGTAAACACCGATATCAAATGGTTCTGCCCCGTAGCTTTCAGGATCAAACGTCTGGATAGATATAAGAAGCGCCAATGGGCACCTACGGCCAACGGTGTTGAGACCAGCCTCCACGGCCTAATGAAACGGCAGATAAAGCGCATCATACCGGGCACGTATGGCATTGTCCTCAAGGGACTGGTTGCCGGGAATACGACGACTGCCATATTGGCACGGTATTGCGTCCTCGCTGTCTGGTGCGCGATTGCAGTTATAGGCAAGACGGGAAAACCGCTGTAGCACGGCTTGTGCATCAATAAGGTTCGCAAGATGTTCGGCCAAGGGTGCTGCGCCTATATCCCAGGCAATGTGATCCTCCAGCACGTCACGCGTCAACCCAAGGGTGCCCAAGCGTTCAGGCA